>JAFNKG010000001.1 GCA_017883965.1 Candidatus Methanophagales archaeon | reverse complement strand
CAGGAACACCCCTTTTCCTCGATCTAAGAACTTCCGTACCATTTTCAATGAAATCCTCTGTAATGGCTGCATGGACAACACAGTCTAAAATATTGCCTGCGCTGCCAATAGTGACATTATCCCCCTGCTTGAAGTCGAACATCGGATAGAATTTCTTCTTTAAGACCTGGCAGGCTCTCTTCTCGACCGCTGATCTATTAAGCACCGAATATGATGACAGAACACATAGACATACATAAGAGTAATAATAGATATAAGATGATGCTATATTCTATATACTTTGCCAACTACTGTTAAGTACGGGGTATAGTGACTTTATTTAATATTGATTCACGCTTTTATACACATCCAGTGTCCGTTCTGCAATCTTATCCCAGGTATAGTCCTGCTCAACTATTCTTCTTGACTCCGTGCCCATCTTCTCCATATCAGCCATTAGCATCTCATTTATTGCAGCACCTATTTCCTTCGCGGATGTGCCGCAGATAATGCCATTTCCCTGGACGAAATATTTGTTGTCACCGACATCTGAAGCAATTACAGGCAGCCCCGATGCCATCGCCTCGAGCAATGCGATTGGCTGTGCTTCGAGTTTAGAAGCGAGCAAGAAAACGTCTATGCTTCGATAGAAAGAAGGTGCGTCTTCTACATACCCTAAAACCTCTATTCTTTCGTCTTCCAGCTTTTTTAGCTTATCATATAACGGTCCGGTTCCCGCAATCTTTAAACGGATGTCATCTGAGTCTAATGCCTTCACCGCCTTTATCATGTTTATTATATTCTTTTCAGGTGATAATCGCCCAAGATAACCAATGCAGACGCCTTTTCCCTGCTCATTGCTTGCTTTTTCATCCTTTTCCTGTGGATGAAAGCGATTTATATCCACTCCATTTGGTATAACCACGATTTCAGTTCCGTTGTCGTCGTCATCATCATCGCCATAACCATAGCAACATCTGCGAATATCTTCCGCAATTTCTGCGCTTACAGATATAAATTTCTTTGAACGTCCAACATAAAGAGAAACGAGCATTGCGATAAGTGCTCTTGCAAACTCACCTTCCAGATTTTTCCCCGCTGGAATATGGAACGTGTTGACGATGTTGAGCTCAGAGCCAATAGAAGAAAATGGTAGGAAAAATTCTGAAAACGTAGCTGCATGATGTATATGGAGAATATCACAGTCTTCCACCTCCTTTTTTATCTTTCTTAGCGAGAAGTCAAAACCATAAGAAATACCGCCTGAGGAATTGCCAAGCATGTAAGAGCCAAGCGCAAACTGGTCTATTCTCCTTACTTCATGCCCTAATCTCTCGAATTCATGCGAAAGCGCTTCAACATGTGTTTTTATACCACCAGTTACGTTTCGATAGTAAAAAGCTATTTTCATTGTTTTATAGCTCGTGCAGATGCATATTTGATTCGTAAATAGTTTCATATTATATATAAAAGTATCTTTTTGTTCTGCATAGATGAAAGGAATAAAGCGCTGGGAACTCGCATCAATAACCGCACTTGCAGTCCTTTTTCTGTTTTTTGCATCCCTTAATATGGGTTCTGTCGCGATGCCTTCTTCCTCATGGCAGCCATCACAAGCGGGAACGGGGATTTCGGGAGAAGAAGAGATTCAAGTTGTTTTTGATTTTGGTAGCGTTCAGCAGGTAAAAGAGGTTTATATCTTCTTAGCGGATGCGAAACGAACGAAGTTTGATCTTTATGGCAGTGGCGTGGGAGAGCCGAAGCAACAGCCAGAAGAATGGAATAAACTTCTATCTTATGACAACGACCCCGCAAAGAACGTGCATTTTTGCTCATGGGATAAAAGAGATTTAGGTAATACAAGCACCAGATTTCTCAAGTTCGTGTTCGATGCCGAGGAATCAGAAGGTAAAATAGGCGAGATTTTGGTGATTTCCGCAGAGAATAAAAAGATAGAGCCCGTAGAAGTAAGCGTAGAAAATGCTACGAGATTAGTTGATGAGCAAGAGATGATAAAACTGCCGATTACACAAAAATATGGCGCTTACTTTGACGAGATGTATTTTGTGCGAACCGCGGAAGAGCATTTGAATCTCGAAGAGCCGTATGAAACCACGCATCCACCACTTGGAAAGCTTATAATAGCCCTTGGCATCTTGTGCTTCGGAATGAATCCATTTGGCTGGCGGATCTTAGGCGTTTTAGCCGCAACAGCGATGATACCGATAATGTTTTTTTTTGGTAAGCGCATGTTTGGGAGTTCAGTAGCGGGCTTCTTCGCTGCTTTCCTCTTAACCTTCGAGTTTATGCATTTCTCATTGGCGAGGTTGGCGACAGGAGAAATATACATCCTTCTTTTTTCTTTATTGATGTTCTACTTTGCCTTCGATTACTTCTACAGAAGAGAAGAGGGAGGAGGGGGGAGCGGAGAAAAAAAAGGAACGTCCACTTCTCTTTTTATCAGCATTATTTTCTTCGGTCTTTGCTTTACCGTGAAATGGACCGCTGTTTTTGGTTTAGTAGCAATTTTGATTCTTTTATTAGTCAGCAATTTAAGAAATAGTAAGCCGATTTTTAGCGATTTTAAAATAATTTTAGCGGCGCTATTCGTTTCCGCGGCTATTTATATCGCGACTTATATTCCATACATGTTTTCGGGTGGTGGACATGGGCTTCTGGCTATTCACAGGTTTCCGCTATACCTGCGATACACATCTGAATACATGTCCGGAGGCAATGTGAGTATTGTTCCGCCCATACCATTAACCGTTTTTGATCTGCAACTGGGCATGTTTGTATATCATGCAGGGATTGAAGCGACGCATCCTTTCTCTTCGTCCTGGTGGTCATGGCACCTCATGCTTAAACCGCTCTGGTTGTATTTTAACAGTTTAGACGGAACAGTTTCGACAATTGTTTTGATGGGTAATCCAGCGATATGGTGGGGAAGCATTCTGGCTTTGATTTTAATTGCGGCAAAGTTTGTAGCGGATAAGGTAAGGAAAACGGAGCATCATGAGCACTGGCATAGTTACGTTTACCTCTTCATTCTCGTTCCTTTTCTACTACAATGGCTCTCTTACGCACTTATCACGAGAATCTTGTTCATCTATCATTTTGTCGCTAACGTGCCGTTTATGATATTTGCACTTACTTATTGGTTGAATCTCTCTTTTGAGAAGGAATGGTCATCGAAGAGAAGAAGTCTTTTCTTTAAGTGTATTGTCATCGCTTTCCTTATTTTGACAGCAGTTCTTTTCTTACTCTTCTATCCCGCAATATCGGGTTACCCGGTAGCGTATGAATATAAGGAGAGTTTAAGATGGTTAAGCGGATGGACGTTTTAATGATGTGCTAGGCATATTAATAAACAAGTAATTTATATGGAAAAGGACAAATGATAATTAAAAGAAAGGGGCCCGTAGCTTAGCATGGTTAGAGCGCCCGGCTCATAACCGGGCGGTCAAGGGTTCGAATCCCTTCGGGCCCATGTATTTCGTAATCCAACAAACTTTCTTTGGAAAAATACCTCTTATTCATACACCTCCGCCATCACAACCTCTCCACCCGCAAACCTCTTTATGTAATTCGATGCTGCGATTACGCCTTCTTTGAGTTCGTCCTTCGACATTCCCGGGATACCATAAGCAACTAAAAGCACGTTCTTCGTAGCATCCGTTACCTTCGTTTCTTCCACATCACCATGCACATACACGCATAAAATTTTCTCAGAATCACCGAGGACTATCTCTTTGCCCGTTAATTCCTTTCGCCTGTTCCCTATCAAAGTCACCGCCTCACCCTCTCTCGAAAACCTCACAGACAAAGGCGGGGCTATTCGCTCGAGGTCAAAAGCGCTGAAGGTAAGCAGTGTCTTCACTGATGCAAGATTATAGGCATCCACAATTGGCGATACCCTCGGCAGCCCCTTATTCAGCAAAATCCTTCTCAGCAATGCCTCTGACGCCGGTCGGACTTTTGTCGGGTCAATACCCATTCTCCAGAAGAAGTCCCTTTGCATTCTGATTGTTCTTATCTCCTTCACTGCGTCAATTCTATATCTGCTTTTTATTTCCGTCGCTACTTCTACTATTTCTTTGCTTATTTCATCGCTTCCCTGTTGTCTCACGCCTCTTATCTCCGCAATGCCAACGCATATCTCGAATTTTTCCCGCACTCCATCTTCTATAACGAGGTGCATCATTCTTCTATCACTATCGTATGCTTCATCAGATTTATTTCCTTTAGCCTACCTTTTGTGTCTCGTGTCTCGCCCAAGATTCCCGTGAGTTTTATATCTTCACCATCAACTTCCACATGAACCACATCCTCCATCAGCAATTCTCTTCTTCCTTCTTTTTCTATTAGCACACTCGATTCGCACATTTTTTCCTTTTTTAAAGAAAGGTTTATTAATGAAAAAGAGTGAGGAAATGATAACATGAAAGTTGTCGTTTCGTTGGGCGGTATTTTTTTCTCGGATGCTGAGAGCATAAAAAAGATTGCATCGGTATTAGAGGAGCTTGCGAAATCATGCAATCTATACATGGTTACCGGTGGTGGCGAAATAGCACGTGAACGTATAAAAATAGCACGTGATCTTGGTGCGAACGAAGCTTTTTGCGATTATATAGGCATAGCGGTGGCAAGAATAAACGCCAGATTGCTTATTTCTGCTTTAAAAGATGCGTATCCTGAACCTTTCTCAGATTATAAAGAAGTTGCAGTGGCTAAGGCTGCGATGAAAGGCGAAAGTGCGAAAATAGCAGTGATGGGTGGCGTAAGCCCGGGTTATACAACCGATGCAGTGGCTGCGATTCTCGCTGAATACGTAAATGCAGACCTGCTTATAGATGTGACATCGGTAGATGGCGTCTATGATGCAGACCCTCGCATGTATTCAGATGCGAGAAAATACGACAAGCTCACGCCAAAGGAACTCGTAGCCCTAACAATGAAAGAGGAACTAAAAGCAGGCTCGAGAATTGTTATAGACCCTGTTGCAGCGAAAATAATAGAAAGAAGCGGAATAAAGACCATCGTCATTGACGGAAGTAACCCTCGTAATATTTTAGATGCAGTTCACGGGAAACATCGAGGCACGGAGATAGCGTAGTTTATTATTCAAACTCTAAAATTATCTTTTTACCTTCAACACAAATTCTTGCCCGGTCTTTTTTCTCAATTCCAATCCTATTTGCCAATTCGATAGGAATTCTAACAAAGTACCCTTCATTGTCAAAATCAATAACGCACATGGATTCTAATATACTATCTTCTCTTTGCCGTAATCTTGTTAGCATTTGAGATAGCCTTTCGGCCTTTTCAGAGCCAATTGTAAACCTGTTACATTTTTTGCAATGATATTTCTTTACGCCATGAATAGTAATCTTACCACCAAAAGCTTCAACATTCATCTTTCTTTCTTCCATTTCCTCTCCACAAATCACACATATATTATCCGGTATTCCTGGTTCGTATTCCAATTCAACTTCCTCTAAATCTAAGGTTGTTGTATCTATCTGGTTCCAGTATTCCGCTTCTTCTTTTTCCGTTTTGAATTTCTCTGCTCTCATAATTATTTAGATTTTGGTTACGTTATGCTCAGCAATGTGAGAGATGTTTTCTTCATCCCAATCTAATTTGTATATCTTCATCCCGATTTCTGGGGCATTCTCTTACGTCTGCCAAATTTATGGCATATAAGGGCTTTTTTGACATTGGGATTTTTAAGAGATATTTGTTATGCTCGCATAGGATTAAGCACCTTTATACCAAGCGTGGCTGCTTCCGCCTCTATCGCTTCCCTCTTTCTCCTTCCAACACTTGATGCTATTCGCACTGCTATTTCCTCTCTTGCAACTTCTACCTTAGCAAGGCCATTCGTATTGAAAACAAGCACTTCTCTCCACCCTGAAGGATGTAGCCCCCTTTCTTCTTTCTTTCTCCTGTATCCTGCTTTCACCCTTGCACCTTTCGCCGCTATATGCCGCCTCATCTTATTATCCCTGCCACGAGGTCTTCTCCAGCTCTTACTCAATTTCTTCTTTTTCCACCACCCATATCGCTCAAATTTTACTTTTTTTCTCTTTCTCATCGTTTCTTTTTACCGTCTTACCTCTTACAACTTCACAAGCTTAATGTCAAAGATGTTCTTAACCTCTTTTATATCTTCTATGGTGTCCTCGTCGACGGGGCTGTCCACATTAAGCACCATAACAGCTTCGCCTCCTACTTCCTCCCTTCCCACCTGCATTCCGGCTATGTTTATGCCGCGGTCGCCTAAAATCATGCAAACAGGACCTATCACCCTTGGCTTATCGAAGAAGGAGCATATAAGCATGTAGCCAGAAGGAGATGCATCCACCCGGAACCCATCTATTTTCACTATTCTTGGGTCGTTTTTTCCAAAGAGTGTGCCTGCAACGGTCCTTTTTTTCGCTTCATCTTCTATCCGCGTGCTCGCTGTAATGCTAATCAAAGAGGAGAAATTTTCAACGTCCTCTGTCTTGCTTTCCGTAACTTTTATCCCGAAATTCTTCGCTATTACATCGGCATTCACATAATTCACACCATTGGTGAACCATGAGAGATAACTCTTCAGCATTGCTACGGTTATCAATCTCGTGTTTTTCCCTATGTGTGTTGCCATTCCTATTTCTCCTTCATAAGAAACGTCAAATTGCTCAAGCCTACTCGATTTTGGTATGAGCTGTGCACAGAGTCGCCCGAGTTTCTCTGCTAATACTAAATAAGGCTTTATAGCGTCCATCAACTCCTCTTCGACGTATATCATGTTCACGGCATTCCTTACTGGCTTGTTCTTCAACGCCTCTATTACCTCCTCTGAAATAACCATAGCGGCAGCCTTCTGCGCTTCCTCCGTGGATGCACCCAGATGAGGCGTAACAATTACTTCTTCCAGTTCCAGTAATTCACTTTCATCGGGTGGCTCGTGCTCGAATACATCCAGAGCCGCTTCTGCTACTTTACCGCTCTTTATCGCATCCTTCAGCGCATCCTCATCTAATATCCCACCCCTCGCACAATTTATCACACGAACACCGTCTTTCATCAACTCGAACTCTTTCTTACCTATCAGGTGATGCGTGTCCTTTGTCAGTGGTGTATGCAGTGATATATAATCAGCAGCAGAAAGAACCTCAGTAAAACTTAAAAGAGCAATTCCAAGCTCTCTCGCGCTCTCCAATGATATAAAGGGGTCGTAAGCAACGACTCTCATTCCAAGCCCTTTTCCCCTCTTCGCTACTTCACTCCCCACTCTTCCCAGACCTATTATGCCTAATACCTTGCCATTTACTTCCACACCCATGTGCTTTTTTCTCTCCCACTTCCTTGATTTCAGCGACAGATTCGCAGCCGGTATTTTTCGCGAAAGGCTGAACAGCATTGCGATGGTATGTTCCGCGGCAGATATAGTATTTGCTTCCGGCGCATTCACCACCATAATTCCTTTTTCCGTCGCTGTTTCCACGTCTATGTTATCCACGCCGACACCTGCTCTGCCTATTACCTTTAATCTGCCGATGCTCCCTGCTTCTATTATTTCCTGCGTCACTTTCGTGCCACTTCTCACGATTAACGCATCATAGCCCGCAATACGCTCCTTTAAATCTTCCCTGCTCAATTCTAATTCAATGTCAACTTCTGCAAACTCCTTCAGCTTTTTTATCCCCTCTTCTGAAATATGGTCTGTTACAAGCACCCTATTCGTTGTTTCTGTTTTTTCCTCGTTTGCTTTTGCCTTCATCTGTAATTTTCCTTCTTTACCCCATTTTAGCTTATAGAAAAATACACGATAAAGAACTATAATAAAAATAAAGATAAAAAGTTTGAAATTGCTATTGGAGAAATAGATTAATTATGAGAGTAATAGAGATAAAGGAAATAAAAGGAAGAGAGATTCTGGATTCTCGTGGAAATCCGACCATAGAAGTAGAAGTGCATACAGCGGACGGATTTGGCAGAGCGAGTGTGCCTTCGGGGGCATCTACCGGAAGTAAAGAGGCGTGGGAGAAACGAAACGGCGACAAGAAAAGATATGGCGGCAAAGGAGTTCTCAAAGCGGTTGAAGCCGTGAATACAGTGATAAAAAACGAACTAATTGGAATGGACGCTCTCGAACAGCGGGACATAGATGAGCGGCTGATAGAACTGGATGGAACGGAAAACAAGTCGAGCTTGGGTGCGAATTCTATTCTCGGAACCTCGATGGCGGTTTGTAAAGCGGCGGCGGATTCGTTAAAAAAGCCGCTCTTTGAATATGTCTGTGAGGACGTCGCCGGGATGGAGCTACAGTATGAGCTTCCGGTACCGATGATGAACGTGATAAACGGCGGACAGCATGCAGGTAACGAGCTGAGCATACAGGAGTTTATTATCCTACCCATAGGTTTTGACAGGTTCAGCGATAATTTAAGGGCTGGTGTTGAGACTTATCACGCACTTAAAAAAGTGTTGGCGGCGAAATACGGTAAAATAGCTACGAATGTGGGAGATGAGGGTGGCTATGCACCGCCTATGCGTGAGACTGTTCAGCCACTTGATGCGATAACGGAAGCGATAAGCGAATCTGGTTATTCTGAGGACGAAATACGGTTGGGCATGGATGCGGCGGCTTCTTCTTTCTTCGACGCGGCGAAGCGAAAATACGTGATAGACGGCATGGATAAAGACGGCTCTGAACTGATTGACTTCTATCAAGCTCTCGTGGAGAAATATCCGATAGAATTGATAGAAGACCCATTTGAAGAGGATTCATTCGAGTTATTTGCGGAACTCACGATGAGGATGCCACGGAAAATAATAGTTGGCGATGACCTGTTCGTGACAAACGTTAAGCGACTTCAAGAGGGTATAACGAAAAAAGCGGCAAATGCCATTCTGCTTAAGTTGAATCAAATAGGCAGTATTTCGGAAACTCTGGATGCCGTTAAATTGGCTTCTGAAAACGGATATAAGAAAGTAGTCAGCCATAGGTCTGGCGAGACTGAGGATACGCTCATCGCCGATTTCTCGGTTGCGATAAACGCAGAGATAATAAAAACCGGTGCACCCGCAAGAAGCGAAAGGGCTGGTAAATACAATCAGTTGTTGCGGATAGATGAAGAAATGGGTGCGAAGGCGAAGATAAGCAAAATTTTTTGATGCAGGGACAAATAAGTAAGTCTTTTCATAATAGTAGTATATATAGTTTTTCATTTATACTATGGCGAAAAAGAGCGAAAGCATTACACAAAGATATTCGAGTATTTCAAGGCTTTGTTATCAATGCGGGCAATGCACGGGGACGTGTCCAATGCGCAGGGTATCAAAATTCAATCCTCGTAGCTTCTTATATGACTTTGATACGGATACGGATACAGATGAGAATGAGCAATGGAACTGTTTGATTTGTGACAATTGCTATGCTGTATGTCCACAGGGAGTGGATTTTCCAGCGCTTATACTAGGTTTGAGGAGCGAAGGAGGAGTAAACGAGGATAGTTTAGCGCACAGGGTATTTTCCGAGATAGCCACTTTCATGACTTTCTTTGATAAAGGTGTGCCAACGGATTTCAAAGGTGAAATAGCTGAAAATAGCGAGTATGGCTATTTCCCCGGCTGTTTGGATTATTTCGACCTGTTTATGGACGTAGGTGTGAACTTTCATGAGATAGGTGATTACGCAGTAAAGCTGCTGAATGAAATAGGGATAAAGCCAGGAATTGCAAGCTTGAAATGCTGTGGACATGACGTGCTTTATCAGGGCAATTATAAGGTTTTCGAGCAGCTCGCTTCTTACAATACAAAAAAAATAAAGGAGATGGGGATAAAGAAGCTCGTTGTAAGTTGTGCTGAGTGTTTCCTCACTTTCAAGAGATATTACGAACTGGAAGCTATGGGTGTAGAGGTTATACATGTTTCTCAATTACTATCGTTGAGCGAGAAAATGGATTTCCCAGATTTAGAAAAAGCGAATAATCGTGCCAGAACGGTAACATACCATGACCCCTGCGCAATGAAACGTTTTCAGTTATACGAAGCGCCACGGGATGCGATAACGAAGTCCGGGGCAAGATATGTAGAACTGAATCACTCCAAAGACAATTCTCTTTGCTGTGGTGTTAGCGCGATGATGAACTGCAATGATATGAGTAAAGCACTCAGAGCTTTCCGGCTGGATGAAGTAAAAGATAAGGAAGTGGATGCGTTGATAACCACCTGTCCGAAATGCTTGTCACATTTAAATTGTTTGAAGCGCGAAACGGAGACGGAGAAAGAGAAAGAGGCGGAAGGAGAAGAAGAATGCGGATGTGAATATAATTTTGAGATAGTTGACCTTGCGGTATTTTTAGGGCGGTTGTTAGAAGGGGAAGAATTATAAAAGTGTTTACGGTAAATCTTTATTTTTTCACTACGATAGTCTCCCCACACTTCGGACATTTATTCTCTGCTGTAATCCGATAACTAACCACGTCAAAACCATATCGCTTGATTAACAGTTCACCGCAATCCGGGCAATAAGTATTTTCATAATGATGCCCGGGAACGTTGCCGAGATAGACATAATTCAAACCTTCTTCCTTCCCTATGCTCCACGCACGCTCCAGTGTTTCAACAGGTGTCCTTCCTTTGTAAAGACCGACTTCAAGCGATTTGTAAGCCGGATAATACTGCGTTACGTGCCAGGGTGTATTTCTCCCGACTTCATTCCTGATTCTCGATGCTATGCTCCTCAAACATTTCTCAGCATCGTTCACACGCGGTATAATGAGCGTTGTGAGTTCAACATGAACTCCCTTTCTCTTCGCTTCCTTTATATTCCGCCATACTTTTTCAATGTCTGCACCACAATATTTCCGCACTGCTTCCTCACAACCTTTTATATCCACATTCATCGCATCTAATCCATGCTCCACCAGCAACCTCAGCGCATCTGCACTCATGTAGCCATTCGTCACGTATGTATTATAATAGCCCTCTCTTTTAGCGAGTTCAAAAACGTCAAGCGAGTATTCGAGAAGTAATGCTGGCTCGTTAAAGGATATAGAAGTCCCCTGGCATCTTCTCTCTTTCACCATTCGCACGAATCTCTCTGCCGATACATAATTACTCCCCGCCGGAGTTGGAACGGATTTGCTAATGTCCCAATTCTGACACCAGGGGCAGGAGAAATTGCAGCCGTAACTACCAGCCGTTAATGCTCTGCTGCCTGGGAAGAAATGGAAAAAGGGTTTCTTCTCTATTGGATTCGCACTTATAGAGGAAATATCGCCATATTCTAAGGTATAGAGTTTTCCATCAATATTCATCCGTGTTTTACAGAATCCCGACTCGCCCACATCAATTTCGCAGAACCGTTCACAGGTTCCACATCTCACTTTCTTCCCTTTTTGCTCATACAAAAAAGCCTCTTTCTCTTTTATACAGCCCGTATTTTTCATCTCAATTATATTTATATTTAAATAGTCCATCCTATCATGCTATAAAAATACGAAAAATAAATCCGCGGGAAACAACACCATGCACTACATAATCACGGAGAAAGGGACAACGGCAAGAAAAATCGCCTCAATTTTATCGAATGGCAAAGCAAAGAAGAAAAAGGTAGGAAACATAGATGCGCATGAGTTCGATGGAAAAGTAGTTGTAGGACTGAGCGGGCATGTTTTTCGTCTTGACTTCCCAACCGCATATAATAATTGGAGTAAGATAAACCCTTTCAAGTTGATAGATGCCAAAATAGTAGCAGTTGCATTAAAAAAAGGTATAGTTAAAGCAGTGGCACAAATAGCAAGAGATGCTGACAGGGTGACCATCGCAACGGATTACGACCGCGAAGGTGAGTTAATAGGTGTTGAATCACTCCGCCTTATCAAAAAAATAAATCCTGATGTGAAAATTGACAGGATGCGATACAGTGCGATAACCGAGAAGGACATAAAAGAAAGTTTTGCGGCGAGAAGTGAAGTTGATTATAATCTGGCGGCATCAGCCGAAGCGAGACAGATAATAGACCTGATATGGGGTGCATCTTTGACAAGGTTCATTTCATTATCTGCGAATCGTGTGGGTGACGACTTCTTTTCCGTTGGACGTGTGCAATCTCCGACACTTGCGTTGTTGGTAGAGAAGGAAAAAGAAATAGCGAAATTCGTCCCTCGTAAGTTCTGGGAGCTGCATGCGAAATTAAAGACGGAAAAAGGCGAGGTTTTCGATGTAACGCATGAAAAGCATAAGTTTTGGGAAAGAGACGAAGTTGAAGCGATAAAATCGAGAATAGAATCAGCAAAGAGCGGAATTGTTCGTGATGTGAAGAGGAAGTTGCGGGTTGATAAGCCACCTGCTCCTTTCGATACAACAGGATTCATAAGAGCTGCTTCTTCTATCGGATACACGCCGAGGAGAGCGATGAACATCGCACAGAGCCTGTATCTCGAGGGACTCATATCATATCATCGCACTGATAATACCACGTATCCGGACACGCTGGATTTAAAGGCGTTAGTAAAGATGTTTTACGAACACGAAGAATTTGGTGAACATGCTGAGCAAATATTAAAGAAGAAGAAATTAAAGCCAACGGCAGGTAAAAAGAAGACTACTGACCACCCCCCTATACATCCGGTAGCGAAAACGTCCAAAGAGAAGCTTGACAAGGATATGTGGAAGATATACGAACTCGTGGTCCGGCGATTTTTAGCTACGCTTTCTGATGCCGCAAAATGGGAAGATACAGATGTAAAGATAGAGGTAGGGAGCGAGCCATTGGAGGCGAAGGGAAAAGAATTGAAGGAGCAGGGATTTCTTGCTGTGTATCCGTACCAGAAGAAGGAAGAATTGATATTACCGAAATTAAAAGAGGGAGATAAAGTAATAGTCGAGGATTTAGAGATTTCAGATAAGGAAACAAAGCCACCGAATAGGATTTCACAAGCAGGGCTGATAAAAAAGATGGAAGATCTGGGGCTTGGCACGAAGAGCACGCGACACGAGATAATAGGGAAGCTGTATGACCGCGCATACGTGCAGGACAACCCCGCTAAACCCACAGAAAAGGCATTCGCACTTATTGATTCCTTAGAGAAATATGCTGCGGTGATAACGAAGCCGGAGATGACAAAAACGTTAGAACAGGAGATGGACGGGATAAGTGAAGGAAAACGAAAAAAGAATGAAGTTGCGGATGATTCGAGAAAGATGTTGAGTGCGGTGTTCAAGGAGATGATGGAGAATCGTGAGGAAATAGGGAAATCACTTAAAGAAGCTTTAAAGAGCGATAAAATCGTGGGAACATGCCCGGAATGTGGTGCGGATCTTTTTTGGGCGACTTCTAAACGCAGGAAAAGATTCGTGGGCTGCAGCGGTTTTCCCACCTGTAATTTCTCTTTGCCGTTACCAACAAGCGGGAGACTGATTGTGACCAAAGATAAATGCGATATACATCCTTCCCTGTTTAAGTTAAAGATAATAAAAAAGGGTAAGGGCAAAGGCAGGGGTAAAACGTGGGATTTCGGCTGCCCGTATTGCAATTTCTTGCAGTGGAAGAATCAAAATAAGGAACAGGCAAATAGTGAATAGCCAATGAGGAATAGCTTGACATTGTCAGATTAACCGCAGAGTTCACGGAGAACGCAGAGGGTGTAGGTTTAGAGGTTTAGGTTTTAGGGTTACTAATACCAGACAACTAACCCCTTATTTTCTCTGTGAACTCAGCGTTCTCTGCGGTAAATTTTAAATATGACAAATTCAAGATAGGTATGTTCCCTATTTGGCTATTGGCTACCTTGCTATTGGCTATAACGGTTGGGATTTTTATCATTATTCTTCAAGAACAAACTCGAAAGTGAGAATCATTACCGCGGTTATCAGAAGTAGAAAAGAGATTAGCAGTCGCAATTCCGGCACTACTTCGGTTATACCGGAACCTCCGATGATTTCCTCCGTTGCCACAACTGACGGTATAAGCACCGGCATACAAACAGGAATAAGGAGAAAAGAAAGGAGTAATGTTTTACCTTCCGAGAACATCACGAGCCCTGAAACAAAGGAACCCGCAAACGAGAGACCCATCGCACCTAAGAAGCATACGAGCAAGAGAGCGGGAAATCTTCCACTCAATTCGAGGTTTAAAAAAATGATAGAAAAAGGAATTAAGACGCATTCCACGAAAAAAAGCAGCGCCGTTCCATAAATGATTTTGCCGTAAAGGATTGCCAGTGGTGAGCAGGGTAGAGTTTTCAAACCGCCGAGTGTTCCCCGGTCTGCTTCGCGCGTAAACGAAGTGGTAAATGCGAGGATACTCGCGAAGAACAGGATAATCCAGAGTGCTGCGGATGCCACTTCGGGTTTCGAACCTACCGAACCGCCACTCCACGCGAAACTGCAAATCAGTATGGAACCCACCGAGAAGGTAAGAATTGATAGAACTTCGTAAGACCGCCGTAACTCTGCCCTCAGGTCTTTCTCCGCTATCCCAAGAGCAGCTCTTTGAAAATCCCAAATATTTTTCATTGTTGCCTCTCTAAAATGATATTTCTCCTACTATTTTACCCTTATCGAGCGAGATTCGCTTATCGCAAATTTTCTTCGACCACTCTAAGGAATGAGACGATATTAATAGCGTCTTCCCTTTTCCTTTCCGGCTTTTGAAGTAGTTTACGAGAATGTCACAGGTGTTCGTGTCCAGTCCTGCAAAAGGTTCATCAAGCAAGATTAAATCCGGGTTATGAATTAACGCTCTCACGATGTCCGCCCTCTTTCTTAATCCATGCGACAGTTGCTTCACCGGAACGTTATACCAGCGTTTCAGACCCAAAAATTCAATCGTGTCGAGGAAGTCCTCCTCTTCTTTTACCGAGAATAGTTTCGCATAGAATAGCAAATTCTCTTTCACGCTCAGCTCGTCATAAAGAAAACTTTCATGCGTTACCAAACCAATCCTTCTTCTTATTTCTGCACTGTTTTTGAATGCATCATCGCCAAATATTTTCACCGTTCCCGAAGATGGTGAGATATGCGTGGCGATTATTTTCAGCAACGTTGTCTTTCCCGCCCCGTTGTGACCTGAAAAAGCCAGAAATTCGCCTTCTTCTATTTCCAATGACACGGATTTCAAAGCCTGTAAGTAACCATATCTCTTCGAGACTTCTATGATTTCCACTGCTATTGCGTTATTATACATTTGTCACCATCAGTGTCTTATACACGAGTTCAATACCTTTATTATAAGGTAAGGCATAAATCCTTTTTAATAGAAGATGATAATAGATAAATTTGGCAAAGGGGAGAGGAGGTGAAGAGATGGCGAGCAAAGATTACGAATGGTTTTTGAATGCTGACCTGAGAGAATACGAGGAGAATGAATACGTAATTATAATCGAGCAGAAAGTTGTTGCACGTGCAAAGGAGAATTTAAAAGCTGCTTTAGACGAGATCAGGAAGAAATATAAAGGAAAAATCCCATTTGTGGCAAAAGTCCCATCTTCTGAGACATTAGTATTAATATAGGGAGTAGAATGACGATTATTTTCAAATATCGAAAAGAACTTTCGGCAATAACGGATGTGATATATAGACCAGTTGCCGAGGTTACGTTAGTGACGGAAGAAGGAAAAACGATTGTTCCGATGTACATAGATTCTGGTGCGGATATAGCATTGCTGCCGAGGATTTTCGGTGAAGCGCCGGGTTTTAAAATGGACGAATCACGAGTATTTGAACTTGTTGGAATAAGCAAAGGAAAAGTTCCGGTTATCGTCAAGTGGGTGAAGATGACCATTGGAGAATGTGAATTCGATGCAAGGGTCGCGTGGGCACTGATAGAGGATGTTCCACCATTGCTTGAGATATTGGACGTTTTTGACAGGTTTAATGTTGAATTCAAACAGAGTGAAGGGATTATTTTGTTTGAATGGGTGGGTAAAAAATGAAGGAAATGAAGCGAGATATTCTTCTTTGCATCGCCGTAGCAGTGAGCGTAATCGCTTCTTATGCGGCTTATGTTGCCGCTCCTTCAGAAGCAACTATGGGAGACCTTTACCGGATTTTATATACGCATGTGCCCGCAGCATGGGTTTGCTATCTTGCTTTTTCACTTTCTCTGTTCGCAAGCATCCTCTTTTTAGCTAAAAGAAAGCATACATACGATAGAACGGCAGAGGTATCGGCTATCTTAGGGTTGGTTTATGGTGCAATAGCATTGATTTCTGGTTCGATTTGGGCAAACGCCACATGGGGGAGCTATTGGAACTGGGACCCGAGAGAAACAACTACGCTCATACTCTGGATTGCATACGCGGGCTATATTTCCGTAAAATACTCCATCGGAGAAGTTGAGAAAAGAGCGGTAATAGGAGCGGTGTATAATATCCTCGCTTTTTCTACCATACCGCTGAGTTATCTGTCCATAAATCTATTGTCAACGCTTCATCCTCAGATAGTGAAAGCGTCTGGAATTTCTATAACCTCGCCAATGCTTGCAACTTTATTTTTTAATCTCTTAGCAGCTTCCCTATTCTTCTTTTATCTCCTGATAACCGCATCCACTGTCTGGTCTTTAGAAAGCCGTGTGAACGCATTAATCTACGAAAAAGGAGGTGTTTAAAAGAATATGTTTGAAGTCTTTCTCGTTTCTATCATTTACTGGACGTCCCTTTTGGTAGTTTTTATCTGGCTTAATAGACGTTTATCCTCGCTTAAAGAGAAGATAGCAGATTTAGAAGTAGGGGAGGAGTGAAAGAGAAAAAAGGGAAGAAGAAAAATGAAATTTAAACCCGTTCATATTATCGTTGTCGCTCTAATAGTTATAAGTACAATTCTCGCCTACGATGCCTTTACATCTTATATCAATCCTTATTTAACAGTCTCGCAGGTCGCTGGTAATGACGAATATATTAACAAAGAGGTTCAGATTTTAGCCACTGTTGTCAGCGGGTCCACAGGTTGGGGAGAGGATGGTTCTTTACTCTTTAAACTCACTGACGGCAAGGCTACAATAGATGTGGCATTCGCAGGAACTATGCCTCAGAACTTCAAAGAGGGGCAAAAAATAGTTGCCATAGGAACGCTTACTTCGCCCTATCATCTGAATGCGACACAACTACTGGTTAAATGCCCATCCAAGTATGAATAGAATAAGTAGCTCCTCAAAAATTCTGTCTTAAAAAATCCAGATCCTAATTTCAAAATACAAAACAAACCGTTCTTTAAAAAGAAAGTTTGATCAAAGAAACAACCATTTTTTGATAAAACTTTTGCCGGGTTACTTAGTGAAAATCTCGCAACTGTAATTAAAAAACAGCAAAATTTAAATACAACTGTCTTGAAAATAAAGAGAACACAGGGATAAAAAGTGTAAAAATGGAAGCAATAAAAAAGGGCGGGATTTTCACCTTCTCCGACTTGCAAAACGTGCGGATAAGCATAGGCGAGATAATAGAGGAGTGGGGAGAGGAAGAATGGGAACCGATGGGACCTCATTCGATGCCGAGCATATCAACGCTTCGAGGCTGGGACTTCAGACTTTTGAACCGATATAAGCCTTTTTACGCACCGTTCTGCGACATGTGCTGTCTCTGTACGTATGGGAAATGCGACCTAACATGCGGCAAGAAGGGTGCATGTGGAATAAAAATAGATGCACAGCAGGCAAGAATCGTTCTGATAGCGTGTTGTATGGGGACTGCTGCTCATACTGGACATGCTCGTCATTTGGTTGACCATTTGATAGAAAAGTATGGCAGCAATTTCCCGATAGATTTAGGTTCGTATATTGATATTGAAGCTCCGATAACAAGAACAGTCACAGGAATAAGACCGAGGCGATTGGGTGATTTGGATGATGCATTGGACTATGTAGAGAAGGAGATTACAAATTGCCTATCCGCTGTGAACACGGGTCAAGAAGGAGCTTTTATTGATTTCGAGTCTAAAAATTTGCATATTGGCATGATTGACAACTTAGCAAAGGAAATAGCTGATATAGCACAGATAGTGGGTTATAATTTCCCCAAAGGTGACCCTGATGCCCCTTTGGTTGAATTAGGTCTTGGCGTTGTTGAGAGGTCTAAGCCCGTGATTTTGTGTATAGGACATAATGTTGTGCCGGGTGCAGAAATGGTGGATTATCTTACAGCGAGGGGGATGGAGGGCGAAGTGGAAGTCTGCGGGATGTGTTGCACAGCGACAGATATAACGAGATACGAGCCAAGGGCTAAAATCGTCGGTCACATAGCTCAGCAGTTATACGCCATAAGGTCGAGGATAGCAGATGTTATCGTAGTGGATGAACAATGTGTGCGGACAGATGTATTGGAAGAAGCTATGAAGGTGAAGACGCGGGTAATAGCAAGCAATGACAAAATATGCTATGGGCTTCCTGATAGGACCGATGCCCCTGCGGAGGAGATAATAAATGATTTGGTGAATGGAGCGCCAGGTGCATTGATACTCGATGCGGAGAAGGTAGGAGAAGTTGCTGTTGAGGTTGCTTTGCGGGTGTCGCCAAAAAGAGAGCGTTTAAAAGCTTTGCCTGACAGAGGAGAGCTGAAAAAACTTGCGGAATCTTGTGTGCAGTGTGACGAATGCAGAAGGGCATGTCCAAATGATTTGCATATCCCGGATGCGATGGTAGCAGGAGCGAAAGGCAGCTTTGATAAGCTTGCAGGGTTATATGAGGCGTGTGTGGGCTGTGCAAAGTGTGAATCAGTATGCAGAGCAGAACTATCGCCACTGAACATGATAAAAGTGGCGGCGGAATACAAAATAAAGGAAGAGAAGTATAAAGTAAGAGCGGGGCGAGGTCCGGTTTTGGATACTGAGATAAGGAATGTCGGCGCACCTATCGTTTTTGGTGACATCCCTGGTGTGATAGCGTACGTTGGCTGTCCAAACTACCCAAAAGGGGGAAGCGAAGTTGCGGAGATGGCGGATGAATTCGCAAAGCGCGGATATATCGTGGTGGCAACCGGGTGCTCTGCAATGGAGATAGCCAGATATAAGGATGAAGAAGGGAAGACGTTGTATGAAAAATATACAGGTGCTTTTGATAGAGGTTGCATGGTGAACATCGGCTCTTGCGTCTCAAATGCACATGTCATTGGCGCTGCGATAAAAATAGCAGGGATATTCGCAAGAAGGAAGCTAAGAGGTAACTTCGAGGAAATCTCTGACTACATATTAAGCAGAGTTGGTGCTTGTGGAGTTGCATGGGGTGCGATGTCGCAGAAGGCGGCTTCTATCGCTACTGGCTGCAACAGATGGGGAATCCCTGTGATCTTAGGACCTCATGGCTCTAAAGCATACAGAAGACTTTATCTTGGCAGAAAAGATAAAGAGGAGGACTGGTATGCCTACAACGTCAAAGTAGGGGGAGAACCATTCTATTTTGGACCCGCACCCGAACATCTGATATATGCAGCAGAAACAAAGGAAGAAGCGATGGTAATGACTGCAAAGCTCTGCATAAGACCGAGTGACAATCCAAGAGGAAGATTAATAAAATTAAGCAATTATATAGATTTGCACGAGCGGATGTTCGGGACAATGCCAGACGATTGGCATTTGTTTGTGCGAGACGAGTCAGAATTACCGCCTGCGAAAAGAAAGGAGCTGAAAATTGAATTGGAAAAAATAGGCTGGAAGCCGATGAAAATGCCACCGGGAAAGATATTTGACCCCACAAACTTAGAGCGGTTTAGAAACGGATGGAAGTGAAATAAAATGGAAATAGAAGAACTCATCCAGGAAACGAAGGTGTATAACTGCCTGGAATGCGGCAAATGCAATGCCAGCTGCCCGATATCGTGGTTTGAATCCGATTATTCTCCACGGTTGATTGCTAAAAGAGCGCTGGAGGGGTTTATTGACCTTGATGAAAAAATATGGTCTTGCATGAGTTGCCAGATATGCAGTGACAGATGTCCATCGGAGGTGGCTTATCCGAAGTTTATCTGGGGGCTCAAAGCAGGGGCATTAAAATCCGGGATTGAAGAAGAGACATACGTGAGTGAGCTCGAGCAGTTGTTCTTGGACGGAGAGAGGGAAGAGGATATTGGCATCGTGAAGGAAATAACGGCAGGAAAAACTGTCGTGGAAGGGCAAGACGGAGGGATAGTTACTTCGTTGTTAACCGCGGGTATGGAAAAAGGGCTTTTTGACAGTGCGATTGTCGTGCATAGAGAGGATGGTTTCAGGGCTAAAGCGATTATGACAGAGAATGTGGAGGATATTATCAAAGCGAGTGGCTCTAAATATCAATTCGCACCTACCGTAGAAAGACTGGTGGAAGCAATAATAGGAGGAGGGAAGGAGAGAATAGCAATTGTTGCTCTCCCGTGCAGTATTTATGGAATTAGAAGAATTCAAAGAGTTTATTCTGATGTGGAGTTGTATAATATAGGGCTTTTCTGTTTCGAGAATTTTTATTATGAATTGCTCAAACCGATTGTAAGTGAAATACTGGAGGTTGACCTTGGGCTTGCGGATAAAATAGATGTGAAGAAGGGGAAGTTCGTTGTGTATATAGAAGGCAAGTCAAAGGCATGTGAGGTGGGAGAACTGGAAAGAGCGGTGCGAGAGAGCTGCTTTTTCTGCACTGATTTTACTGCCAGATTGGCTGACATCTCTGTGGGCAGTGTCGGCAGTCCTGATGGGTATTCGACTGTGATTACAAGGTCAAAGAAGGGTGAGGAGTTGTTTGGTTTATTGAAAGGGAAAGGCTTAGAAACAACTTCTGTTGATCGCAATGAGATAGCGAAGTTAGCGAGTTTGAAAAAGAAGAGAGGTGTAGAGGAGTTAGAGAAATTAGGGGAAGTTTAAAAAACTAAAAATTATAATAAAAGTATGCACAAAAAGAAAAGAGGTAGTGAAAGAATGTATGAAGAACTAAAATGGTTTGCTTCTTTTCCAAAGGAATTAGAAGCGTTTAGAGGGAAACACATCGCACTGATAGGAAAGAAGATTGTTGCCAGCGGAGATAATGCAATAGATGTCTTAGAAAAGGCGAAAAAAGATTTTCCAAAAGATAACCCAGTCTTGGCGTTTGTGCAAAGGGAAGAGACATTGATTCTTACAGGTGATTAGATGGATTTTCCCTATCAAAAAGAGAGGTCGAGGATATTTGGAGAGATTTACAGGCCTATTGTCGAATTTGAAATAGAGACCGAAGAACTCGGTTGGACACGGATACTGGCTTATACTGATTCAGGTGCGGATGTTACGCTTCTTCCAATATCTTTCATTAGGGCATTAAAGACAAGGGTGGAAGAGGAGGATATTAAAGAGATAAGAGGAATTGGAGATGGCAAAATTCCGGTAATCATAAAAGAAGTTAGAATGAAGATTGTAGATAAAATGTTTAAAGCCAAGGTTGCAATTGCATTAATCGAGGATGTTCCTTATCTTTTAGGAAGAGAAGATGTCTTCAAACACTTTGAAATCTGCTTTAGGAAAAATAAAGTGACCAGTTTTGAAAATGGCAATGATTGATTGTAAAAAAGTTTCATTAATATTTTTATATTCCGGAATCGAAAAAAAATTAGGGTGAGCGGAAATGGAAGGCAATAAAAGTGTGCTGGTGATAGGAGGAGGAGTAGCAGGGATTCAAGCGGCGCTTGACTTAGCGGAGCAGGACTTCAGGGTGTATTTAGTAGAGAAGAATTCTTCTATCGGTGGTCGAATGGCTCAGTTGGATAAAACCTTCCCGACAAATGACTGCTCGATATGCATACTTGCGCCGAAGATGCTCGAATGTTTCGGGCATGAGAACATCACCGTGCTTTCGTATTCCGTGGTGAGCGAGGTATCGGGAGAGAAAGGGGACTTTACTGTAAAAGTTCGTAAGAAACCGAGATACGTGGACGAAGAAAAATGCACGGGGTGCAGCGCTTGTGAAGATATTTGTTTACTTAAAGATAGATTCCCGGACGAATTCGATATGGGGCTTGGGAAAAGAGGAGCGGCATACCTGCCTTTTGCACAGGCAGTTCCGAGGGTTGCGGTAATTGATGAGGAAAGATGTATATTCATAACGAAGGGCAAATGCGGGGAAGCACCAGCGTGTAAAGAAGCGTGTGAGAGGGATGCGATTGATTTCGAGCAGAAAGAGGAAGAGGTTGAGCTTCATGTGGGTGCTATAATAGTTGCAACAGGACTCGATGCTTATGAACCTTATGAGATAGAGGAGTATGGATATGGGCGAATAGAAAATGTGATAACGGGATTACAGTATGAGAGGATGATAAATGCAGGAGGACCAACTGGCGGGCATCTCGTTCGGTTAAGCGATGAAAAACCAGCGAAGAAGTTAGCTTTTATCCTTTGCGTGGGCTCGAGGGACCTGAAGAGATATCCTTATTGCTCCTCCGTGTGCTGCATGTATTCAACGAAGAGCGGGATGCTGGCGAGGGAACATGAGGAGGATATGGAATCTTTCGTATTTTATACTGACCTCAGAGCTTTTGGAAGAGGCTTTCAGGAGTATATAGAGCGGGGTATGGAAGAATATGGGATAAATTATATAAGGGCGAGACCCGGGAAAATAACGGAGAATGGGGATAAGAGCCCGGTGATATGGTATGAAGATACCCTGACAGGGGAACTTAAAAGGATGGAGGTTGATTTAGTTATATTGGCTACGGCGCTGGTGCCGAGTAAGGGAGTCGAAGAACAGGCAAAGATATTGGGAGTAGAATTGGACGAATATGGATTCTTTAAGGTGAAAGACCCGTTATATGCGCCGGTAGATACCACAAGAGAAGGAGTATTTGTTTGTGGGTTTGCACAGAGTCCAAAAGATATTACGGATTCGGTTGCAGAGGCGAGTGGCGCGGCTGGTAGAGCGGGTGAGGTTATTTCTTCATTGTCTTAGTTAGATGCATCATTTACACTTGCTTATCATAGATAAATCTGAAATTAAGGGAGGGATAGGGGAATAAATGAGCGTATCAATATGTCAAAGGTCCGTATAGTCTGGGATGAAAAGGCAATCGAGCATATTAGAAGGCACGGTGTTAGGAGGTATGAAGTTGAAAATGCTTTAATTGGGAAAACATATACAAAAGCAGTAACTCGAAATGGTGAAAAGCGCACCATAGTTTTAGCAGAAGCGGAAGGGCGTGTCCTATTCATAGTTTTGCGGAAGGTAAGAGAAAATATATTTATAATGCTGAGTGCATATGAAGCACCAGAGAAGATGAAAAAGTTATATAAGAGGAAAGCGAAAAAATAGTAATATGGTTATGGTTACAGAAGAAATAAAACCAGAGGATATTATGGCGGAAGAAAGTTGGGAAGAAGGGTGGAAGGAAGAAGATTGGGAAATAGTTGAAATAACGGAATGTCCAAAATGTGGGTCTAAATTGGAAATAAAGCAATTTGATGTCGATTTTTTAAATGGTAGAATCACGGTACATGGGTTTGAAAAAATGTATTGTCCGACGTGTGGATATGTGTTCATGAATTCTAAACAGGCACAACTATACGAGGCTTTGTTAGATCATTTTACTGAACTAGACAAACTCTACTGCATTACAGTCTCAAAAATACAGGTGTGAATAAAAGGAGTGAAAGCAGAGGTTCAAAAGGAATGAGGGGGGATATTCATTGGAGGAGATGAAGAGGATTGAGGTGGTGAGAGAAAAGATCGTAATTAGTTTCTCTTTTGAAGAAATGTTTATAGAGAGAAGGCATCGAATGGAGGGAGTAAAAAATGGCAAATGAGGAGGTAAGAACAGGGGTTTTTGTTTGCCACTGCGGCACGAATATTGGTGGCACTGTGGATGTGCCATCAGTAATAGAATACGCAGAAAAGCTTCCCGGAGTTGTATATGTGGAACGCAATATATACACGTGTTCAGATGAGGGCGTGACGGCGATAAAAAATGCGATAAAGGAACACGGGCTTAACAGGGTGATAGTGGCGGCATGCACACCGAGAACACACGAGCCGTTATTCCGAAGTGCGTGCCAGGATGCAGGATTAAACCCTTATCTTTTCGATTTTGTGAACATTCGAGACCAGTGTAGCTGGGTGCACATGCGAGAGCCTGAAGAAGCAACGGAGAAGGCAAAGGATTTGGTTAGAATGGGTGTTGTCAGAGCTGCGAGGTTAGAGCCATTAGAATACATAAATATCGGCGTTGAGAACACTACAATGGTTATTGGTGCGGGTGTATCGGGCATGACCACAGCGCTAAGTATTGCAAATCGAGGCTTCGATGTGTATCTCGTGGAAAAAGAAGCGGAAGTCGGAGGGCTGTTACGAAAGATAAACAAGCTTTACCCCGGGAATGTAGATGCTCTCGCATCTTTAGAACCTACAATTAAGAAAGTAAAAGAGCATCAACGAATAAAACTCTTCACTTCTTCCCTCGTTAGGAAAGTGGACGGATATGTCGGAAACTTTGAGGTAACTGTCGTGCAAAAGGAGAATGGAGAGGAGAAAGCTCATAATTTCAAGGTGGGCACGATAATAGTTGCCACGGGTGCGGAGGTTCTAAAGTCAGACGGACTCTATGGATACGGCGAATATGAGGAAGTAATCACGCAGATGGAACTGGAAGAGAAGCAGAAAGATAGCGAGTTGAAAGAGAAAGAAGTGGTTATGATTCAATGTGTGGGTTCCAGAGGGCAAAGAGTGGCATACTGTTCGAGAATCTGTTGTGCAGTGGCGATAAAAAATGCAATTTTACTCAAGGAAAAAAATCCTGATGCGAATATTCATATACTCCACAATGGGATTCGTGTATTTGGCGACGAATACGAGAATCTTTACAGGAAAGCAATGCAAACCGGCATACGATTCGATAAGTATAGTCCTGATAAACTTCCGGAAGTAGTGAAAGAGGATGGAGGACTGAAAGTGAAGTTCTTCTCTGAGTTCGTGAGAGAGGAGCGAGAATACAAAGCCGATTTGGTTGTTCTCTCCACACCGATGGTGCAGCACCCGGATGCATTGGAACTTTCTAAACTATTAAGGGTTCCGTTGGGCCTGGATGGATTTTTCTTTGAAGCGCATGTCAAGCTGCGACCCATTGATTTCTCTACCGACGGTGTTTTTCTATGCGGGACGGCGCATTCACCGAAATTCGTGCCTGAAAGTGTAGCGGAGGCGTATGGAACTGCATCAAGGGCTTCCACAATATTGACAAAAAGCGAAGTAGAAACAGAGGGTATTGTTTCGGACATAAGCCAGAGTATATGCAAGGGATGTGGATTATGTGCGGAGATATGCGAATATGGCAGTATTAAAATAAATATGTATGGACCGGGGGAGTTTGGTGCAGAGGGGAACAGGGCATTGTGCAAAGGATGCGGAACATGCGCAGGTGCGTGTCCGTATCAGGCGATAACAATGCGGCACTTCCGCGATGAGCAGATTTTAGCACAGATAAAAAGTGCGTTTGTGCCGGAAGAGGAGAGAATAGAGATAAGACCGAGGATATTGGCTTTCAGTTGCAACTGGTGCTCTTACGCAGGTGCAGATATGGCTGGTGTATCGCGATTCCAGTATCCGCCGAATGCAAAGCTAATCAGGGTGATGTGTTCCGGACGAATAGACCCGTGGATGATGGTCGAGCCTTTCTTCCACCACGCAGAAGGTGTTCTCGTTACAGGGTGCCATATCGGCGATTGTCATTATGTTGTGGGCAACTATCATGCAGAGATGCGCGTGAAGTTCGTGAAGAAACTGCTTGAATTCGCAGGAATAGACCCGGAGAGGTTAAGACTCGGCTGGATTTCCGCAGCAGAAGGGCAGAAGTTCAAGGAATTGATAGAGAGTTCGGTGAATGAGATAAAAGAATTGGGACCTTTTGAGCTTGAAAAGCATTATGACTCACTCATCACGGTAAAAGAGGGTGTGAATAACCCTAAACTAAGATGGATTGTCGGTAAGATAGCGGAAATTACGAGATATGTTAAATTGGAAGAGAAAGAGATAGATGCTTTTTTTGAGGAAATAATAAGAAGCGAATTCATGGAAGAAAAGGTAACTTCTATGTTGGAGAGCGAGGAATATACAATTGAAGGGATTTCGGAAACACTTTCGATACCTGTGCAGGATGTTTTAAAATATGTGGCTCCGCTTATGGACCGAGGAGCAGTGCAGATAAGCAAGATGGAGGGTAAAAAACCGTTTTTCATCAGCGGACGTGTGTGGTAAGGTAGTAGGAGGTGAAAGTAACCAATAATCTTTTAGTTAGTGCAAGAATATATCGAAATATTTATAAAATAACATCTTTTAAAGTTCTTTTGGTAAAGCTTTTCTTTCTAAGAAAAGGTTTAAAATGGTAGAAAAAAATGATCCCTGGGATATAGCAAACATACCAGGTCCACGTCGTGGAGAGATTTTAACACCTGCGGTTGCAGTAAGGGCAATAAAGGAGGCAAAACGACCTCTTTTCATCGTCGGCTCGCTCGTTTTAGAAACAGAGCTTAATGGGAAGAGTTTGATGGATTATGCGATAGAAATAGCGAAGGAATCGAAAATGCCAACAGTTGCGGTTGCACACACACTAAAAGAATTCCTGGAAAAGGAGTTCCCGCCAGATGCCAGCATGCCGATTATAAACATAATAGACAGGTTGAGAGATGCGGAATGGAAAGGGGTAAAAGGAGAAGGGCAGCATGACCTCGTCGTGTTCCTTGGTGTGCTTTATTATATAAGCTCGCAAGGGCTGTCCACGCTTAAGCATTTCGCACCCTGGCTGAGGACAATCACGCTTTGCAGGTTCTTCCATCCAAATGCCGATATGTCGTTTCCGAATATGAGCGAAGAGGAATGGGGAAGTTATTTGGATGAGCTGGTTGAAAAGTTGAAGCTGCGTTGAAATTGAATTAAATGTTCACCTTCAAAGTAACTATCTCAAAGGGTTTCATCTTCAACTCTATTTTATCTCCCGCTTTTTTCAACTCTTTTTCCACTCCTTCGTCCTCTTCCTCCAGCAGATTCACCGCCTTGACTGCCTTTGGCTTTTTGAACAGTGATATCTCAGCATCCGTCTCTTCCCCCTTCGTCTCATAAAATCTCAGAATCACTCCCCCATCCCCATCCTCTGTCTTTTTCAGTGCGGATAAAACGACATTTTTCGGCTCTATTTTCAAAAAAGACCGTTTCAAAGGTAGTTTCACGCCTTTCGGCAACTGCACTGCATCCAGATCGAAGTTGAACTCATAAGCATGCTTGTAGGATGATGCTTCACGCCAGTCTCCTTCGTGCGGGTAAATGGAATATTGGAATTCGTATCTTCTCAACTCCTGCGCATTCGGAACAGGTATCGCAGGACCTGCCTTACCATCCGAGGACAGCATTAAAACGCTTCTGAGCAGTGTTAAATAGATGTCACCATCTTTTACCTCGTTCTCCGGTATCCCCCTGTGAATCACGGTCAAGCCTTTCTTTCCGTCAGAATAATCGAGCCACCTCAGCGAAGGAAATGCACCGCAGGGCTCCTCAACCCATTCCTCTTCTGGCTTGTAGTTCGCTTGGTCCGTCGGTCTGGAAACAACGCCAAATTGACTACCGCAGGCATACTCCGAAGATTTTATGTCCGTGGAGAACCTTACTCTGAGCCGTGCCCTCGGATGCTTATCCTCCACGTGCGTGATGAAATCTATCCTCGGAATGTCTTTATAAATTATTATTTTCTTTGTGCACTCTAAGAATTTATGCCGCCATATAACTGGCTCCATCTTCTCCGTCAATCTATACGGCCAGCGCAGGGAGAAATAATTGGTCTCGACGTTGACAACTCGCCTTAAAGAACTTTTAGCTATCCCGAAGTTCTCTACCCTGAACGAGCCATACTTCACCCCTTCTCCCTTTTCCGTCTTCACCGGGATGCCCAATGTTTGTCGGTGGTAGTAAAGGTCGCCGGTTTCTTCCTCCAGCACAAGCTCATTCGCCGTGTAAATCCTCTTCCTATCGCCTTGAACCACGTCAACCAACCCCGTGGCTGGGTCCACCTCAACCGCAAAGAAGCTATTTTCTATCGTGTTCCCTCTTATCAGGATACAATTCTTGTCATAACTATACCGTTTCGGCTCACGCTCAAGGATTTTATACACCTTATATCCAAGCGCAGGAACCTTGGGAACAAATCCTATCTTCGCAGACCTCAACGAATCATCCTTATACCTCGCAAACTTTATCACCTCCACATCTATCTCCTCTTCTCCACTCTTTAAGCCTTTAATCGTTACTATTTTCCCTTTCTCAAAATTCAACTCCATCTCTACCCAGTTCTTCACTTCCCAAGACAGCGAGTTAAATACCATTATATCCCCGCTTTCAACTTCGCCTTCGCCTTCCTTTGATTCCTCCTCTATTATTTGAGTGTGTGCGCGAAGGCAGTGGGTGGACATCTCGGTCTTGAGAAAGCTCATGTACTGCTTCACCTCATCGTAACCCCTGTCCATCCCTGTTCCCGGAATTACATCATGAAATGCGATGAACAAAATTTTCCGCCAGCAGTTCATCAACTCCTCTGATGGATAGTGGCTATTCAGGATGGCAGATATTGCACTCCATCGCTCGCAACTTAACAACCAAGTCTCGTAATCATAAAGCCCCTGTTTTATCCACATCCTGCTCGAGCAGCAATTTGGAAAAACTTCGGAATACTTCCCTGAATACATCTCACCTTTCCGCACGTCCATCTTAAGCTTCTGGTTTTCTACTTCATTCTCCAGTGCTTCAAAGAATTCACTCAGCGTTGCAATCTTAATCTTCGCCCATTCTCCGTTATTCTCATTCCACTCCTTCACAACCTCCGGCGTTTCCGACTGAGGCATCGTAACTCCACTTCCGGAAGGCATCAAGATATGCGAGGTCGCCGCTACTTCCTTGAGTTTCTCATGGCTTTCCGCCAGCTGTGTCAGGTCCAATCCTGCTCTGTATCCTAAAGGCATCCAGTGAGCTAAAATCCCCGTTCCATCCAAGCCCTGCCAGATAAATTCCGACGGCTTTCTCTTCGCTACCCCCCTCCTGAATGCAACATATTTGTAGCCTGATTTTTTGTATATCTGCGGTAGCTGGGCATTCAAACCAAAGCTGTCTGCCTGCCACATTACCGGAACGTCAACCCCGAATTTCTCCTTCACGTATCTCTTGCCAACCAGGATTTCTCTTATCAGTGTTTCTCCATTCGGAAGCATCGTATCTGCCATCAGATATTCCCCGTTGGCAATCTCTATCTTGCCTTCATTTATGTACTTCGCAACCTTTGAGAATAGTTCCGGATACCTCATCTCCAGCTCTTCCAGCAGAAAGGTTTGCTCTATCAGGAACTTGTAATCCGTCTTTTCAAGTAGCTCAACTACCTCCTTCAGAATAAGCAGCAGATTGATATGAAAATAATCCTCCTTCGTGAAGACCCAGATGGCATCGTAATGCGTGTGTGGAACGAGGTAAATCGTATCTTTTTCGCCCCTTGTAGTTTCCCCTTTTGCCATATCCTACCTCTCGACGTTATTTAGTTGTGAACCGACATTGTCTCAAAAAATGTTGTATTTTGATAGCTCTCATTGATTCAGATATACAAAGACAAAGTAGTAGATAAAAGGCTCAGTTGAATCGAATTTTTCTAACAAATATCTGTAGTTTTATTAACGGATATTTTAAAAAATCTTTTCACTTCGTAAAAAACCCGCGCTAAAAGAGAAGTGAACCCTGTTCATATTTCCGTTGAATCATGGTTTATCTGCAAAATGTTTATTCTCATTTTTACGGCTCGGATATTTTTATATACGCCCGTTCTATACAGTTTGCCATTTTATATGTGCCCGTCACTCAAGGCATTGATTGCTCCTTGCTATCTCGTGCAGATATGCCCACATCTCAAGCGTTCCATAATCCCCATCCAGGTAGCGATAGTTCGAGCCTTTATCCACGGTCTCGACTTTGTCCGCTTTTTTCCCGTCAAAGTATTCCTCTGCAACCTTTTTTATCAGGCCATGCACACCCGATCCTGACTGTGCCATATCCTTTTCCCGATATGCAGTGTAGTGCGGCACACTAAGCATCGCTGCAACCCTTCTGTGAACCCATTTTCTGATCGAATCCTCACCACCCTTTATTTTAAGTTTCGGTGAAATTCTCATTGCGCATCTTACAACATTTCTATCCAAGTATGGAACCCTTAACTCAACGGAATGAGCCATTGTAACCTTATCTTCCCTTTCAAGCGTATCGTCATAGGCTAAATTAATGTCTTCCCATAACTTGTCGTGAAGTTTCAAGAACCCGTCCTCACTTACAACATCCTTATACCACCAATAACCCGCGAATAACTCATCCGCACCCTGACCCGTGAACATCACCCTTATTCCGTCTTCAGATGCCGCCTTTGCTGCAAGATACATCGGAACAGCGACCTCTACCTGAAGGAGACCCTCTGTCTCGATGGATTCGATGACCTCCGGAAGTATCATCTCCACTTTTCGCTCATCAATATAAATCACGCTTAAATTCAATCCCAAATCTTTCGCTACATTTTCCGCATTCTTTACATCCTCAGAATCTTTTTTACCAACGCAATAGCATCTGAGATTCCATCCGAAGTCAGATATGAGCTTCGCAATCAATACTGAATCCACGCCACCGGAGAATATCATCCCCACCTCATCCACGCTTAATCCCCTTAACATCCCCTCAACCGCATCAGTTAAAGCATTTTTGTACAAAGTCACAGCTTTATTGAAATCCGTAATATCAATCTGCGGTCTCTCGATTCTCACGCCCTGATGTAGAGTGATTCCATCTTTATTTGCCCTCAGCATCTTTCCGGGAGGTATCCTTTTGATTTTACCTTCAATATCATAAAGCCCCTTCTTCTCAGAACATAAATAGACATCCCCTTTTTCTTCTACATAATATATTGGCTTTATACCGACCGGGTCCCGTGCAATTACGACTTCATCGCCATCTGTAACTGCGAAGGTGTACATGCCGTTTAGCATTTTTACAACCGACTGCACTGTTTTCAGCAGATTGCCATCGTAGATTTCCTCTATTAGATGCAAGAGAATCTCGCTGTCGTTGTCCTCATCTTCTATTGTATGATCTTTACTCAATAGTCCCCTTAATTCTCGGTAGTTGTATATCTCGCCATTGTGCACTAACGATAAAGAGCCATCACAAGACCGTAATGGCTGTATCGCATTATCGTCTTCTCCGATGCTCAATCTCGAATGCCCTAGACAAACTTCTGCCTTTTCACTGCTTTCCAAATCTCTTATCTCCCCACTTCTCAGAATTTTTCCATCTGCATATAATCCATGCGCATCTGGACCTCTATGCTCTGTCTTTTGGAGCATATCGGTAACGATACTCGTCGGCACCCCTTCCTGAGAAAAATAGCCACATATCGAACACATGGGTAAATATTTCTTATACTGCCTTAAATAGGTTATTTGAGGATAAATAAGATAATAACAGATTATTCTGAAGATTCGGAAGCTTTAACTAGATAGCGTGTTTGTCACTAAACGATGGGTGGGTTAAGTCGGTAAGAAGATTCTCGAGATAATTCTTCATCATTCAGATTCCTATTTCAAATAAAGTGCCAGGTATTTGTTTGTATGCTCAGTCGATAATTTCTTCGGCCTCCAGTGGATAAACGCCGTTCTCGTCATGGATCTCCTTTCCGTGGAGGGGTGGATTGAAGACGCAGACCAACTTCAATTGCGTCTTGGCCCGCAACAAGTGCTTGTCGTGCTTGTTCAGAATATAGATGGTGCCTGGCTTGATAGGATGAATCTTGCCGTCGTCCACCGTTTCTACTTCACCTTCCCCTTCCATGCAGTACACAGATTCTAAATGGTTCTGATACCAGATGGCTGTTTCTGTACCTGCGTAAATAGTAGTTATATGGAAAGAAAAGCCCATGTTGTCGCCTTTCAGCAGCAAGCGTGCGCTCTCCCAATTATCGGAAACTACGCGTCTGTCAGTTTTCTCCGCTTCCTGTAGGGTTCTTACAATCATGTCACAACTCCTATTTCGAGTTCACTCTCGCTCAAAAGCCTGCTGCAAATAGTTCCCATGACTTTCTTTACGCTCTCTTCGAGAATGTGGAGACCTCGGTTCAGTTGCTCGTTGGTAATGGTTAGCGGCATGAGGAACTTGATAACCTGTCCATCCGAACCGGAGGTCTCCATGATTACCCCCTTTTCGAATGCCGTGGCTGTGATCTTGCTGGCCAATTCGCCAGTCTTACAGTCCAATGCCTGTATCATACCACGACCTCGTACGGACAAAATGCCTTCAGAATCCTTACTTACCAGCTTCTCTAAACGATTACGTACAATCTGCCCCTTGCGTTTCACATCCTTAGAGAACCTATCGTCACGCCAGTAGTGCTCTAGTGCAGCCATAGCAGTCACGAAGGCGAGGTTATTGCCTCGAAAGGTGCCGCTGTGCTCTCCAGGCTTCCACTGATCCAGTTCTGGCTTCAGCAGTACGAGTGAAAAGGGCAGCCCATATCCACTCAAGGATTTCGAGAGGGTAATAATATCAGGAGAAATACCTGCTTCTTCAAAACTGAAGAAGGTGCCGGTACGTCCACACCCCATCTGTATGTCGTCCACAATCATCAAAAGGTCGTGCTTATGGCAGACTTCTTCTAAGGAGCGCAGCCATTCAAAGCTAGCCACGTTGACACCACCTTCGCCCTGGATGGTCTCAACGATTACAGCTGCTGGATGATCCAAACCACTACTTCCATCGGTCAGCATCCGGTCTAAATATTCAGTGGTATCAATACCATCGCCCATGTAACCGTCGTAGGGCATAAATACAGTACCTTGGAGCTGTATACCGCAACCATTACGGAAGTGGCTGTTGCTCGTAGCCGCGAGAGAACCCAGTGTCACTCCGTGGAAGCCATTGGTAAACGATACTATGGTCTGACGTCCGGTCACTTTACGGGCTATCTTTATAGCAGCCTCGACAGCGTTCGTGCCCGTAGGCCCGGTGAACTGTAGCTTGTATTCCATGTTTCGGGGGCGCATAATTAAAGACTCAAATGTTTCCATGAAGTTTTTCTTCGCCTCGGTTGCTAAATCCAAACCATGTGCAATACCATCAGACTTGATGTATTCCAGCAGCTTTTTCTTCAACACCGGGTTGTTATGCCCGTAATTCAGGCTTCCCGCACCAGCGAGGAAATCAATAAACTGCTTGCCCGTATCGTCTTCTAAGATAGCACCTCGAGCTTTTGTAAATACCACCGGGAAGTCGCGACAATAACTGCGAACCTTTGATTCAAGACGTTTGATAGTATTACAATTCTTCATTTGCTATCCTCCATATTGATGTTAAACGGACCGATACGAAGCAGATATTCCACCTCATGATTCTCTTGTCCGAAAAGCTCCTTTGAAAAGTATACACTTTCCTCGCAGTGAGCATTAAGATCTCTAGCAATAGACCGAAACAGGTGCCAAGAAGCGGTATTGGAAAGAGTTATGGTGGTTTCTATAAAATGAGTGCCCTGACAGACTGTTCTTTGTAAAACCTCACAGAGCAGGCGCTTACCGACGCCGCATCCCCTTATTCGACTGCTGACCGCGACCTGCCATACGAAAAAGACTTCTGGATCTGAAGGTAGACGATACCCCGACAGGAAAGCTAGAATCTCACCACTCTCTTCGGCGACCACACAGGTATCGGCAAAGTGCTGACTGAGCAATAAATAGCTATAGACTGAGTTCAAATCCAGCGGTTTACATGCGTTTATCAAAGCGTGGATTTTTGCTGCATCTTTCACCTGCGGTTTACGCAAAACAAGCTTGTTTTGCTCGGTATAGATTGAACCGCTTTTCACCATGCTACTTACCGACATGAGTCATATCCCTCCTATTCTATAGATCACTATTTCTTATCTCCCCTTAAATAGGTTATTTGAGGATAAATAAGATAAAACCAGATTTTTCTGAAGATTCGGAAGCTTTAAATACATTATGCTATTATATACAAATAATGGTGAGCAAAGTAGACAATAGGATACTCGAGATACTTCAGCGGGATGTAAGGACACCCATATCCAAGATTGCAAACGAGGTCGGGTTGAGTGAAAATGGTGTGAGATACCGGCTTGAGAAGCTGGAGAAGGACGGCTATATTAAGAGCTATACAATATTGCTAAATCCCTGGAAATTTGGTAAGAAGCTGATCGCGATATTTAATCTGGAGATAGAACCAAAAGCGATGAGGAACACATTACCTAAATTGACAGAGCTGGATGAGTTTATCAAGATATATCAGACCACAGGACAGTTCTCGATTAACGCCATCGGTCTATTTGATAACGAGGAAAGTTTAACCCGGTTTATAAATAACAAACTTTTGTTCGAGTTCCCAATCCAGAATTATACCGTTGAGGTAGTAATGAGGAAGGTTAAAGATACGGATTATGAAATATAACGGGGCATTTATTTAGCTCCTTTCAGGAGAAATTGTGAGGATGCAAGATACACGATACAAGATGCAAGTCAAACCTGTATCATGAATCAGGCATCCTGTATCTGACATCGTTTTCTTTTATTTCATTACCTATCCGGTTTTTGGGATGAAAAAGTATCAAATGACGCAAAATCATTAATATCGAGATCACTTAAAACACCATCAAGACGCTTTTTAAAGTCGGTAATTCCATCAGGAGTTAATTTTTCACTTACCATACGCGGCGTTGATTTAGCAGCTTCAGGATATTTTTTCGTTCCAGGTACATGTCTGGGAACAATGATCTTTACCTTTTGAAATCCTGCTTCTTTCAATAGGTCTAAAATTTCTGATGGGACTATTGCCTCCCCTTTTGCAAGTGCTATATATGTCCGGAAAACTTTACTTGCTACATCATTTCCTTTTGGGATCACCTGATTGCCAAAAGCTTCTTGTAAGAGGTCATCTGCCTTCTGCGGTAATGTTTTCTTAACCGTTACCTCACTAAAGACAAAATATCCTCCGGGTTTCAACACACGTTTTACCTCACGAAATACCTTTGGTTGATCCAACAGGCAAAGACAACAGTTAGCAGTGACATAATCAAAGTAATTGTCCGGAAAGTTAATTCCCGCATTCAAATCACCTACTCTAAAGTCGGTGTTATCTTCATCAACATCTGGACATTTCTTTGCGTTTTGCACGGCTCGTTCTACCATTTCCGGAACATAATCCACACCCACGGCCATCCCATCAGGTGCAACCTTCATTGCACACAACAAAACATCTGTTCCTGGACCGCAACCTAAATCCAGTGTCCGCATTCCCGGCAACAAATCACATTCAACGGTTGGATTACCACAACTGATGCCCATAATTGCATCTGGAGGTAATTTGTCAAGTTGCTTGCTGTTATATCCCGTGAGTTCCATCAGTTCTTTATTATTCCTTACCGTTTCATCTTCCGCCAGAGTCCTGTATTCTTCCTTTACGAAATCCATTTTTATTTCTTATTAGGATTTGGGTGCTTTACTTTATATATAGATATTAAATCTCCATGAGTTTGCCATAACCGGGAATTACATCGTTGTAGCCGCCGAGTCGTAAAGCATCCCAGAGGAGTGCCTGATTACTGGTTATAACAGGTTTGCCAATTTCTTCTTCAATTGGTTTTATTGTTTCCGCAGCTCTTAGTGCTGTACATGAGATAAAAATTCCATCTACTCTTGAGTTATTAATCTCACAGGCAGCATCATAAATTGATGATGCCGACAGACGAGCTATCTCAACGTCAGATTCTAAATCAAAACTGGTGTTTTTAACAATGGAAATGTTTTGTTCTTCAAAATAACCTTTAATTAGATCATCAACCTCGGTTTTGTATGGTGTAATAAGTGCAATCCGATGCACACCCAATTTAGTAAAACCCTTGCATGCGGCTATAAGCGGTGTTGTACATGCAACCCCTGGTCTTGCTCGTTGTATATATTCAATTGTTTTGTCTGCTCCTATAGCAGCCGTGCCTGATGTGCAGGCATAGGCAACAACATCCAAATGACTTTCTGGAAGGATATGCGAAGTTGCTCTGGTCAAATCATCTCCCATCGCGCGAAGGTTTTCAATAGTCACTGGATTTTTATAATATACGCGATTTACAAAAAACGCTACCCTATCGGTATTTAACATTTTCCGGAATTCTGTTTCGGCGGTCGGGTCTGTAGCAAGAACAAGCAGCCCGATGTGTAACTCCTGATTATGGTCTAAATGTTTCCCTGTACTCATTTTACTATCTCTTAAATTTACAGCTCTATGAAAGATTGTCATTTATTTTAAATTGTTCTCTCTTTGTGCATTTCTTTTTGGTATTTCATAACTCAATATCATCTCATTTATATTATTACCTTCGTGGATGACAAAACCTCCTGGATCTATAATCAAACTTCCACCTAAACTGATTTTCTTATTATTTGAGCCAACTGCATTGGCTTTAAGTACAAATAAATTGTTTTCAACAGCTCTCGCAATCGGCAAAGCCCTATTTTTATTTAGTTTTCGTATCGCTTCAATGGGTTCATAAAAATGCGCCGATAGGATAAAGATAGCATCTGCCTCTGATGTTTTATATTCACGAGTGAGCATCGGATCGTTCTGGTCTCTGCAAATCAAAACTCCGAACTTAACATCGTCTAACTGAAAAATTAATGGTTTTTTACCTTTTTTGAAATATGCTTCTTCAGAAGAAGTGAGATTAATCTTGTGATAAATATGCCGCTTTCCATTCGTTAACAGGACTATTGCACTATTAAAACGTTTCTCGCGTTCAAAATAAGGAGCTCCCACAATAACGTTCACACAATCTTTCGCCACCTGTTCTTGAATAATATCCAACGCTTCCATTAATTTATCCGGGTTAACTTTACTAAAATCACGCACATAGCCAGTAATATTACATTCAGGAAAACACAAAATGTCTATTTCCTCTTTCGATGCCAATGAGATATATTTAGAAATGGTTATTAAATTGGCATCTATGTCATCATAAAGCTTGACTTGTGCAACAGCAGCCTTCATGATTTATTTAAATCTCCTGTAATTATTATTAAAGTTGCATCTTCAAAGTAACTATCTCAAAAGGTTTCATCTTCAACTCAATTCTCTCACCCGCTTTTTTCAACTCTTTTTCCACTCCTTCGTCATCTTCCTCCAGCAGGTTCACCACCTTGACTGCCTTTGGCTCTCTGAACAGCGTTATTTCAGCATTCGTCTCTTTTCCCTTCGTTTCATAAAATCTCATAATCACTCTATCCCCATCCCCATCCCCATCCTCTGCCCTTTTCAGTGCGGATAAAACAACACTTTCCGGCTCTATTTTCAAAAAAGACCGTTTCAAAGGTAGTTTCACGCCATCAGACAATTGCACTGCATCCAGATCGGAGTTGAACTCATAAGCATGCTTGTAGGATGATGCTTCACGCCAGTCTCCTTCGTGCGGGTAAATGGAATATCGGAATACGTATCTTTTCAACTCCTGCGCATTCGGAACCGGTATTGCAGGACCTGTCTTACCATCCGAGGAGAGCATTAAAACGCTTCTGAGCAGTGTTAAATAGATGTCGCCATCTCTTACCTCGTTCTCCGGTATCCCCCTGTGAATCACGGTCAAGCCCTTCTTTCCGTCAGAATAATCAAGCCATCCTATCGAGGGAAATACACCACAGGGCTCCTCAACCCACTCCTCTTCTGGTTTATAGCTCCATTGGTCTGTCGGGCGGGAAACAACGCCAAATTGACTACCGCAGGAATAAGCCGAAGATTCTATGTCCGTGGAGAACCTGACCCTGAGCCGTGACTTCGGATGCTTATCCTCTACGTGCGTGATGAAATCTATCCTCGGAATGTCCTTATAAACTATTATTTTCTTTCTGCACTCTAAGAATTTATGCCGCCATATAAGGGGCTCCATCTTCTCCGTCAATCTGTACGGCCAGCGCAGTGAAAAATAATTAGTCTCGACATTGATAACACGTCTCAAAGGACTCTTATTTATCCAAAAGTTCTCTACCCTGAACGAGCCATACTTCACTCCTTCTCCCTTCTCTGTTTTCAACGGGATGTCCAATGTTTGCCGGTGGTAGTAAAGGTCGCCGGTTTCTTCTTCCAGCACAAGCTCATTCGCCGTGCAAATCCTCTCCCTATCGCCTTGAATCACGTCAACCAACCCCGTGGCAGGGTCCACCTCAACCCCAAAGAAGCTATTTTCTATGGTGTTCCCTCTTATCATGATATAATTCGGCTCATAACGATACCGCTTCGGCGCACGCTCAAGGATTCTATACAGCTTATATCCCAGCGCAGGAACCGTGGGAACAAATCCTATCTTCGCAGACCTCAACGAGTCATCTTCATACCTCGCAAATTTTATCACCTCTACATCTATTTCCTCTTCTCCGCTTTTCAATCCCTTAATCGCAATTACTTTTCCTTTGTCAAAGTTCAACTCCATCTCTATCCAGTTCCTCACTTCCCACGACAACGAGTTAAATACAATTATATCCCCACTTTCAACTCCGCCTTCGTCCTCCTCCGATTCAGCCTCTATTATCATAGAGAGTATGCGAGGACAGAGTGTTATCATTTTGGTCTTGAGAAAGCCAAAATATTGCCTCGCCTCATCGTAACCCCGGTCCATCCCTGTCCCCGGAACCACATCATGAAATGCGATGAACAAATTTTTACGCCAGCAGTCCCTGAACTCATCAGAGGGATAGTAGCCGCTCAAGAGATAGGATATTGCACCCCATCGCTCGCAACACAACAACCAGCTCTCGTAATCATGAAGCCCCTGTTTTATCCACATCCTGCTCGAGCAGCAATTTGGAAACACCTCTGAATACTTCCCCGAATACATCTCGCCCTTCCTTACCTCCACCTCAAGGTTCAGGTCTTCTACTTCCTTCTCCAGTGCTTCAAAGAATTCACCCGGCGTTGCAATTTTCATCTCCGCTACTTCGCCTCTCTTCTCATTCCACGCCTTCACCACTTCCACCGTTTCCGGTTGTGGCATCGTAACTCCACTCCCGGAAGGCATCAAGATATGCGAAGTTGCTGCGACTTCCTTGAGTTTATCATGGCTTTCCGCCAGCTGTGTCAAGTCCAATCCTGCTCTGTATCCAAGAAGCATCCAGTGTGCTAAAATCCCCGTTCCATCCAAGCCCTGCCAGATAAATTCCGACGGCTTTCTCTTCGCTGTACCCCTTCTGAATGCAACATATTTGTAGCCTGATTTTTTGTATATCTGCGGTAGCTGGGCATTCAAACCAAAGCTGTCTGCCTGCCACATTACCGGAACGTCAACACCGAACTTCTCCTTCACGTATCTCTTACCAACCATGATTTCTCTTACCAGTGTTTCTCCATTCGGAAGCATCGTATCTGCCATCAGGTATTCCCCGCCGGCGATCTCTATCTTTCCTTCTTTTATGTACTTCGCAACCTTTGAGAATAGTTCCGGATACCGCATCTCCAGCTCTTCCAGCAGAAAGGTTTGCTCTATCAGGAACTTGTAATCCGTCTTTTCAAGAAGCTCAACTACCTCCTTCAAAATAAGCATCAGATTGATGTAAAAATAGTCCTCCTTCGTGAATACCCAGATGGCATCGTAATGCGTGTGTGGGACAAGGTAAATCGTATCTTTTTCCTCTGTCTTTCCGCTTGTCATATCTCTACTTCAATATCACTTAATTGTTGATTATAATCTTTTCCACGACCTCAACCCAGCCTTCCGGTCCCTCCCCCTCCGCTTTATAAAGGTTTGGCAGGGAAATATCAAGCCATGCACCCTTTTTGTTCTTTACCAACGCTGGCTGCTCCACTGCTTTCAACATCGGGATATCATTCATGCTATCTCCAATGCCTATGCTCTTCACTTCTCCATATTCCTTCTTGAAGAACTCTGTGAGAATCTTCACCGCTTTACCTTTATCCGCGTTCTTACCGTGAATGTTGTAATACCTTCCCCCATGAGTGACCTTAAATCCCTTCTCTTTAATTTTCTCAAACAAAATTGCCTCCTTCTCCTTTGGTTCATCAAAGATGAAACTCTCATTGTATTCCTTCATCTTCGCAAGTTTCGCCTTCTCCACACTTAAGTTCGCATCTTCTCCAACCTCTTCTGCGGTCATATCGCCAAAACCGGTTATTTTAAATCCTGTTTCCTCCCTGATTTCCTTTAAGGCTCCCCTTAACTCACCATACGAAGCACCAAGTTCAACAACGCAGTAATTGCTCTTCTCCTCACACTCAAAACCGAAAGAGAAGTAATTCTCAGGAATGAAAATCGCTCCACCATTCTCTACGATAAAAGGGTCTTCTATTCCCATCTCCTTCCGGTAGTATTCGTTCTCTGCTAATGTTTTCGCCGTGCAAAACACGATGGGGATACTTCTCTTCTTCAAGGCTACCAGAGCCGGAAGGGCTGCATCGTAAGAATAGTCAAAGAGGTCGAGCAGGGTTCCGTCAAGGTCTGTGAAAAGAACTTTTTTCATGTGCTTATTTGAAAAGCTTCTCCTTTCAAATACTGCTCCTTTTCTATTTCACGCACAATAGCCCCCTGTTCAAACCTTACAAATGTTTCTGAATTGCTTTCCAGCATTTTTGTAAATTTACTTGTATCAATCCCTCCAATAGGGGGCATTATGATGTTCTTTTTGGGCTTTTCCAACTCCAGAATATCACCCAGCTCCTCAAGAACTTTTAGCCTTACATAATCATTGCAGAGCTTACTGTGGTAAACCGTTCGGAGTGAGCCAAGCAGCATGTTATTAATATGCTCCTCCCCTTTTTCTTCGTGTATGTGTGGGTTTAACGTCTCTATCTGAAAAATCTCAATTCCTGCACTTACAGCATCAGGATACGCTATATCTTCTGTCTTCAGTCCGAATTCGTCAAACAAATAAACGAAGTGATATGGTTCGACTGAATAGCCGGTCGAATAGTTCATTATATCCGCGAGCTTTGTCGTCAACGCATGCTCGCCCGCATTTCCCGTTATCACAACCCCGGTCTCAAATCCCGTGCATGTTGAGAGCAGAAGATTGAGATACTTGTTTGTGGTCTCGCTTACCCTGCCCCATTTTTTGAAATAAAGTTTATCCTCCACCACCTTTGGCTTATATCTCCAGTGAAGCCGCACCATGCTGTATGGCGACTCAGACATACAGAATCCTGCTGCATAATCCAACACATACTCACGCACAGAACTCGGAATGTAGTTGTCGGCATCAGCAAACCCGATAAAGTCTTTCCCCAGCGATTTCGCAAGCATCATGCCTATAATCATACCCTCCGACTTGCCATCCCTGACCAATCCATCCTTATCAAGAAGATGGTCGTATCCCGCTTCATAAAAAGCAAAGCCCAATTCGGGGTCTTTCTGGTGTATGATGAGAATTTCTTGCTGTGAGAACTCGTGGAGTTTTGTTATCACATCCTTTTCCATTTTGTAGGTATCCGGTGCATCCCTCCCGCTGTTTGACACCACAATAACAGAGCAGTCAAAGGGAATCGCTCTTAAAACACCGTCCAGCAAATGTATTTTTTCATCCTTCACTGGTATAACGATTGCAAGATGTCTAAAAACATCCTTGATTTCTTCGAAGGAGATGTCTTTTGCCCGTGGATTTTCAAAGCCGCCGGAATCAAGTTTTAATACACGCTGCAGCTCGTGAATTTTCACCGAGCCGAATATTTCCGTATGCCTTGGCATTTCTATAAGCATTTCCAACACCCTCCATATTATCTATTTATATTGCCGCCTTATAAATATTTCCCCCTAAATCACGGATTTCATCACTGAATAGTTCTTCCAGCTATTCTTTTAATTTTGTTCTTTTTATATAACACACGAATATAAATAATAAGCTCACGTTGAGGGAGAGAAGAAATGCCACGCTCACATGGAGAACGGAAAAGAACGAGGAAGAAGTTGAGTAAGAAAAAGCGAGAGCGGGGACTGTCTCCGATAAGCAGAGCCATCCAAAGCTTTGAACCCGGGGAAAGGGTGCACATCCGTATAGACCCAAGCATTCATAAAGGTATGCCACATCACAGATTTCATGGCATGACTGGCGAGGTGAAAGGGGAGCGAGGAAGAGCGTATATCGTGCAGGTATCAGATGGAAAAAGGCAGCGGAAAAAGGATTTATTTATTCGTGCTGAGCATTTGAGCCCGCAAGAAGAAGGGACTTAATAAAGTGCGGAAAATCCTAAAATTTAATTTCTAAACTCTAAACAAATCCAAAATCATAGTTTCAAAATTCAAAACAAATCTTTCTTTTAAATTGCGAAGCAAAAAGTTTGTTTTTGTCATTAGGATTTTTAGAAAAAGCAAGAAGTGTAGGTGGGCCCGATGCGATTCGAACGCATGACCTCCGCCTCGTCAAGGCGACGTCATTCCAACTAGACCACGGGCCCATAGATGGGGTAATTCTTATATTTATAAGATATGCATCTGCTTATAAAATTAATTCTATTTTCATGGGATTCGACATTATGAAAAAAGAAAAAGATTACGATTTAATTGTTGTTGGAGCGGGTCCTGCGGGGATGACTGCCGGGATGTATAGTGTGAGAAGCGGATTGGAAACATTGGTGGTTGAGAAGGGGATAGGCGGCGGATTATCAAATGAGGCACCGGTGATAGAGAACTATCCGGGATTCAAGGGGATAGGTGGTATGGAACTGGCGGAAAAGATGAAAGCGCAAGCGGCAGAATATGTGGCGATAAAAGAGCTGGAAGAAGTTAAAAAAATAGAGCTTAGTGAGAAAGAGATGGAGCTGGTGGTATTCACGGAAAAAGACTCCTATGTTACGAATGCGGTGGTACTAAGCACGGGAACTAAACACAGGAGATTAGGAGCGAAGGGAGAGGCGGAATTTCTTGGAAGAGGCATATCCTATTGCGCTACCTGTGATGGTTTCTTCTTCAAAGGTAAACCTGTAATAGTGGTAGGGGGAGGGGACTCAGCAGTTAAAGAAGCTCTGTATCTGAAAAACATCGGCTGCGAGGTAACGCTGATTCATAGAAGGAAAAAGCTCAGGGCAGAGCGGTATTTACAAAAGAATCTGGAAGAGGCAGGTGTGCATATCTTGTGGAATTCAGTGGTGAAAGAGATAAAAGGGGATAAAGCAGTGAGAAGTGTTGTTAGCTATGATAAAGAGAGTGAGATTGAGGATGAATTTCCGGTAGAAGGTGTGTTTATATCAATTGGCGAAGAGCCTGTAAATAAATTAGCAGCGCAAATGGGTATTGAGATGGATAAAAACGGCTACATAATCGCAGATAAAAGCCAGAGGACGAACCTCGAAAGAGTATATGCCGCAGGGGACATAACAGGTGGAGTGAGACAGGTAGTAGTGGCATGTGCGGAAGGCGCTATCGCCGCTACCTCTGCATATAATGATTTATTGGAGTTAAGCACGAAATGAGGGAGATAGGGGTTGACGAAGCGGGTAAAGGTCCTGTGATAGGGTCAATGTTTGTTGCAGGGGTTTTGAATTTTGAAGGGCTGAAAGCGATGGGTGTAAAAGATTCGAAGAAGTTGAGCCCGAAGAAGCGGGAATACCTGGCGGAACTCATAGAAGAAGCGACTGAGGTTCATATCGTGGAGATGACCGCAAGCGAGATAGATGAAGGTAGAAAAAGGCATACTTTAAATGAAATCATGGTCAAACTTTTTTCTGCGGTGATTATGCATTTTCAGCCGGAGAGGGCTTTTGTTGATGCGGCAGATGTAAATCCAGAACGGTTCGCTGCTAATCTTAGGTTGAACTACGAAAGGGAAGGAAAAGGAGTGATTGAAATAATTTCTAACTGGAAAGCAGATGAACGCTACCCGGTGGTCAGTGCTGCATCCATAGTTGCAAAGGTGCACCGGGATAGGTCAATAAGGGAGCTTGAGGCGGAGATAGGGGCAGAGATAGGGAGCGGGTATCCTGCGGACCCGAAAACCATTCAATTCCTGAAAGAGCTGCTAAAAGAAAAAGAACTGGATGATATTCCTTCTTACGTGAGACGGTCGTGGAAAACGGTCGAAACTTTTTTTATAAGAAGTTTGTATAGATAGTTCATTTATATATATTAAAGGACAAATAAATAGAAAATGGTGACCCCTGAGAGTGATGAGGAAAAGGGGAAGTATAAGAAGGAAGAAGGTGATGAAGACGAAACTGCTGAAGGCGAGAAAGTAAAAGAATGTCCTGAGTGTGGCTCCAAGAGTTTGGTAAGAGATTATGGAAAAGCAGAGCTTTTTTGTGCTGATTGCGGGCTGGTAATAGCAGAGAACATTGTTGACCTTGGACCTGAGTGGCGTGCTTTTGATTTCGAACAAGCGTCAAGAAGGGCGAGGGTTGGAGCACCGATGACGTATCGAATACACGACAAGGGACTGAGTACGCTCGTCACATGGGGTTTGCAGGGTCAAGGACAATATAAGTTAAAGAAATGGCAACAACGGACACACATTGCGAATACAACCGAAAGGAGTTTTATTTTCGCGCTCTCCGAGATAGACCGGATGGCAAGTGCGCTTAGACTGCCGATGAATATCCGCGAGGCGGCGTCTATGTTATATCGTAGGGCAATGAAGAAACGGTTGATTCGCGGGCGGAGCATAGAAGGTATAACCACTGCGATTTTATATATTGCTTGTAGGCAGTATGGAGTGCCGCGAACGCTGGAAGAGGTCAGGGAAATATCAAGAGTTGGGCAGAAGGAAATAAGCCGCGCATATCGCTTTCTTCTACGGGAGCTCGACTTGAAAGTTTCGCCTGCTTCTCCTGTTGACTTCGTGCCTCGTTTCTGCTCTCTGCTCGATTTGAGTGGTGAGATAAGCTCAAAAGCAATAGAGATAATAAAGCGAGCAACGGAAAAGGAGCTGACCAACGGGCGAGGACCGATAGGAATAGCAGCCGCTGCTATTTACATCGCTGCAATTTTAAGCGGTGAACATCGTACACAGAAGGAAGTATCTGATGTTACGGGTGTGACCGAGGTTACAATACGGAACAGATATAAAGAATTATCAGAGCAGTTAGATATAGACGTGCTTTTATAGCGGGTTAGCGGGTTAGCGGTTCAGAGGTTTAGATAAATGAAAAAGAAGGATTAACGATGAAGAGTTTTAAGGAATTAAAAGTGTGGCAAAAAGGGATTGAACTTGTAGAGATAGTCTATAAAATTACCGCCACATTTCCAGAGGAAGAGAAATATGGTTTAAGCACGCAGATGAGAAGGGCAGCGGTTTCTATTCCATCTAATATTGCAGAAAGGCATTTGCGAAAAACAGCAAAAGATTTTAAGCAATTTATAACCATTGCTCGGGGTTCTTGTGCCGAGTTGGAGACACAAATAATTATTTCGTATAAGTTGGGTTTTATTCAAGAAGACAACTTTAGTAATTTATCTTCAAAGATAGAAGAACTTTCAAAAATGCTCTCCTCCTTCTACTCCAAAATAAATTCCAAACCACCAACACGCTAACCCGCTGAACCACCAACACGCTAACCCGCTGAATATTTGAGTGCCGCCCTCGCTGTTATCTTCGCAACCCTTAATGGCTCTGGCACTTTCCCGTGAGAGGTGAATTTTTTTAGCACCGCACCAGCTTCTGCTTTTTCCATACCCAAAAATCGTATTAAAATCTCGAAATTGTCATGTAATTTCACAGGTACACGATTTTCAAGCCTCCTATATGCTTCTATCCGTGAATCTCGCTCATTTGCTTCGAAATGCCTGGCTATATGTTCTTCCAAACCCTCGGATTCCTCGTAAGTCACGCAGATGAGAGGAATCCGCAGTTTTTCGTAAACCTCATTTATATCTATAATGTTGAACCAGCTGATGACGCATCCATTTAGCATCATCACGTTTATATCATCTCGCTGAAGAGAATCGAAGACGTGCAATATTCCTTCGGTGGCATCCATCCCCCCCACGGTTATACAGTCAAAAGCGACACCGTCTATAATGAAATCGGAACGCATAACGATGCCAGCAAGCACTGACTTTTCATAGGCTCTCTTGAAACTTTCTGCAATACCAAGTACTCTTATCCCCTTTTTATTTACATGCAAAACCATCACAAATAAGGGATTTTCTCCCGCTCTTTTTGCTCTTTATATCTTCTTCTTAACACGGGGTCGCTTCTCATTCGCTCTATCTCCATGTCCAACTTCTCATCCAGTTTCGCTTGCTTTTCTGAGAGATATTCTTTGCAGAGCGTATAAGCCGAATCAGAAGAGTATTGCTGAATACCTGCCATTATAATGGCTAAATCAGCTTTTTGAGGGGCAATCAAACCAAAAGGGACTGGAGCGCCTATCCCCATAAGCTCTTTTATCTCGTCTTCTATTTTCCCTACTTCCAGGCCAAATCCCATTGCCTCATTGCGTCCCGTCTGCTCGATTTTTAGCTGCCACAGACGCTCAGGGCTGGAGATGAACATGTCATACCGTCCTTTTGGATTCCGTCCTGATAGCACTCTCCAATCTTCCTTATCCTTGCTTCTATCCCATTTCTCTTTTAATATTCGTGCTATATCCGCAGAAGACTTTACCGCCATTTCCAGTGCCTCAATTCAATATAGAATTACAACCATATAAATTTTTCTTTTCCGTAAACGCATAAAACTTTTCTTGAAAGAAGAGTTTTATCAAAAGAATTTTTTAAATTTTTTTAGTAAAGGTTTTTGCGAAGCAAAAAAGTTTATGATAGCAATAATTCTCGCGGGTGGGAAAAGCAACAGAATGACAGGAAGGAAAGGAGAAGAGAAGGCACTTATAAAGATCGGTGAAAGTGGAAACCAGAAACGGCTAATTGATTTGGTTGTAAGAAGTGTTCGAGAATCAAAAGTGGATGATTTTATCGTGGCTATTTCAAAAAACACACCGAAAACAGCGGAATATTGCAAACTTGTGGGTTATGTGGTAGTAGAAACGCCTGGTGAGGGTTACCATGAAGATTTACGATATTTACTACTGCGTTATCCAGAATTTGTATCCGTTGCATGCGATATCCCATTTTTAAGAAGCAAGCATATTAATGCGATAATAGACGCTTATTTATCGCACCGCGTTAGTATTACAGGTGCTGTTCCCCTGAATATAGTGCCGAATGTAACCCCTGGCTACACGTTCGAGCATGAAGGTAAAAAACTCGTTTCTTGTGGCATCAACGTGGTCACGAGTTCAAAAAATTCGATACCTTTTTTATTTGATGACCCCCTGCTTGCCATAAATGTAAATACACCTGATGATTTGAGGATAGCGAGAAGGATGTTAGAATGAAGTTTCCCTTCTCTTCACCATCACACACGCATCATGCACTACTTTTATCTTGTTTCGCGTGCAGAAATTTATACCTTTCTCGGATTCTGAACCCGGCTGCATCCATACTCTTTCTATTCCCAATTCCTTACATTCCTCAACTATCTTTTCTGTAACGACTGGCGGGGCTACTGTATCTACAACATCAGGTTTTTCGGGCAGTTCGCTTAGCGAATGATAGCATCTCTCTCCAAATATTTCGTCAATATTAGGGTTCACAGGGTAAACGGTATAGCCTGCTTCTTTCAGGTCTTTATATACCTGATGCCCATATTTCGCAGGGTTTCTCGAAACGCCAACGACTGCAAAAACGTTCTCTTTCTTCAGGAATTCCTTTATCAGTTTTTTGTTCATCGAAGAAGGGAGAAAGAAAATGTTAATTATACTCATTCTCGTTTTAACTTGTATTTAGGATACGACTTAATTTGTTCGAGAACACGAGGGAAGTCGGCAAATACAGCTCCTAAATCCACCGTTCCAACCACGTCCACAACGCCTAAAGCTGCTATAACTTCCCCTTTCCTGTTCCGAATCGGAGCAACAACAACTGGTATTCGCGCATATCTCCCCGTAAGAGGTGTTGTCCGTATTACTCGATTCTCATCCAACACTCGTTCTAATACCGGACCCGTATATTCAAAATCTATAACTTCTCCTTTTTCCACTCTAACACCCTTTTTATTCTTGCTTCGCATTGTCACTGGTATTACGAGCAAATCATGAACCGCCTTTGCTATTGGTGCGAGTTCTTCTGCCGTTGAATCCTCATTTATTACTATACTTTCTTCCATTTTTACACCTCCGCTTTCTTAAATAGCAATTCATAATCAGCCCCCACCTTCTTCAGCCATCTACTCATCCAGACCACTGCACAGTAGAACAAAATCAAAGCTATGAATCGCACACTTCTGAATGCATAATCAAGAAGCAGCACATATTCCGGCTCTACCGCTAATCTATACCATCTCTCCGCATAATATACAATCACATAAAAGTTCACTGCAATAGTGCATATAGAAATCCAGAGATAAATTTTGTTCAATTCCAACCAGCCTTTTAACCGTGCAGACCAGCAATAAATATAGAGAAAGAGAGCCCAGCCGAGAACAAAAAGAAAAATCCCGGAGCATATACTCTCCCAAAGGGCTACCTTTTGATCAATACTCATAACTATTCGCCATAAAACTGCTAAAACTAATATCGCTATTAATGTCCGCGTATCCACCATCGCTTTGCATAAAGGCGTGCATACTGCTTTTTTTACGCTCATTTTTAGCTTTTTTATTCTGCTCTTCTTCCTGAAAAACGATTCTCACCATCCCAAGATTTCCTCATACACGCCCATTGTCGTTCTTGCGATATTATCCCATGAGAAACCCTCTGCAGTCTTTTTTCCGTTCGAGCCCATCAACTTCGCCCTTTCGGGATCCGAAAATATGCTCCTTATTCCCGCTGCAATTGAAGTCGGATTGGCATCCACCTTCAGCCCATTTACATCCTGCTCCACGAAATCGAAGCCGTTACGCGTTACTACGATTGGCTTACAAGCAGCCCACGCTTCCAGCGCAACTATTCCAAAAGGTTCATTCCTTGAAGGTATGCATACTACATCACATGCCTTGTAGAAATTTATGAGGTCGCCTTCTAAAACATAACCAGGAAATCTCGTGGCATGCTGAACTCCAAGTTGACTCGCTCTTTGTTCTAACCCGCTTCTCATGTGCCCGTCACCGATGAAAAAGAATTTAGCATTGGGAAACGCATTTGAAACAGAAGGAATCGCCTCTAATAACAAATCCGCCCCTTTCTGGAAGACCATCCTCCCCACAAATAAACATACAGGGTCCCAAACGCCAACTCCATGCCATTTCTTCACGTTCCCCCATGAGTCAATGAACCCATCGAACTTCTGTAACAAAATTCCATTTGGTATCACCGCTATTTTCTGGTCCTCGAACTTATATATCCACTCAGCTTCCTTCTTTATCCTTTCTGAAGTGGTTATCATTTTATCGGCGACGAATCCGCCATACCATTCGAGATTTCTTATGTCTTTCGACTGCCCACCCTGAAAAACATTCCCGCATCTCCCGTATTCAGTTGAGTGAAGCGTGAAAACGGTTTTCTTATTCCGGGCATTCCTTATCTCTGCGAGCGCATTCGCAGTCATCCAGTCGTGCCCATGAATGATGTCAAAATTGCCTGATACGTTCTCAGTCTGGAAGAAGTGATAAGCGAAGGAGCGGCACATGTTGTCCATCCTATGGATAAAATTGGGATTTGAGTCGAAAGAGCAACGATGGTAATGCACTCCCTCTATCACCTCATATTGCTGCTGCCCATTTCCCATCCTTGTGAACACGTGCACTTCATCCCCAGCTCTTTGAAGAGCAGCAGCGAGCTCTGTAACATGTGGTGCAATACCTCCAACTGCAATTGAATATAACGATTCCCAACTAAACATTGCTATTCTCATTTTTTGTTTCATATCTCTATTTACCATCTCAATATCTCCTCATACACGCCCATCGTCATTCTTGCAATATTATCCCACGAAAATCCTTCTGCCGTCTTTCTTCCGTTCGAGCCCATCCACTTTGCCTTTTCTAAATCGCCAAATATGCTCTTTATTCCCCAAGCGATTGAATTCGGATTGTCATACACCTTCAGCCCATTGACCTCATGCCAGACGTAATCGAAACCGTTATGCGTTACTACAATTGGCTTACCAGCAGCCCATGCTTCCAATGCAACTATTCCAAAAGGCTCGTTCCTCGAAGGTATGCATACCGCATCACATGCCTTGTAGAAATTTATGAGGTCGCCTTCCAAAATGTAGCCGAGGAATCTCGTTGCGTGCTGAACTCCAAGTTGCCCCGCTCTTTGTTCTAACCCGCTTCTCAGGTAGCCATCACCGATGAAAAAGAATTTAGCATCAGGAAACGCATTTAAAGCAGAAGGAATTGCCTCTAATAACAAATCTGCCCCTTTCTGGAAGGCCATCCTCCCCACAAATAGACATACAGGGTCCCAAACGCCAACTCCATGCCATTTCTTCACATTCCCCCATGGATCAATGAATCCATCGAATTTATGCAACGAAACCCCATTCGGTATCACCGCTATTTTCCAGTCCTCGAAGTTATATATCCACTTAACTTCGTTCTTTATCCTTTCCGAAGTGGTTATTATTTTATCGGCGACGAATCCGCCATACCATTCTAAGTTTCTTATATCTTTTGATTTCCCTTCGTGAAAAACATTCCCACACCTTCCATATTCGGTTGAGTGAAGCGTGAAAACGGTTTTCTTATTCCGGGCATTCCTTATCTCTGCGAGTGCATTTGCAGTCATCCAGTCGTGCCCATGACTGATGTCAAAATTGCCCGATACGTTCTCAGTCTGGAAGAAGTGATAAGCGAAGGAGCGACACATGTTGTTCATCTCAGCCAAGAAATCAGGATTCAAGTCGAAAGGGCAGTGGTGGTAATGCACTCCGTCTATCACCTCATAATGCTGCTGTCCATTTCCCATCCTCGTGAACACGTGCACTTCATTACCCATCCTCTGAAGAGCAGCAGCGAGCTCTGTAACATGTGGCGCAACACCTCCAATGGCAATCGAATGCAGAGATTCCCAACTGAACAATGCGATTCTCATTTTAGTTCAATTGGAAAATTCTCTAAGCGCGTAGTATCGCTCCTCAATGATTTCCTTGAACTTTTCTGGCGTTTCTCTTAGCCTATCCGCAGTCTCCTGATCGCCAAGATATTCTATCCACGATGCCAGCCAGGGAATCTCCTCCATAGTGAATACACCAAGGTGGTCTCTCAATTCCGCCATGTTTCTTATAGCTGTCGCTCTGCTACCCCTATTCAGATAATATGGATTCTTGCCAGCAGGTGTGAATAAAGAAGTTGAGAGCATGGACAGTTCTGCCTTCTTCTTAGTTATTTTTGTTACAATCCTCTCTTTCTTCTCTTCTTCACCATTCGTTGTCATAAAGCATCAACCCTCACGCTCGATTTCAATTCGCTTATGCGCTCCTGTATCTTGCCAATCAACTTGCTCCTCGGCTCCCACCAGTGCATATCAACGACTTCGTATGCAAGTTTCTCGTCCCTGTACACATCTCGTATCCATGCAGCGAAATCGTTGTAGCTCTCTCTGAGGTGATACTCTATCGCCCTCGGGTCTACTTTTTTCAACATATCCACAAACATATCCAAACTGCGTGCTACGAAGCCGGTATGAACGATTTTCCCTCCTTTACGCATGTTAAAGTAAAATGCCTCTTCATCCGAAACAGTGCGTAATAAATTCTCGTTCTCGTTTCCTTCCCCTTCATTTCTGATTCCGGTTCCATTTCCATTGGCATCGAATCTGACGAATCTTTTTATGGTGTCATCCACGGTTGTGCTGTGTGGTATAGTAACAAAGGGCCATATATTCCCTTTAAGAACTTCAACGTCGTTTCCAAGTTCGCATTGGGCACCAATGATTGCACCCTTTACGGAGGCATTTTCTCCTGTTATAGTGCGTTCACCAATGAAACACTGCTCAAGGCTCGTGTTTTTCCCGATATAGACGTCTTCAAATAGAACCACATTAGGTCCTACTGAACAATTCTCTTCCACAACCACACTATTACCTATTACCGTAGGTCCTGTTATCCCTGAACCGTTAATCTCCACATTTTCTCCTATAAACACATCTCTCTTCGCCTTTTTTAACATCCATTCCATCGCTTTCATATATCCCTCAGGCTGACCCACGTCTGTCCAGAAGCAGTCCGCATCTGTCTCGTATCCGAACATCTTGCCTTTCCCTTTGCCTTTGCCTTTCCCCTTCGCCTGAAGCAGGTGAAAAAGGTCCTTTGCAAAGTCGAAAGGCATCCCTTCAGGCACAAATTCCATCGCCTTCGGCTCCACCACATATATCCCGGTGTTTGCCAGATTGCTAAAGCACTCCCCCTTATCAGGTTTTTCATGGAATCTACTAATGCAGCCATTACCTTCGAGCATTGCAATACCATAGTTCCACGGGTCTTCCACATGCGTTAAAGCGATTGTTACCTGCCCTCCCGCTTCGTGGTGAAAATCTATTAATCCACGCAGGTTCATATCTGTGATGTTATCGCCCTGTATCACCACGAAAGGTTCATCTTCTTCTTCATCTAACCCCGCATTTTTCACCGACCCCGCAGTTCCAAGCGGGTATGGCTCTGTCGGATATGTCATGCGCGCATCTTCTCTATACCTGAAGTGCTCCATGATAGTCTCCCGAAGGAACGTCGTGGTCACTACGATATCGTTCAATCCGTGCGAGACCAGATAGTCAACCACGTGCTCTATCACTGGTTTATTCACCAGCGGGACCATCGGCTTCGGCTTCGTGAACGTTAATGGACGAAGCCGGGTTCCAAACCCGCCAGCCAAAATTACGGCTTTCATTTCTTTTTCTTCACCTCTTTTCTCTCTTCTATTTTTGCTCTTGCGCAGTGGAAATGTATGTTATAGCACCCAAAAAAAATGATTTGAGAAATTATACTACAAATTTAACAAAAACTTTTCCCTATGGCAAATCAATTTAAATAATGTGATAACTTATCATCTATATATAGGTAAGTGAGATAGGATGATACGAAAGAACATCTCGTTGTATGAGGAAGATATAAGGAAAATAGGGAGAATAGTGGATAAACACGAAGGCAATCTCAGCGCTGCGATGCGAGAAATCATTGATTTCGTTGATTTCATGCTGAGGAAATTTGGCAGTCTTGAAGAGACGAAGAAACTAGAAAAGAGAATTAAAGGCGTTTGCATCCCGAATACGATGCTGAACTGGTTTCTTGCTCATACGGATGAATGTCTCCCGGATGAGGATGCGACTGGATGTATAGAGGAGATTCATGCCATCGAATCCGTATCAGACCTTGTAGAGATTGCAGATATAGGCTTCGCAGTGGATATTAAAGTAGATGCCAACGATGACCGAAATCCTACGGAAGTAACGATTTGTTTATCCGGTGAAAGAACGCATGTGGAATTCGTAGCGAAAATTATCTCTTGTTTCCTCGCCGAGAACAGAGGATTGGCAGTGGAAGATGTTTCTCGACATGCTGCATTCACCACCGTGAAACTGAAGAAGGAAGCGGGATGGGAAGGTGGAAGGGAAAGGGAAAGCGAAGGTGAATATAAGAAGGTGAGGGAGAGTTTGATAAAGCACTTCGGCGAGCGGCATGTAATGATGCAGGAGATTTTGAACAAGCTACGATTCTGGAATGCGATGATAAATGCCACTGCTGAGTGGGGAGATGTGCAAAGGTATAAGTATCCGAGGATATACAGGTAAGAAAATGAAAAGTGCAAATTGCAAAATTTCATATTAGCGGAATTATCGCGATACCGGGGGTAAGCGTAGCACCTAAAATACAAATTTTGTATCTATTCCCTTTACCCTAACCTCGCTTTTCCTATTTTGCACTTTTCAATTTGCACTTTGCATTTTTCAATTACGTTCATACCATACCCCTGATAGCATCCTTTACCCTCTCCATTTTTGGCTTAATAGAGTCAAAATCAAAGCCTTTATCCGCAGCCACGAGGAATATAAACCCTTCGTACTTCTTCGTTAATATCACGCCACCGCCAGCCTTCGTTATTATCTCTTCCATATCGCCCTTTTCAAGCATTCTCGTGCATTTCTCCGCCGTTCTCGCCATCATTGCTACCACTGCTGATAATGGTGACACCTCTTCTTGAGCATACTTGTTCAAAAATCCTACCATTATTCCATCCTTCGTAACCACTGCGGAGGCATTTACGCTTTCTGTCGCTACTAAATCCTTCAGCGCAAGCTCCAGTTCTGACCCGTTCATCTTCTTTCCTCACTACATATTTTTAATACCGCCATTGCAAATACATATAGTCCAATCACTAACACGACCCTACCAACCACCAAAAACGCCCTACCCCAGGGAATAAGCTCAAGTGAATCAGTGTAAGTGTAGTATGCCCGAAATAAAGAGCCAACAACTCTTATTGCTCCTGAAGCTGCTATTATGTCCAATCCTCGATTGAATATGGCTAAATTGGCTTTCCTTTTTACGTAAATCGCCACAGCTAATATGAAAATACCCGCAACCAGGTTTACCAATTCTACTGCGGTTGCGCTATCTATTGGCATATCACCAAATTCATTTTTTTCTTCGTTTATATATCTTTCTATTTTTTAAAGAAAGGTTTGTTTTGAATGTCTTATTTCAGTCATATAGATTTATGTGTTTGTTTACCGCCGAGATCAGGGAGAGCGCTGAGATGAGATAAATGATTTTTCTGACTCTCTGTGTTCTCTGCGGGCTCAGTGGTAAACAAGTACGATTTATTTAGTCGTGGGCTCCGCCCATGTCCACGCAAGCCCTGAAAGGGCTTATTTGGATTTAGTGCTTAGGATTTCCGTCCACAAGATATTGAGCAATTACCCTATCTTCACCCAGCTCACGCCCTCCTCATCTTCCGTCACCCTCAACACGTATTCCATATAATCCTTCACGTCCTCTATATGCGTAATCAGAAATATCTGCCGAAACTTCTTTGAGAGCTCGTTCAACGCCAGAATAATATTCCTTTTCCGAAATGCGTCCTGCGAACCGAAAATCTCATCGAGAATAATGAAATTAGTTTGAATAGCACTTCTTTCAGAGACGACAGCGGAAATCGCTAATCTTAGACAAAGATTCGCTAAGTCCTCCTCTCCACCTGAGAACCTGTTTATCTCATATGGCGTTCCTTCATCATAAATAAACACATCGTAGTTCTCATCCAGCTCCAGCTTGCTGTATTTACCATCCGTTAACCTTCTCAGCATATCAGATGCGTAATCAGAAAGCAGCGGGCGAATCATACCCACCATGTACACCTTGAAGTCGTTCATTATCTTTTCAAGCAAGCTGAGATACATTATCTCCGTCTCTTCTTTCTCTTTCTCCTCCATTAACCTCTTCTGCTCCTCTATCTCCTCCAATACTCGCTCTATGTCCTTGCACATGTTCTCGAACTCGTTTCTCTTCTCCAGAAGCCTCAGCTTCACTTCGTTCAATTCCTCCTTCTTACGTTCGTATCTCGCCTTCATCTCCACATACGCCATTTTATCAAACGCTAAATCTTCTATTTGTCTTTGCAACGCCGTTATATCCTCCACAACCTTGCTTTCCAATTCGCTCAACGTCCGCACGTTATTCTTCACTTCTTCAGTCCTTCCTATCTCTGCTCTTAACCCGATTATCTCCTTATACACCACTTCAAGACCTTTTAGTGCAGAAATAACGTCCTTATAGGCGTTTTCATCAAACTCCACATCCATAACAGGCGTCAAATCTGTTTTTATAACCTCCAATTCCTTGTTCCATCGCTCTAATTCACGTGCTTCATCCACAATTCTTATATCCAGTGCGTGCTTCTCCGTTACACGTTTCTCCAGCTCCTTATCCTCCTTTATAAGCAAATCCCCCTCCTTTTCCTTAGAAGCAAGTTCCTCCTTTTTACTTTTGTATTCATTAAAAATCGAACGAAGTTTCTCCTTTCTATTTTTTATCTCCTCACTCAGCTTCTTTATCAACGTTTCGTAGTGCGTTTCCAATTTCCTCTCGCACATCGGACATTCACCATCAGGACCCAAATCCTCTATTTTCTTCTTCTTCTCTTTACTCTCTTCTATATCCTTTTTATTCTGTAATACGAGTGATTTAAAAGCGCCGAGCGAAGAATGTATGCTCTCCTTTTGTTTCCTTATCCCTTCAATCCCCTTCTTCACCTCTTCCACCTTATCCTCTATGCCCTCAAATTCTACCCGTCTCGCATTCAACCCCCTTATTTTCTCTTCACGTTTATTTAACTCCACCCTGGTCTTCTCTTCCCGCTTCAATAACTCCTGCTTTCGCTGATAATTTTCCCGCAGCGCATCCATCGCATCCTTCTGCTCTCTAAACCGGAAATATTCTGTTTCTTTCTCTGCAATTCCTTCAAGCCGCTTATTCTTTACGAGCAAATCCTGAAGCTCTTTTTCTTTCTCTTCCCGCCTCTTCCTCGTATTCTCCAGGTCGCTTCTTCTCTCGCCCATAGTATTACTCAGCTCCACGTATATCTCATATTTCCTCGTAGCGGCTTCCAATTCTTCTTTCGCTTCCGCTGCCTCTTTCTCTTTCACCACTTTAGAATCATCTATTTCTTTTATAATCGGTAAAAGCGCATCTTTCGTCTTCTCCTGTTCTTCATTCTTGCTTTTAAGCACTTCTATCTTCTTTCTGCCTTCTTTATCCACGGTTGCCGCTTTTATACCCTCTATCTTCTTCTCTTTCCCCCTCTTTTCCTCCCTTATCGTCTGTATACTCTTTTCTATCCTTTCTATGCCGAGCATTCGAAGCACGAGCTTTTTCCTCTCCGCTGCTTTCATTGTTGACAGCGCATTCAACTCCTTCTGCCTTGCGAAAACCGAAGTGAAAAAAGACTGATAATCCATGCTTATTCTGTCCTCTATGACTCCCGTAACCTCGTCAGCATTGTTGGTTATGTGTTTTCCATTGATAACGAGACTTGCTTTTGGCACTAAATTCTTACCTGCCATTTCTCTTACTACTTTATACCCATCGCCTTCCAGCTCGAATTCCAGAGCAACACTGCAAGACTCATTCGACGATGCACCTTCCCTTTTTATAAGTTCTTTTGTTGTCCTTGCGGCGTGATGTCCGAACAAGACCCAGCCTATTGCCTCTATCAAAGTCGTTTTTCCCACTCCATTCAATCCTGTAATGCCTATAACACCATCCGGGAATTCAACATACGCATTCTTATATTTTCGGTAATTCCGCAGTGTTAGCGTCTTTAATAGCATCTCATCATATACTCAACTCCTCTTCTAATCTTTTACTTCTTCCATCAATTAAAAATTTTTAATTATCCATCCAGTATCCTTATCAGGGTTTACCTTTGCCAACCTTGCTAAAAATTCTGCCACTTTGCCTCTACCCTCTACATCTGTTCCTGAATTTTCTCTTTCAACCAAGTATTGATAAGTGCTTCAGAAGAGATTTCTCTGTTTTTGGCAATTTCTGTCAATTTATTAGCAAGTTCAGTGTCAATAGCAAAGAGATGTGTCTTTCTCTTGATATCCACTTCGAAGTGGGCATCGGGCATCTCACTCCAGTATTCACCTAGGTCATGGGTATCAAAGAAGTTTACAAGTTCATCAAGAGACCCAAAACGTGGCAGGTTTTTAGATTTACTTTTTGTCATATTGCCTCCTCTCTTTTCTTGCCATGTCTCTGGCACTTAATATTAATACTTCTTTTGTCCTTTTATAAATAAAAAGTACAGACAAATATCGCCCTGCGCTAGTTTGTCCCAAAGCTAAGTATACACCTTCACCTTCTCGTTCCCCTTTCTCAACAAAGCGAAATTTAGGTTTGCCACTGAGCACTTCCTCAACCTCATGAGTTTCAACATGATGTTTAAGAGCAAGCTTGTCCACAACGTCTCTGAGCCATATTATTCCTTCAATCTTCATTTAAACAATAAATAGTTCGATCTTCCTTTACGTAAGCGCAAACAAGTTCTTCACTTGCGCTTCTACCTGCTCGGTTTTAAAATGCCTCTGCTCCATCGCACCCACGGGACATGATGCCGCACAGGTGCCACAACCTTTGCAGATCGCCTCAACAACCATCACCCTGTTCTCTTTCTCATCCAATGTCAATGCAGCATAAGGGCAAACATCCACGCATAATGAACATCCTATGCATCGTTCCGTATCCGAAGCTGCGGTTATTCCTTCTATTTTCGCTTTTCCAGTAACGAGCAATCTCGCGGCTCTTGCTGCCGCACCACTGCCCTGCGCAACAGAAAGCGGTATGTCCTTCGGACCTGATGCACCACCGGCAACGAATACGCCCCCTAATACCGTATCCACAGGCCCCAATTTAGGATGTGCTTCCATAAGCAGCCCATCCGCAGCGCGTGGTATCTTCAACATCTTCGATAATTTTTCTATATCCGAATGCGGCACAATACCCGTGCCAAGAACCACTAAATCCACTTCTATATTCCTTACTACGCCTTTCAATGTGTCCTCTGCTCTTATCACCAAATTCCCGTTCTCCTTCTCTATTACCTCCGAAGGTCTTCCCCGGACGAATCTTATGCCAAGCTCCCTTGCTCGGTTGTAAAACTCCTCATAACCTCTGAACGGTGCTCTTATATCCATATAAAATAGATAGCACGAAATCTCCGGTCGCTTCTCCTTCAATAGAATCGCATTCTTCATGTTAAACATACAGCAGACACCACCAGAGCAATGAACGTTCGTTTTAACGTCACGAGAACCAACACAATTGATGAACCCCAGCCGCATGGGCTCCTTACAATCTGATGGTCTTATAACATGCCCTTCTGTTGGACCAGCGGCATTCAAAAGCCGCTCAAATTCCATCGTCGTTATTACGTTGTCATCCATCCCATATCCATAATCGTTTCCTGGCTCAGGGTCATACGTTACGAACCCCGGCGCTACTATTATCACACCCGCCTTCACCTTACTATATTTTTTCTCCTGCGAGAAATCAATCGCATCGCGCTCACATGCTTTTATACAGGCTTTGCACTCCTTACCTTCGCTTCTCAAACAATTTTCCAGATCTATTACCCCGCGGAGCGGAACAGCCTGAGGAAAAGGTACGTATGCCGCTCTTCGAGTCCCAAAACCTTCGTTGAAGTCGTATGGCACTTCTACCGGACATTTCTCCACACACTGCGCACACCCCGTGCATTTATCCACATCTATATATCTGGGCTTGTGCTCTATCGTGGCTTCAAAATTACCCACGAACCCTTTCACCTCCACTACCTCTGAATACGACATTATCTCGATGTTCTCGTTACGTGCTACTTCCACCATCTTCGGTCCTAAGATGCAGATAGAGCAGTCATTCGTTGGAAATACCTTGTCAAAACGAGCCATCCTTCCTCCAATCGAAGGCTCCTTCTCCACTAAATAGACATGGAACCCCATGTCCCCGAGGTCCATTGCCGCTTGCATCCCCGCAACTCCAGCGCCTATAACCACTGCATTCTGGTCCACTGCAACTTCTGATTCCTCCAGTGGCTCTAACAGCTTAGCACGATAAACACCCATCCGAACTAAATCCTTCGCCTTCTTCGTTGCGCCCTCATGGTCCCATATATGCATCCAGCTACACTGGTCGCGGATGTTAACGAACTCAAAAAGATACTGATTCACCCCTGCTTCCTCACAACATACTCTAAAAGTAGGCTCGTGTGTCTTTGGTGTGCATGCCGCAACTACCACTCGATTCAAATTATATTTACGAATATGCTCCTGTATGTCCGCCTGTCCCGAATCAGAACACGTGAACTTGTTCACGGATACGCAAACCACTCCGGGTAGCGTCGCTGCATATCTCGCTACCTCATCACAATCTACAACTCCACCTATGTTCACGCCGCATCGGCATACAAACACCCCTATCCTTTCTTCACCTTCGTTCACCTTCTCCTTTTTCTCCATTTTATATTTTTGCTTTGTAAAAAGAAGGTTTATTATTTCACACTCATACGAGACTTTATCGGGGAAGGTCCCAACGCCTTTATTTCCTCTGTAAACTCTCGCATCACCTCTGCAAACTTCAACCCCTCTGATGCGGATATCCATTTCAGACGAAGCCGTTCTGCTCCAAGTCCTAAATACTCCAACGCTTTCCTCGTATTTTCCACCCTCTTCTCCGCATTCAGGTTACCAGAGACGTAATGGCATTCACCCGGGTGGCAACCAGTGACGATGACGCCGTCAGCGCCATTTTTAAACGCATCGAATATGAAAACGGGTTCTACTCTTCCGGAACACATTACCCTTAATATTCGCACAGCCGCGGGATATTGATAGCGAGATACACCCGCAAGGTCTGCGCCTGCGTAAGAGCACCAATTACAGCAAAACGCCACTATTTTCGGCTCCATTTTAAACTTCTAAATCAACTCTAAGTTCCTTAATTTGTCCAGCAATACCTGCACGGACTTTTCACAATCCTCCAGTGTCTTTCCCCCGGTTATGACCAACCGTCCAGAGCTGAATATCAGTATAGCACTCCTTGGTTCGTCTATTCTATACACCAACCCCGGAAAAACCTCTGGCTCGTACTCCATGCCTTCGAGCTCTAACCCCACCACGATAGCCCCGAGGTTGAGTTCTCTTCCAAGATTGGCAGAAGCAACGATATTTTGCACTTTAAAGTCTGGATGCTCCTCCACTTCTATACCTATGCCTCTGAGGTCGGCAGCAAGCTTGTCTATCACCTCTCGCACACCCTTTTCAGTCTTCGACCCTGTGCACACCACTTTACCGGAACGAAAGATAAGAAAAGCGGACCTTGGCTCTCTTGTCCTGTACACCAGACCAGGGAACTTCTTTTTCGTAAACATCGCTTCCTCTAACCTCGATTCGATGTATTCCAGGTCCAGGTTATTCGCAATCCTAGCATTCGCTACTACATTTTCTATTTTTATGTCTATTTCTGTCATCCCTTTCAATCCTCCATTTTAAATATGAAGTAAACTATACTATTCTATTGTTGTGGTATAAAAAGTAAAGTATATATAAACATAGTTTATAAACTGCTGGTAAGATAAGATGGGGGTCTGCATACATTTATGAAAAAGAGGATAAAAAGGATAAGAGGGACAAGAACCTGCGGTGGCGGCTCAAGTAAGAAGAGAAGAGGAAAAGGAAGCAGAGGTGGTGTCGGTAACGCAGGCGCATACACACATCACATCGTCCGGTCTTTGAAAAAGGGTATAAGAAAGGGAAAAAACAAATCACAATTACCTCTCCAAAATCGCAGTGCCGATACGGCGGTGAATGTAGGTGAACTGGAGGAGATGCTGAAAGAGCTGATAGAAGAAGGAAAAGCGGAAGAGAAAGCGGATGGCATTTTTCTCGATGCAACCGAGCTCGGCATACAAAAAATATTGGGCAAGGGAAAAGTAACGAAGACGCTGATGCTCAAAGCGAACAAAGTATCAAAAACAGCGAGGGAGAAAATAGAAAGTGCAGGTGGTGTGGTGAGTATTGCATAGATGAACGAGATAAGATTAAGAGATGCATTAACACCGATTTTAAGTAAATTCCCCATGGTTGAACGCCCTGGGTGGCACGTTCATTTTAAAGCGAAGTTAGGCTGGACTATTGCCATACTCGTTCTCTTTTTCGCACTTGGCAATGTTTATCTCTTTGGGATGGATGTTGAGCAATCAATAGATATTTTCGGTAGATGGCGTGCAATTTTTGCGGGTGAAACATATACATTAACTGCTCTCGGAATCATGCCAATTGTTGATGCTTCCATTGTCTTACAGCTTCTGGTTGGCGCGGGAATAATAAAATTGAACTTGAGCGACCCCCGCGACCAGGCGTTTTATCAGAACCTACAGAAACTGCTCGTTTTGGTCTTTTCGGTTTTTATCAGTTTGACATACGTTGTGGGCTTTTATGTGCCTGACCAGGGAATAGCAGATAAACTCGGTGTATCTTTGCAGGTCATCTCGTTCCTGCTCTTCATTCAAATCTTCATCGGCGGGATGCTTATATACTTCATGGATGAGGTGGTATCAAAATGGGGAATAGGGTCAGGCGTTTCGTTGTTCATCATCGCGGGTGTCTCTAAACAATTAATTACCGGGCTTATAGGTTGGATGCCAGACGAGTTCGGATTGGCAGTGGGTGTAATACCCAGATGGATTCAGTTACTATTGCCGGGTTCGCCGTTGCAAGTACCCGCATACGAGATATTGGAAGGAGGAATGGTTTTTCTTTTCCAGCATCACATAATCGCACTTATAACAACTATCGGAGTTTTTTTCCTCGTTGTTTACCTCGAAAGCACTCGTTTAGAGATACCGTTAGCGCATTCGATGGCAAGAGGTGCTCGTGGCAGGTTCCCAATTAAGCTGTTATACGCAAGTGTGCTTCCGATGATTCTCGTGAGAGCGATGCAGGCGAGCATACAGGGCTTTGGACGAATGCTTCATTCCCGTGGAATTACTATATTCGGAACGTATGATGAATACGGAACTGCGGCATCAGGCTTGGTGTATTATCTCGACCCCATGTATGGTCCCTGGGATTGGTTCCCGGGGCTTATGACAATACCTTATGCGGGTTGGCAAGTTGCCACGAGATTGGCTGTTGACCTTTCTTTTATGGTCATAGGTGGGGCGGTATTCGCTCTATTCTGGATAAATACGACCGGAATGGGAGCGAAGGATGTAGCATCGCAGATACATCGCTCAGGGCTACAAATACCGGGGCATCGCAGGAGCCCGGCAACGATAGAGAGTATGATGGAGGGATATATACCGAAAATAGCGCTAATGGGGGGTGCTATTTTGGGTGTTTTGTGCGTATTTTCTGATATGCTGGGCACACTTGGAGGTGCATCAGGCACTGGTTTACTTCTGGCAGTTAGCATTGCTTACCGGCTTTATGAGGACGTGGCATCAGAGCAGATGATGGAGATGTATCCAGCGATGAGGCGATTCTTCGGCGAGGGATAATTTCACCTTTTCAGCGCAGCTCTTCTGCAACCATCTTCGCTGCACTTATCGCACTAAAAACAGATTCTATCGTATCTGTTGCGATTATCTCTTCGACGCCAGCATTGAGTATCCGCAGGGCTGCATTTTGCACAAAAAGTCCATGTATGCATGCGACATAAATTTCGTTCACACCCCGTGCTTTTAGCATAGAAGCCGCTTCTGCTATTGTGCCGCCAGTGGAAATAATATCGTCCACGATGACAATGTTCTTTCCTTCCACGCTTACCTCTTTCGGGTTTATACGCACTTCATCGCCGCTTATCCTCCTCTTCTCCAGCACGTCATAATCGAAGCCATGAGGAGCAGCAACTGCTTTCGCTAACTCCTTAGCACCTTCGTCAGGTCCTATTATCACCGGATGCGTTATTTCCTTTTTCGCTATGCAATCACCGATTAAAGAAGAAGCATCCAGCTCCTTTGTATCTACATCAAAATACTCCACTACGGCTTTATTATGCACGTTAACCACGTATATCTTATCAACGATGCCAGCAAAGCTTATGCTCCTTGCAATTGCCCTTGCACTTATCGGCTCGCCGGGTTTAAACCTCTTATCCTGTCTCGCATACCCCAGATAAGGGATGACAACTTTTGTTTCACTCGCTTCTTCCACCGCATCTATCAACTGCAGCAAGCATACCAGATCGGAATCTGCTATAATGCTCTGCACGATGGTTACTTCTTCGTCTTTTATATCGTCCACCACTCTCGTATATAATTCGCCATCGGGGAACTTTTTGAACTCACATAATGAAGCTTTACAGCCCAGCTCTTTCGCGATTCTCGCAGCCAAAACCTGTGCAGACATTCCACCTATTATTTTCATCTTCTCGCCTACTTTAGGTTGATTTGTGATTTTATTTATACTTTGTTGATTTTTATCTTATCATTTTATAAGGACATATCATACCCCAAAAGTGCGGATTATCTTTCCTTGAATTAATATCAAGAATAAGGAAATGAAAAATAAATACATCACCTTCTCCAAAAACATTTTCATCCCCGTGACGAACGTATGCAGGAATGCCTGCGACTACTGCGGGTTTAGAGCTCGCAGCCACGAGGATGCATACGTAGTAGGCGTGAAAGAATTTTTAAATCTTGTAAATAATAAGGGAACTGCAACAGAAGCTCTTTTCACGACTGGCGAGAAGCCAGAACTCGCAAATCTTTCTCCTTTCTTCAAAAACCGGCTTATCGAAACTGGTTTGGGATGTTCCTCTCTCGTTGAATACACGAAAGAGCTATGCAAAATGGCGATTAAGCACGGATTACTTCCTCACTGCAATCTGGGTGTGCTGAGTAAGGAGGAGTTAAAGGAGTTACGAGATGTAAATGCATCAATGGGCTTGATGCTCGAAACCACCGCAGAGCTCGAAGCGCATAAGAAATCACCCGGGAAAGACCCAAAGGAACGATTGGAACTGATAGAAGAGGCGGGTAAACTCAAAATTCCTTTTACCACTGGCATATTAGTGGGCATCGGAGAAGAGAAAGAAGACCGCATCCGCTCTTTGGCTGCTATAAAATCGCTACACGAGAAATACAGGCACATACAAGAAATTATTATCCAGCCTTTCTTCCCTAAGCCGTTAACGCCGATGTGGAACAAAAAACCGCCAGTTTTCGAGGAGATGAAGGAAGTTGTGCTTGCGGCGAGAGAGATATTGCCAGAAGAAATAGCGATACAGGTTCCACCAAATTTGACTTCGCCTAAGGCATTAATAGAACTTGGCGCATCAGACCTGGGTGGAATATCAAAGAAAACGCAGGATTACATAAATCCCGAATCGCCCTGGCCAGGAGAGGAAGAACTGAGAAGAATTGTTGCACCTTTTGAATTAAGGGAAAGGTTGCCCATCTATCCAGAGTTTATTAAGAAAGGGTGGTATAGCGAAGAGATAAGACCGTTGATAGAGCGGTATGCGGATGATGAAGGGCTAAGGAGAGTAAATGTTTTATAAACTACTAAAATTCACTCTCTATTTTTCCCACCAGCAACCTACGAACTTCTTTTGGCTCCGCTCTCCCGCGCGTATGCTTCATCACCTGCCCGACGAGGAAATTCAACGCTTCCTTTTTACCCACTTTGTAATCCTCAACAGCACCCTTTTTATACTCTTTTATTACCTTATCTATTACCTTTTCCATCTCTTCTGAACCTATACTTGCCAATCCTTTCATCTTTATTATCTCTTCAGGCTTACCTCCACCGCGGTCGAGCATATCCCTTATTATCTCAGTCGCACCACGTTCGGTAATCACACCGTCTTTCAAATATCGTAAGACAGCGGCGAAATCATCGGTAGAGATTCTTTTTGACGCCTCTCGCATGGAAATAGAGCGATAATTCAACTCTCCCTTCAGAACATCCGCAATCCACGCAGCACTTAACTTAGAGTCTATTTTTGACGCTACTTCCTCATAAAAATCCGCTATGTTTATATCGTACGTGAGCGAATTCGCATGCTCCATCGTTATAGAATAGTGCGAGATGAACCGCTTCTTCTTTTCGTCAGGAAGTTCGGGTATTTCCCGCCTTATCTCTTCTTTACGGTCGGAAATGCGAATGAGCACGAGGTCTGGCTCCGGAAAATAGCGGTAGTCATGCTCAAACTCTTTCGTCCGCATAGAAAGCGTTATGCCACGCGTTTCATCGTAATGCCTCGTCTCCTGCTGAATTTTAAGACCTCTACGCAATAAATTCTTCTGCCGTGTTATCTCGAAAGATAAAGCGCGTTCCACTCCTTTATACGAAGATATATTCTTTACCTCTGCCCTTTCTCCTCCTTCCAGCGATATATTCGCATCAACTCGCATTGCACCTTCCAAATCACCATCAAACACGCCCAAATACTCCAGTGTGCTCCTTAACTTACCTAAAAATATACGCGCCTCCTTCGGCGACTTGAGGTCAGGCTCGGTAACTATCTCCACTAACGGTATTCCCGACCTGTTATAATCAACCAGCGAATATTTCGCGGTGTCTATCGTTCCTATATACACCAGCCTACCCGGGTCTTCCTCCATGTGCACCCGCGTTATCCTTATTTCACGCTCTTTACCACCATCGCCGCCATCACTTTCTATTCGCACCAATCCATTAAAAGCGATGGGAAAATCATATTGTGTAATCTGGAAACCCCTCGGAAGGTCGGGATAATAATAATTCTTCCGGTAGAAGATTATTTCCTCTTGCACTTCACAGCCTAACGCAAGCGCCACTTTCATACCATATCTTATTGCACGCTCGTTTACCACAGGCAAAGCGCCTGGTAAGCCCAAACAGGTTGCACACACGTGCGTATTTGGTTCGGCGTCATGATAGTCCGTAGAGCAAGAGCAAAATAATTTTGACTTCGTAAGAAGCTGTGCATGACATTCTAATCCTATTTTTACGTCCATTTCTCCTCTCATTAAACATCCATTATTTTTATCACATAAGTTTTTATGTTCTGATATAAAAAGGTAAAAATAAAATGACAACGGTATACGATGTGCCACCGGATAAACTGGTGACGATAGCAGGGGAGAAATTAAAAAAGAACAAAGCTATTTCTCTGCCAAAGTGGGGCATAGATGTTAAAAAGGGTGCGAACAAAGAATTACCGCCACAGGATAGAGACTGGTGGTGGGTGCGATGTGCATCTGTGTTGCGGCAAATATATATAAACGGACCGGTAGGGGTGTCAAGGCTTCGCACATATTACGGTGGAAGAGTTAATAGAGGCGTAAAGAAAGAGAAGTTTAGAGAAGCTTCAGGGAAGATAATAAGAGAGGTGCTTTTGCAGTTAGAGCAGGCAGAGTATGTAACTAAAACAAAAAGGGGGCGGAAAATATCGCCGATGGGGCAGTCTTTTCTCGATAACGCCGCACACGAGATAAAAGTTATGCAAGATAAAGTTAAAGGGGGAATAGAGGGAGAGGCAGGTGCTAAAAATGGCGGATGAAGAAGGATTGGAATTAGAGGAAATAAGAAAGAGAAAGTATGAACAGATGATGCAGGCACAGGCAGGGACTGCGGCGGAAGAGGAGAAGAGGAGGGAGATAGAAGAGGCGAAAAAGAGCATTATCCGGCAGATTCTTACGTCAGAAGCAAGAGAGAGGTTAAATAATATAAGAATGGCAAAGCCGGAATTTGCAGAACAGTTGGAGAATCAGCTAATCGGATTAGCGCAAAGTGGACGGCTAAAGAGTATGATAACCGATGCACAGTTTAAGGAAATCCTGCGGCAGATAATGCCGAAGAAGCGCGAAATTTCGATAAAGAGAATATAAAAAAACCACTTCTTGGTAAAGCGTTCTTTTGTAAAAGAAGGTTTAGTTTATGTTTAAAATTCCAAAAACGCATCCCAGATATGAGTCGTTAATGAAGCGTGAAAAGCTCGTAGCGGGCATAGAAGCCGGGATAACGAGCAAACAAGGCTTGATAGCGCATGGGCGTGGCGAAGCTTTTGATTATTTGATTGGTGAGAGGACTTTAAATTCGGCGAAGAGAGCGACAGAAGCTGCTGCTACTTTGTTACTCACTGCGAAGAAACCTGTGATTTCTGTGAATGGAAACGTTGCTGCGTTAGCGACAAAAGAGGTAATCGAGTTAAGCGAGTTGATAAACGCACCTTTAGAGGTGAATATCTTTTACAGGACGGAAGAGCGGGCGATGAAAATAAAGGAGCACTTAGGGAAGCAAGGCGCGGCTAACGTGCTTGGTGATAAAGCGGATGCCAGAATACCAGGAATAGAGCATGCACGCGCAAAGGTTGATAAGGACGGGATATACAGTGCTGACGTGGTTCTTGCACCTTTAGAAGACGGTGATAGATGTGAAGCGCTCGTAAAAATGGGAAAGAAGGTGATAACAATTGATTTGAATCCTTTATCGAGAACCACCCGGCATGCGACCGTGAGCATCGTGGATGATATAGGAAGGGCAATGAAGAACCTTATTTCGATAGTTAAAGAGAAGAAGAAAGGCAAAGGAAAAGAGAATTTACTGGAAGATTACGATAATAAGGAGAATTTAAAAGAGGTTATTAAAGAGATGATGAAGAGGCTAAAAGAGGAAGAGTTATAGCATTTGTTTAGGTGCGATAAATTTTTACTGTGCTTTGTTAATAGATATGCTAACATCATCCCAACAATGAAAGCAATTGTAATATTAGTTATTAGTGCTAATATTGCTATGATGCCCGTAACAATATAAGAATCAGTTTTCAAACTATATTTTCCTAATTCAATTGCGACAAAAACTAATAAAGCTCCAAAAACACCAGAAGGAATAATTGCGACGAATTCCGGACTGGCAAAAAATAGAGCCATTGGTAATAATATCAAGCCGCTAATAATATTCGAGCCGCCTGTCCTTGCTCCAAATCTGTATTGTGCCGCAAGACCGCCAGCACCATGACACATAGGGAACCCGCCAAAAGGAACAGATGTCAGATTCATGAGACCGATACTCTTTGATAATTTATCTGGGCTAATATCTCTATGAAAAAGATCCTGGATTAACAATGTGGTGGCAAGTATCGCGTTGGTAATAGTCAACGGTGCTTGTGGAATAGCTAATAACCACCCACCTGTTAGAAAATCCTGGACTGTTGGAATAAAGATGTTTGGTAATGATATAACGCTAATACGAGGAATCCCAAATATGGAAAAACCAACAATTATGCCGATTAATAGGATAAATATTGCAGAAACATCAGGAATTTTGCCAAATTTATTGGCTATTAAAAATAAAATAACAATAATTATACAGATAATAGCTAAAATGTAATCTTCCCTGATGAAATTAATTGATGTTTTAATCAAAAGTAGTGCTAAACCTAACTGTATACCTCTAATAACGCTTATAGGAACTTTTTCTTGAATGAATTTCATTCCTTTACAAAATCCCAACCCTAAAAAAAGAACACCTAAAATTATTCCTGATGCGGCAATCTCACCCCCACTTAAGCCTTCTGCGATAACTATAGCCCCGACTGCTTTCATTGGTTCTATCGGGACCGGCATTTTATAATATATACCTGTGATGATATACCAAATGCTAAAAAACAGTAATATGTGTCCTAAATTAACATTTGAAACGATAGCCACCCCAAGCACAATAGGGATTAGCGTTCCGTAATCTCCAACCGCACCAGCTATTTCTTCCAGATTAAATCTAAAATCGGGCCACTTATTTGATTCACTCTGATTTTTCATATTTTAAACTTTTCAGAACATTTTTATATTACCCACCCAAAATACTAAATTATGATTATAGCACATACACCAGATGCAGATGACGCATTCATGTTCTATGGACTATTAAGCGGCAAAATCACTGCCAATTTTGAAATAAAGCATGTTGTTGAGGATATTGAAACGCTGAACAGAAAGGCATTCAATGCTGAGATTGATGTCACGGCGCTCTCAGCCCATGCTTATGCTCTTCTCCATGATAAGTACCGGATTTTGTCTACTGGTGCAAGCGTAGGTGATGGATATGGTCCAGTAGTCGTTGCGAGGAGGAGTATGGATGTTGAAGGAAAGAAGATTGCGGTGCCCGGGAAATACACCACGGCAAACCTGCTGCTAAAGTTGGCAATTGATGGCTTCCAGCCTGTCGAAATGAGATTTGATGAGGTCATCCATGCAGTGAAGAGAGGAGAAGTGGATGCCGGGTTGGTAATCCACGAAGCGCAAATAACTTATCCAGAGCATGGACTTGTAAAAATCATTGATTTGTGGGAGTGGTGGTATGAGAAAACGGGGCTTCCTTTACCGCTTGGCATTAATGCCATAAAAAGAGATATTCCCGTGGTGACACAGCGTGAATTTCTTGATGCTTTGCGTGAAAGCGTGCAGTATGCGCTGGAGAATGTAGAAGAAGCTTTGCAGCACGCAATGAAATATTCAAGGGGTGCAGATAAAGAGCTTGTTAAAAAATTCGCATTGATGTATGTGAATAAATACACGTATGAAATGCCAGAAGGAGTTGTAAAAGCCCTCGAGGTGCTTTACAGAATGTCAGAAAGAAAAGGATTTTTTGAGAGACCGCCCTTGGACATCCTTTTTCCTTAACTTAAATATATTCGTGTTCGGATTCTCTCGTGATATATTATATCCATTATTGGATATGAACATAAAAGAATATGTTTATATGTTGGTGTAACCCACCGCAAAATATGGCGGGTAAATTAATTGCATGGATAAGGATACAAAATGTCAGTGGAAGAGCTAAAGTCCTGGATAAGAATACATAAAGACGAGATATTTGCAAACGATGCGGTTGGCACAGGCTGTTTCAGCTATTTGCCGGGCGAGGTTGTATGGGCAGTCACGAAGAGGTGTAACCTGCGGTGTAAACACTGCTCGATTAGCGAAGAAGACCCGGAGGAGCTCACAACAGAAGAGGGGTTCGGTATCATCGAAGATGCTGCCAAACTTGGACCTGTCAAGTTCGCATTCACAGGTGGCGAACCTCTGCTGAGGAAGGACATTTATGACCTCATCGAATACGCAGCGTCCTTTGACATGCAGGTAGTAATGGCTACGAATGGAACGTTAATAACGAAGGAAGTTGCGGAGAAGTTAAAGAAAGCGGGTCTGGAGCGTGCTGCAATAAGCATTGATGGGATTGGCGGCGCGCATGACGATTTCCGCGGTGTTGATGGCGCTTTTGATGACGTGCTACGAGGGATGAAAGCATGTGAAGATGCAGGGCTTGCAATGCAGCTTTTCACGATGGTTACGAGTTATAATTACGAGGCAATCCCAAAAATAATCACGCTTGCAGACGATTTACGTCTTTGGCGAATCTACCTTATTTATTTGATTGCCGTGGGTCGTGGAAAGGAGATTTCTGAGGCTTGTTTATCCACGGATGAGAACATGAGGTTCTTTGACTATGTGACTGATAAACAAAAGGAAGCGAAGGTTTGGCTTAAACCGATATGCAATCCGCAGTACTGGGCTTATCTGAAGGATAAGGGGCTTGTGGATCGTGAGGATGGATTTGAGTTTACAGGCTGCACGGCTGGTATCACTCGCTTTCACATATTTCCTAATGGTGACGTAACTCCGTGTGCTTATTTGCCGGTAAAGACCGGGAATATAAGGGAACAGAGGTTTTTGGAGATTGTCCGGGATTCTGAGATGTTCAAGGCGTTGCGGGCGAGAGAAGTGAAAGGGAGATGTGCAACTTGCGGATATAAGGAAATGTGTGGTGGGTGCAGGTCGAGGGCGTATGCTATTTCGGGTGATTATCTGGCAGAGGATCCGGTGTGTTCTTTTGGGGATAATTGGAGGCGATAGAAATATTACGTTGCTGTTGCTTTAGGACAAAATGATTTAAGTATTAAGAGTCCATTGGGTATGTATGATCCCGGAGAGGTGAAGGCAAGGGATGACGGAAATATCTACGTATGTGAACAATAAAGATATAGGGAAGATAGGTTGTTTGAAAATAGGAACGGAGGTAATGTAAAAGAATGAGAGGATGGGGAATCAAGGAGATAAGAGGTTCATCCAGTGGGATGCATATCGGAAGTACTTCCGATATGCTGCCAAAATGGGAGGATATACGAAATTCACATATATCACCAAATCGGAGTGATATGTGAAGTATTGCAGATATACCAGAGTTGTATGCAATGGTGGATAAATATGTCCCAACACAATGACATGAAAGAAAGAATCACCGAGGCAAAAAGCCTCCTTCAGAAGGCAAGTGAGATCATTCAAGAAGTTTCTGATGTTGAGGCAGCAAAAATTCTTGGAGATGGAGTTCTAGATCTTCTTTTACGCTCTATTCTCAAGCCGAGGGAAGGTTTTCCTGAGATCTCTATTTATGACTACTTGCTGCAGAATAAACATCGAGCTACGTTAGTCGCATCGCTTCGCCACGCCATTATACATAATTACAGTATCAAAGGCACTGTTGAAGGCAAGCCAGTCTTCGTTTCACCAGACTTTCAACAGTGGTTCAAAGACGGTGTAATGTTCTTGCAAGGAGAAAAGCAATTTGAAGGTTTAATGGGACTCTATCAAGATGGAGAGGTGAAATTTGCAATTGCTGCTAGGGATGCAAGAGAGGGGGAACAACTCGGTCCAGACGATTTTATTTTTATTTCCATTGAGGAGATGAAGGAAAGATTTAAGAGAATTAAGCCCAAAAGCGTTGATTCTCTCGATGCTGCTGTTAAACATCTTGAATACCTTCTGGAGAATCAAATCAACGACGAGTCCGAATACCAATCACTACTCGAAGAAAATCCGTGGATGCTTGGGGCAGAATATGGGGCTATCGATCCGCACCGAGCCTTAGACGATAAAAACATTCCGGATTTCACTGGTGTGCGTGTTCATGATGGGTACAGAGATATTATTGAGATAAAACCCCCATTTCTTCACTTGTTTCAAACGCGTGGTGGAGAATTCGCATCTGACTTCAATGCGGCTTGGAACCAAGCTGAACGTTACATTGATTTTGCTTTAAATGATTCTGATTATCTCCGAAGAAAAGGTCTAATGTTTGAAAACCCAAAATGTTATCTTCTAATAGGATATGATCTCACAAATGATCAACGTAAGAAGATCGCTGTGAAAGAGCGAATGAATCCATCTATTCGTGTTCTAACTTACGAAGATTTTCTGACATATACAAAAGCAACCATTCAGTTTGTCAAGAACCTCAAAGGTAAGTTGGATGTGGATACTACTGCAGATAACAGCGGATAAAAGGGAAATCAGAGATTTCCCCAAATTGCCATCAGCAACTTCTTTTATCCGCAAAACGTTGTCCGAAAATCTAAACCTCTGATATGAGAGGTAATAGACATGAAGGAAGATCAGATTGAAGAGATAAAGAAGACGCTCATTGAAGTGTTGAGGAAACATGGAGTGAAAAAAGCTGCCCTTTTTGGGTCTATAGTAAGAGGAGAAGCCACTGAAGAGAGTGATATTGACCTACTAATTGAATTTGAAGGAAGGAAGAGTTTATTAGATCTTGCAGGTTTAAAATTAGACCTTCAAGAATTACTGAGAAGGAGGGTAGATGTTCTTACTTATAAATCTCTTCACCCCCTCCTCAAGGAAAGGATATTGAGCGAACAAGAGGTGATCCTATGAAGAAAGACGCCAGGACATTCATAGAGCATATATTTGAGTGCATTGAGTTGATTGAAACATATACTGACAATAAAACAGAAGATGATTTCTTTGACTCAATTCAACTTCAAGATTCTGTTATTCGTCGCATAGAAATCATTGGAGAAGCAGTCAAAAACATCCCAGATGAAATAAAGGGAACATATCCAGAAGTGCCATGGAAGAAGATTGCAGGTATGCGAGACATCCTCGTTCACGAATATTTTGGAATAGATTTGGAGTTAACATGGGAGGTTGTTATAAAAGACATTCCGGATTTAAAGAAGAAAATGTTAAGAATAAGGGAAGAATTGAAATAAAAGAGAAAACATTGTGGTATGAACTAAATAAGATGCCCAAATACAACATCAACTGGAACATCACGCGAAAATGCAATCTGAGATGCAAACACTGCTACTATGACGCAGGTGCGCAGTTAGAAGATGAACTCAGCACAGAGCAATCAATGGCGCTTATAGACGAAATAGCGAACGTATTTGGTGGTAAAGTGAACGTCACCCTTGGTGGCGGCGAACCATTGCTGAGAAAGGACATTTTTGACCTCATTTCATACGGAAGCGAGAGGGGTTTACGAATGGTGCTTGCATCAAATGGAACGTTGCTTAACGAAGAAGTTGCCACTCGTTTAAAGCAATCAGGACTCGAAGAAGTCATAATAGCTATTGATGGAACTCAAAAGACGCACGACGCAATAAGGGGCGAGGGTGTCTTTGAAAAGACTGTAAAGGGTGCAAGAGCATGTAAAGAAGCGGGGTTGGGTTTGGTAATTGACCCCTGTATCATGAAGCAAAACGAAGGAGAGACCGCAACGATTCTTGATATATCAGAGAATTTAGGTGCGAGACAGTGCAGGTTTTTCCATTATGTTTCGATGGGCAGGGGGAAAGAAGAGATGCCTGATGGTGAACTCGACGGTGTTCAGTATGCAGAAAACCTGATGCAGTTATGTGAAGAACAGAACAAGCGAAGAGGACTCGAAATATGCACAACACAGGCATCGCAGTACTGGGTGGTATTGAAGAGAAAGGAAGAGGAAGGTCTTTTCGTTCCTGATTTCTTTTACAACGAGATTCCAGGTTGTCGAGCAGCTATCGGCATGCTTTCTATCAAACCAAACGGCGACGTCGTGCCATGTCCGCTGTTAGAGCTAAAAGCCGGGAATGTCACTGCGATGAGTCTTCGTGAGATACTGAACTCGAAAGTCTTCGTTGAACTGAAAAATCGTGAGGTGAAGGGCAGGTGTGCCGTGTGCGAATTTAAAAATCTATGCGGTGGATGCCGTGTGCGGGCATACCTTCATAGTGGCGATTATCTGGCTGAAGACCCTTTGTGTAGCGAGTTCTTTTTTGAAGAAACGCAGACGTAGAAAATCACTTCGTTTTTACTGCTTTAGAAAAAGGGTTTAAATTATAAGAGAACCTATAAAACTTTGTTTATCATGACAGGCAATTCTTTTGGAAAGATATTTAAGGTTACAACCTGGGGAGAGTCGCACGGAGAAGCAATAGGCGTGGTTGTGGATGGCTGTCCTTCAGCGATTGAACTGTCAGAAGCGGACATACAGCACGAATTGGACAGGAGAAAGCCCGGAGTAAGTGAGATAACAACAGAAAGGAAGGAAGCAGATGAAGTGAGGATATTGTCCGGCATGTTTGGAGGAAGAACGCTTGGCACTCCTATTTCCATGCTCGTGTGGAATAAAGACGTAGATTCGAGTCCTTATGAGCCCATAAAACATATTGCGAGACCCGGTCAGGCAGATTTCTCTTACCAACTGAAGTACGGGATACGGGACTACCGGGGTGGTGGGAGAGCTTCCGCTCGTGAAACAGTTGCGAGAGTTGCCGCAGGTGCAATAGCAAAGAAAATCTTAGCGATGCATGATATACAAGTTCTTGGGCATGTAGTGGAAGTAGGAGGAATAAGAGCGAAGGAAGTGGGAATCGAGGAAATAATAAGGAATGCAGAGCGAAATGCAGTCAGGTGCGCAGATTTAGAAGCAGCAGTGCGAATGGAAGCGTTAATAAAAGAAGTGAAGGCGGAAGGAGATAGCGTAGGTGGCATTGTCGAAGTAATTGCGCTCGGAGTTCCAGCAGGTTTAGGCGAGCCGGTCTTCGATAAACTGGATGCAGAACTCGCGAATGCTTTGATGAGTATCGGTGCGGTGAAAGGAGTGGAAATAGGCGCGGGATTTGAGGCTGCGGGGATGAAGGGAAGCGAGATGAATGATGAATTTTATATAAAAGAAGGGCGGATAAGAACGAAAACGAACAATGCAGGCGGAATTTTAGGTGGTATTTCAACTGGCGAGCCCGTAATATGCAGAATAGCAGTAAAGCCTACTCCTTCTATTTCAAAGCCGCAGAGAAGTGTTGATATGGCGAAGCTGGAGGAAGTGGAAATACAGATAAAGGGCAGGCATGACCCCTGTATATGCCCGAGAATAGTGCCCGTGGCAGAAGCGATGGTTGCTCTGACGTTGGCGGATTATTTGATGAGTGCAAGACAGGACTAAAAGAAAATAAGTATTTGTTTCTAACTCTCTCTGTTCTCTGCGGGCTCAGCGGTAAATTACTCATTCCTTACCTTCCACAAACACCCTCACATTTTCGATGATGTGCTCAAACGCATCTTTTACTTTTGATTCTTTCTGTAAAACAAAAGGCGTTCCGCTATCCGCAGCTTCTACCATCTTCGGGTCGAACGGCACTCTACCGAGGAAAGGCACGCCTAATTCTGTCGCCGCTTTCTCCCCGCCTCCGTACTTGAAAATGTTTGTCTCTTTACCGCAATGCGGGCACACAAATCCACTCATGTTCTCTATTATCCCGATGACAGGTACTTTCAGCACCCTTGAGAAGTTCACTGCCTTTCTCGAATCCAGTAATGCTAAATCCTGCGGCGTTGTAACGATTATCGCACCATCTATTTCTTTCATCAGTTGCACGACACTTAGCGGCTCGTCTCCTGTATTATGAACAACAACACCATCAGCTATGAAATTGTGATTCTCTTCAACTCTCAAGTCATATACTTCTTCCTCTCCTGCATAAGTCACTGCTATAACCCGTTCAAATCCGAAATATTCTGGAATTGTAAGGCGTGTCTTCCAAGTTTCCTTCACTTCTGGTATTCTCATTGATTTACCTTCAAGAAACTTCTTAGCAATCACTACTATATCCCCATGCTGAAGTTCTGCAAGCTTCTTCCACCTTAATGTGTAGTTGTAAAATCTCGATTGCCCCTTCTTCCTTTCCAGAGAGAGGATAGGATGATCGGCAGTCCCTTTTATCCTTCTCGTCTTTGTCCTCAACTCATATACTCTCGCTATTCCTTGAGGAATAACATCTAAGACCCTTCTCTTTTCTATCCCTGCTTTCAATCCCGATTCCATAAAGCCACCAGCGAAGGAATAAACGATATCTCCCGGCCGAACTTGACAGATAGGTGCAGGCGAAGGATTCCTCATCACCTCCGTAGTGGCAGTTAAGCACCCAGGCGGGAGGTCAACAACCATATAGTCCAGCTCACCCCACTCTACCTCTGAAAGGAACTGTCTTAGCGCATTCATCTTCATCGGTCCTCGCCAGATAATCGAAGAGTCCCTGCTCGGAAGCAAAAAACCTATGGAAATCGTTTTCAGCCTCGGCGTGACTAAAACAGGAAATATTTTCTCTTCTGATACCTCTGGTCGTTTGTCCTCTATCCCCAATATCTTCGGCACATCCGGTCCGTGCATATCGGCATCCATCAACCCCACGTCTAAACCACGCATACCGAGAGCGAAAGCAAGATTCGCGGCTACCGTTGTTTTCCCTACGCCACCTTTTCCACTCATCACCAGTATCTTATGCTTTACCTTTGCCATCCTCGCTTCTACTGCATCCGGTTCCTCTTCCCCTGTATTCATATTCTATTTATCACTCCTAACCCCTAACCATCAGCGTAGATAATCTTTCAGTCTTATGCTTTCCAGTTCCTCCACTCAATATTCTTCCACCCACATTGTCGTATATCCTTTTTAAAATTATAAACTTTCTTTAAATCCATGCCTAACTTCTTTGACCTCAACGTGCATGCGTATCCAGAAACCGATGTGCCGGTAGAGGAGTTGCTCAGAGTTGCGAAAAGATATGGATATGCAGGCATCGCAATAACAAACCACGATGAGATTATAAGCGAGAATTTAGTATCGAATTCCATTTTCCGTGGTGTAGAGATAAGAGCAAATTCGTCTTCCGAATTGAAAAGAAAAATAAAGCTCCACAGGGGAAAAGTGTCCTTATTGGCGGTTCATGGTGGTAATGCTAAAATAAATAGAGCGGCGGTAGAGGATTCCAGGGTAGATATATTGGCGCATCCCTGTGGAGAAAAAGGAGAAGGAGAATTGAACCACGTATTGGTGAGATATGCCGCCAAGAACGGTGTCGCACTAGACTTCAACCTGAATGCAATAATTCAAAGCAGAAGAGGCGATAGAGCACGAATCCTTTTGAAGATGCGGGAGAATTTGAAGCTTGTGAGGAAATATAAAGCCCCGATGATATTAACCTGCAATGCTCGGTCTATATACGATCTAAGGGCACCACGCGAGATGATTGCTCTGGCATCACTATTTGGGATGAGAAAAGAAGAGGCTGCGAGTGCATTAAGTGATATTCCCTGGGGCGTGATAGAGAAGAAATGGAAAAAGGAAAAAGAAGTGGAGATAATATAAAAAATGAAAAGTGCAAAGTGCAAAAGTCAAAATAAACCCGTCTTTACAAAAGAAAGTTTTACCAAAGAAACTATTATTTTTTCTTTTATTCAATTTGCAATTTGCAATTTGCAATTTGCATTGTTGCTTCCGCCTTCTCTTCGTGGACGGAGGAGGTATCTTGTGTTTGAGCTGATAAGTGAGCGAGAGATAGATAAGAAGTCGTTGTTGAAAGAGATATGGGATTCGGTTTATTCATTATATGGCGATGCAGGAGCAAGTGAAAGTAGGATATGGCTGATGGGATACGATGGAGGGGAAGGAATCCTGAGATGCGCTCATGATAAAGTCGAGGAAGTAAGAGCGGCATTAGCTTGTATTCATTCGGTGAATGAAGCGAGGGTTGGCATAAGAGTAATCGGCATCTCAGGGACGATAAAAGGAGCTACTCGCCTATGGCGATAATTCTTGTGAAAATCCGTTAGTATTTAGGATTTCCGGGGTTCAATCCCTCTCCACCATCACCCACTTGTCCTCCCCCTCCCATATTTTTATCGAATGCAACGTTACACCCAAATTCGAACCTTTCAACTTCTTCTCCAGTTCATCCATTAGAAACAACGCTATATTCTCGCTTGTTGGATACGAGATTATCTCGTTCAAGAACTTGTGGTCTACAATCTCAAGCACTTCTTCTACCAGTGCCTTCACCTCCGAGAAATCTGCCACACACTCTGTATCTTCCTTCTTTTCTCCTTCCACCACTACTTCTACCTTATACGTATGCCCATGCAGATTTTTGCATTTCCCCGGATGTTTCGGCAGAGAATGTGCAGCGCTAAAATCGGTTGATACTCCTAATTTCATTTTCTCTTCAATTCCCCACATTATCTAAACAATTTTTATTTATACTTCTAACATACTTCTAACAACCAGAGATATTTAAATAAAAAGGGATTTCTGATAATATATATACAATGGCAATGGGGACGAACACAAAAGGCAAGAAGCTCAGGCTTATCAAGGCGAATAAGCAAAACAGAAGAGTTCCGGCATGGATAATGGTAAAAACGAGCCGAAGAGTGACTACGCATCCAAAAAGAAGGCACTGGAGGAGGACAAAGCTAAAAGTGTGATGGAAGAAGAAGTAGAAGAAAAAGGCGAAGAGGTAGGTGAACGTATTTATACGATACCTTTAAGGGCTGTGAAAAAAGCACCGAGGTGGAAGAGGAGCAACCGTGCAATAGCGGAGATAAGGGAATATCTAAAGCGGCATACAAAATCTGAGTACATCTTTTTAGATGCTGCAATAAACGAAAAGGTGTGGGAACGAGGTTCACAGAAGCCGCCTTCCAGGATACGGGTGAGGGTAACAGAAGAAGAGGACATAATCAGGGCTGAGTTTGTGGAATAAAGTAAAGTGACGAAAAGGCGAGGAGAGAAAGAGATAAGAAGGATATTTGGTGTTGATGGTAGCTCATATATAGGTGTTTTTGCAGCGTGCACGGAATCTCTGGTTCTTTTACCCCCTCATGTATCTGATGGATTAGCGGCGGAAATGGAGCAGGCATTGAAGGTGAAAGCAATAAAAACTTCAGTAGCTGAAACTTCACTGATTGGCTGTTTAGCTGTTGGAAACTCAAATGGCTTTATCTTTTCACCTTACACACAGGATAGCGAGATTAGCAGAATAGAGGAATTAACACGGGCAGAAGTAGAAGGGTTAAAGGTAAAAATTAGCAGACTGCCGGGCAGAGATAGGATGACCGCTGCTGGAAATATCATACTCGCAAACGATACGGTTGCTCTGGTTCATCCGCAGTTATCGGAGAAGACGGTGGAAGTGATAAAGGAAACGCTGGGGGTGAAGGTCTATAAAGGCACGATAGGCGGCTTAAAAACTGTGGGGATGGCTGCGGTGGCGACGAACAAAGGCATATTAGCACATAAAAATGCCACGAAGGATGAATTAGAATTTTTAGAACATATTTTCGAGTTGCCCGTGGAGATAGGCAGTGTTAACTTCGGTGTTCCCTTAATAGGTGCGGCTTTGCTCGCTAACGCAAAGGGATATGCTGCCGGGTATGAGACAACGGGTGCGGAGTTAGGAAGAATAGAAGATGCATTAGGATTTTAGGGGCTTCATCCCGAAAGTCAATATAGATCGAGGTACATCCTCCATCTTATCCTCGGCGGTGATAAACAATATCATATT
>JAFNKG010000086.1 GCA_017883965.1 Candidatus Methanophagales archaeon | reverse complement strand
TGATATTGTTTATCACCGCCGAGGATAAGATGGAGGATGTACCTCGATCTATATTGACTTTCGGGATGAAGCCGTTTTTGTGGGACTATCAACTTGTTGGGTGCTGATACTATTATCGCAAATGCAGGATATTTTTCAAACTGAATGTGTCATAACACCCAATAACTTTACAACCCCTATTTTTTTCATATTTTAATGATAATTTGATATAGCAGCTTCTTTTGTGAAATAAAGATTGAATGCTTCTAAAAGCTTTCAATCCAACCCAACCCAACCCTCCACACCACAAACATCAACACGAATAAAAGCGCAGCATACGCCAGGAACAGCAACCTTGCACCGAAAATATCTGAGAGCGCACCGCAAACAAGCGGAATACCACCAAGACCCGCGTAAAACACCGTGTAATAGATACCCATTACTTTTCCTTTCTCCCCCTGCTCTCTTTCACCTTCTCCTGCCGCTTTCGATGCCAGCGTTAACGTGCCAAGAGAAATCGCACCCAGACCTGCACCAAGGAAAACGCTCATTATAAAAAGTTCTGTGATGCAGGTTGCGAAGTAAAGCACAAGCAAACCACAAGCACACAAGAGCAGTCCGGCAATCGAGAGGATGATTTCCCCTATCTTCTTCATCAGCCTGTTAAATCCTGCTTGCAGTATTGCGAACGCCACGAACATCGCGGAAAGAATCGCACCGATGATTCCAGCAGAAAGCTTGAGGCTCTCAGGAGCAAAAGCAAAAGGAGAGAACAGGGCGCCCATAATGGCTGCAACTCCTATTCCAAAAAATATTACGATACAAGAGAGCGTCAATGCCTTTCTTTCTCTCTCATCCAACGATAATCCTTTTCCTTTTCTCTTTAACCTTACTTTTGGCTCTTGAACAAAGAGCAGCACCAAAACGACACTTAGAAGCGCAAAGGCAACGCAAAAGAAAAACGGCATGCGAATATCGTAAATATCGAAGAGAATGCCACCTGAAACCGGACCCAGCGCTAAACCAGCGCCCAAACCGATGTTGTACACACTAAGCGCATGCCCTCGCGCTTCGTAACTCGTAACCTCCGCGAGCAACGCCGTGATTGCCGGGAAGAACAAACCTGCTCCCGCTCCTTGTAATGCTCGCACAAATATCCAGTCGTAAGGGCTGTTTGAAAACGGAAAAAGAGCGGATGCAACAGCGTAAAGCAAAAGCCCGGCTATTACCAATGGCTTTCTTCCAAATTTATCTGAAACAATACCACCGGGGATACCAAGAGGTGCGCTTACGATAGTAAAAGCAGAGAAAATCAAAGCAGCTGCGAAGAACGGTGCTTCTGATGCTTCTACACGCTCGCCAAGCAGTGGTGCAATTACCGTAACGCCAAATTGCGTGCTAAAAACACAGATTGCCGCAATTATGACTACTTTTGTAACTGTTCGATTAGAATTAAAATGAAACATATTTCTTGATAAAATTTTCTTTTTAAAGAAAGTTTTAATAAAAAACCACGAGATTTCACAAGATAGACACAAGACCAGAAATCAGAGAATAGAAAAACAGAATTCTGACTTCTGTTCTCTGACTTCTTCTATCTTCTTGAACCTCCGCATCACAACACCCTCAGCAACCTTTGGCAGGAATAGCGTTGACTTTTGCGGAAATCCTTTCCTCTCCACTCGTGCCTTGTATTCCACATCTGTTACTCGCAGTGGTTTAAGAAAAAACGCAACCCTGCAAGCCCCCGTATCCACCTTTTCAATCGCATCCCTCGGACTTGCGGTGAAAACAATATCCTCCGGTCTGTCAATATGGGACTCTGCCCCATGACCCCGCAAACCCTGTAAGGGCTTAAGCGTTGGCTCAATAAGCCATTCATGCAGGCATATTACGTCCAGTCCCACTCGCTCGCCTCTTTCATCCGCCAATTTCCTTATTCGCTGCTCATCAGCCCGCAGCAAATAGAATTTCTCTCCGTTATACATCCCTAACCTGACGTCAAATTCATCGTTGCATTCGTTGAGCTTTGAATAAATAACACCCCGCACATTCTCACTTTCACTCTTATCGTAACCTTCAATAGCAAAATTCTCTTCTATTCTCGTCCATAAATCTCCCATACGACACTTTTTCACGCATCTATGCCAGGGTATCAATAAAAGCGCTCTATCCCCTCCTTCCAAGAGCATCATTAGCGTGTACGTCGCTCCATCCTCTTTATCTTCTCTACTCAACCGATAAGAAGCAGAGTATCTGTGATGCCCATCGAGAATCATAACTTTTTTGTCGCGCATCAACTGCTGAACCTTGCCAATAATTTCTTCGTTTGAAACGTCCCAGAGCAAGTGCCGTGCGCCATTTAATTCGACGTCCACAATCGGCTTTCTGTGCTCATCTATCCTCAAGTCCGGTCTGTGGAAACCAAGATAATCCTCGAAAATACTGTTTATATCGTGGTCTGGCATTTTGTATTCCGCAGTAATAGGCGAGAAATCCATTCCACATTCTTTCCGCAGATGGTATCGCTCCCGCGTATTCGCCTCAAAAGTCTTTTCGTGTCCTAATATGCTGTGTTCGTTGAGTTTCTCGACTTTCACCAGTGCTACTAACCCAAATGCGAAATAGGTCTCTCTTCTATCTTCTTCGGGGATCTGTTCCATAATCTCTTCCGATAGCCTGTATCTGACTCCATAGATGTAGAAAGAAGGTTTTTCGCGCTCGATTAAAATTTTATTAGCGAAGAAACGCGCTAAACACTTTTTTGCATAATCCACAAATTCGTGCTCCGCTACACCCTCTTTTCTCGTGGTAAAGTGGATTACATTGTTTTTCCTGACTGAATATTTCTCGTACAGCGATGCGTCAATGGTATCGTAAACCGGGCAAATCAGTTCAGCTCGGTTTTCCAGTTCCGGGTTCAGTATCGTCGCCTTAAAAGGTTTTATTATCGGCATGGCTTTTATAAAAAACTATAGCCTCTATATATACCATACTCCATATCTATCTATTGGTGATGGATAGACATGGAGATGGAAAGGGATTTTACCCCTAAACAAAAGATATTAATTGAAGGTATAAAAAAAGGCATGGAAGAGGGCTGACGAACTTAGAGACAGCCAACGAGTCAGGTATCAGCGAGGTTTATTTGCAGAAATTAAAGCAGAGAGCAGGGCTGAGCAAAAAGAGTCATAAACTTAAAGATTGGATAGAGGAGCATCCAGAAGTCGAAGAGTGGCTGGATGAGATGAGAGAGGGGAAAGCGCCAGAGTCCACTAAGATGAACATGGCTGGTGGATTAAGGAAATATTGCTTATGGAGAGACAAAGAGCCGAGAGAGTTATTAGAGGAAGCAGATGAAGACATAAGGAAACCACTTAAAGAGCGGGTTGTGAAGAGGCATCTCGTGAAATTCAGAAAAGGGTTAAGGGAAGAAGGTAAATCGGACAACACGGTGCGGGTGTATATGTCCGCCATAAACTCGTTCTTTAACAGCCATGACGTATTGCTGCCTAAACTCAGCCATGCTGCAATAGAAATAGCCAACGGAAAGGTGAAGTTCACACCGGAGATGGTAAAGGAGTTATTGACGGTGTGTGGTGTTCGAGAGCGGGCAATATTCCTAACGATGTTTCAAACCGGGTTAGCTGCTAACGAAACGGCGAACTTGCAGATAAAGGATTTGAAAGAGCGAGAGGGTGAGATAACCATACTGCGATTACGCAGGGAAAAGTCAGGAGTCCACTTTATAACGTTTTTAGGTAGAGATGCGAGAGGCGCGATAGAAGCATATCTTAAAGTGCGGAATGAAGGGAATTTGATACCGAGTAAGCCTGAGTTGAGTAAGGGAGCAAGAGTAAAATTAATCAAGGATGAAAGAACAGGCGAAATGCGAGAAGATGAGAATGAGTATCTCTTTGTCACTTACAACAGCATTACCAAAAAATGGAATAAGACCAACCTACGAAAAAGATAGCTGGGCTTTTGACGAAGCCGGTTCCGATATAACACAAGAATTGCATTCACTGGCACACAAGTTAACACATAGTCAAGGAACTGTTAAAACACGTGAACAACCACGGATTCACTTTGAAGATAAGGCTTTAACCTACTTTCAAGATTGGCAGCGATCAAAAGAAGCAGCGGCATTAAAAAACAAAAACTCTATTAAATTAGCTATCTTAGGCAGGCAAGAAGTTTATGCCGTCAAGTTAGGGATCATTTTTACGACAGCACAATACGATTTTACGAATGAAACAAAAATAGATTTGGCAGCAATTAAAGAAGCAACACGCATGATAGACACGTATTTCGAGCCATACTCCTACCAAATTATTGAAATGGCTAAACATGACGAACTAAATAACCTTCAAGAGAAAATTCTTGCAACGCTTCGCAGGCTCGGTGGAAACTGTAATCAGCGGGTGCTTCTCATGCATCTTCACGTAAAATTGAAAGATGTATCAGAAGCAATTGAAGCTCTCATTGCATCTGGCGAAATTGAAATTGAAATTGAACTTGAAGGACAAGAACCACACCAACAAACTATCATTCGATTGAAAGATGGAGGCGAAAACGATGAGTAATTTCACAAGAGTTCACAAACACGTTTCAGGTGTTGCCAAGTGTTGCGGTGTTGGTAGTGTTGCATATAGGAGAAAAATGGTGATAAGCGAGTGGGTTATGCCAAGGTTGTTTGGAAGAAGTAAGAAAACCTATAAGGATAACGGAAGATGTTTGCGAAGAGAAAAACGAGTGTCAAATTTGTAAGAAAGGCAAGCAGTATGGGGTAAACCTTCATTATGTTGTCTGTTATTCCAACGGTGACATTAAGACGGTTTGTAAGAAGTGCGGAACGAGAATAAAAACGAAATATAAGTTGGAGGTAATGAAATGCCTTTAAAAGTAAATAAAGATGCATTCGACACCCATTTGAAAATTATAGGGGATAGAGAGGCGTATCATACGTTTGCTTGTGAAACAGGATTAAATAAGGCAGGTGATAAATATGTCTGTGTTGAAGAGAAGAAGAGCCGTTGAATACAGAAAGATAAGCTCGTGAAGGCATTGGAAAGTTGTTATAGCAAGGGATTATGTATGTGGGTGTCATTACATGATAAAGAAAAGGATTTTATAACAGGTGTTACAAAGATAGAGTGCACTTAGTTCGACTTTGACAGTCCCCGTGAAGATAAAACAAGACCAGCAAAAGAGAGAGAAAAATATAAAGCTTTAGGAGAAGTAAGCAAATTCAAAGCGTGGATGCATGAAGCATATAACGCTTGTGGTTTTATTGCGGATAGTGGCAATGGTTACCATTTATTTTTTCCTCTGAAAACTTTTCCTCTAAAAACGCTGGAACTAAACGACACGGCATTCCGCATTAAGATAAACGACCAACTGGGTGAATTCAGTAAAAAGCTGAGTATGGAATCTGAATGTGAGTTCGACACTACACATGACCTTCGAAGGATAACGCAGCCAATCGGTGGATGGAATATGAAAATATCAGGTAACCCACTGGAGACAAAATGGTTAGATATGCCAAGCGATGATGAAATTGATATAGCAAGAGAACGTAATATTGATCTTCTTATTGCTATACTGACCACAGAGATATTAAATGAAAAAGAAGATGAACAGAACGATGACGTAAATAGAATTGGAACATATAACCAAGAACCGCAGCACTATTGCTCATTAGAGTTTGATATGAAGCGAGATATTCCGATGAAACAAAGGTTTGAACTTTTGCTTATGAGTGATCCGAAAGTTAGCGATTTATATTACGGGAATTGGCAAAAATATGGATTCAAGTCCGCAAGAAGCGGCGCTGAGCAATCATTAGTATCAAAGTTGTTTATGGAAGGATTCAATGAAGGTGAAATAAGAACAATTATGAATGGATGTCGAATAGGTAAATGGCAGAACTCACAAGAAAATTACAAGGAAATAACATTGAGAAAGGCGAGAAAGTTTGCGGAATCGCATAACGTTCAAAGGATTGGAATTGATTATGGCGGGTTAAGAGGAGGTACAAAATGTTCATTGCTTTAAATGATGCGAATGAACGGATATGTGGTGAAGATGCGGAGAGGGGTCAAGAATACTATTGTCAGCAATGCGGAGAAAAAGTATTCATAAAAAAAGGTTTGATCAAAACACATCACTTTGCGCATTATCCGTATCAATCCCCTTGCGCGTGGTGGGAACCAGAATCAGAAGAACATCTCAGGATGAAATTAAGTATATTAGAAATACTCAATAAAAACAATGATATTTGGTTTAGCGCTTTCGAATTCGGATTGATACACAATAAATTATATCCGGATGTCTTCTGTGTGCTCAGGAATGGTAAAGTAATAGCAATTGAATGTCAATGTTCGAGTAAATCTTTAGATTATTTTATTGAAAAGACACAAACATATTCGGATTATGGGATTTATACCTTGTGGTTATTCCCCTTCCGGGAATTCTATGCTGAACATATATGTCATAGAACTTCCACAATTGAACGTCAATCACATTATTGGAACTATGGGAGAATATACACACTTGATTTAAACACGCAAGAGATAGTCGGAGTACATTTTAAGAAAAGATCGAAAACACGAAAAATGTTTTCTACGATGGTAATAGATAATACGACTTTGAAAGCTATGTGCGAGGATATGGAGACTTGCCATAGAACTATTGGGGTTCTATGTGTGTCCGGGATGTGGGAAATGTTGTAAAGAAAAGCATATTGCTGTAAGTGATACGGATATATTCAACTTATATAAACTTAACGGGGATGCGTTTTTTAACAAATTAGATAAAACCACCGTAAATAACTATCTAGAGATTCTAAGCGATGCTCAAGACGTGGGAAAGAAGACCCATGCAATAATTGAAGGCTATCTCAAAGATAAACCGATTAGCCATTTATGGTCCAAGAAAGTTGAATATACATTCCCCTCTTTTCTAAAATGGAAGTTTGAACAAGCTTTCGAGTTAATCAATAGTGAGTTAATGACGTGGTCTGAAGAAGGTTTCGCTGGAACTATTGACATCATTTGTAAATTGGACGGAAGATTAACCCTATTGTGTGGTTATCGGTATTGTTATGAGGAAAGGACAGGGCAGGAAATTGAAAACATGGGTATTCTAAAGCTCGAAAAGGATAAAATTTTTGTATGTGTTTACCTCCTCACACCCACCTCATCTTCACCACATTCACACCCATCTAAAATCTATTCTTAACCG
>JAFNKG010000085.1 GCA_017883965.1 Candidatus Methanophagales archaeon | reverse complement strand
AGTTCTATGATTGGAAGTTTAGGGCATAAAGCAATTAAGGGTATTTTAAAGTCAATTGTGGGACAGCTTCTTTATTCCGATGGTGGCGAGGTTGGGGCTTTAGGAGAGAAAAATAAACATCAAAAAAAATGGAAGAAAAAGATGTAGAGTTAATTCTTGAAATAGTGATTCTTGAAATAGTGATTGTAGCACTGGGCGGGTTTATAGAACTCTTTACTATGATATTTCTATAAGCGGGTTTGTAGTGCCTCCTGTGAATATTAGAGAGGATTAAAATGAAAAACAAAGTTGACATCGAGGTATGGGGTGCATTGCGAGAGTCCTTCAGCATTATTTTACACAAGCCAGTTATATTGCTTCCGATGTTAGTCGTGTCGCTTTTCAGTCTGTTTGTGGATTCGTTAATTGAAATTGCACCAGACCAGATAACGTCCCTCTCGGATATAATACCACTCTTAAAATTTGTTTTGCCATACCTGGTTTTATCTATTGCCATTTACACGCTTGTAGAGGGCATGTATCCATTAATGGTCAAAAACGTGCTGGAGAATAAGGAAATAGAGTTAAGAGCAGCATTCGGGTCTGTTGTGAGGAAAATACCATCGTTAATCGGAGCGGGGATTCTTGTGGGTTTACTCGTGGGATTTGGCATTATACTTTTTATCATTCCGGGTGTGATTTTCGCTATCTGGTATTTTTACACGATTCCCGCGATAATGCTTGAGGATCGCGGTGCGCTTGACGGAATGAGAGCAAGCAAAGTGTTTGTCCGTAATAAGATGTTTGATACTTTCCTTCTCCAGCTAATCCCGATACTGATTATTTTACTGGTCACGCTTCCATTGCAGTTGTTCATTCCAGCAGTTGAGGAGATAGTGAGTTATATACTGTATTTGATTGTGATGACCTGGGTGTCTGTGATACCTGCATACGTTTATATAAAGATTTATCCCAAAGAAATCCGAAGGGTTAAGGGGCTGAGGAAGGACTTAAAGGGCTGATAGAGGATGAATAAAAAACAACCATCTATTTATGATTTTTATTCTTTCAGTTAATCGGGCGAAGCATAACGAAGCCTTTTATCTGCTGTTATGTTGAAGTGCCCACATATTCTCCTATCAATATCCATGAAATATGGTGGTGAATTTCACCAGTAGAGTGAGGTTCATAATATTCGTGTTCGTATAGTTCTTTGATGTTTAGGAAAGCAAAATCCTCAACAAGTTCTTCTCTGGTACAGAAATGGAGATATACTCTATCCTGAAACGAATTGGATTCTTCGGGAATAGGGGTGCCCTTTCCGCAATGTTCAGAATCTTTTATTGAAAGTGTGCTGAGAAATAGCAATCCGTTTGGTTTCAATATTCTCATAACTGCTTTTCTAAGTTCTTTTCTTTCATTCTTTTTCAGCAGTTGATACAGGTTTGAGATAAATACAATGTCGTATTTCTCTTCCTTCAGCTCTGTAAAATTGCAGCATTGAAATTTCACGTCCTCTTTCTGTACCTTAAGGACTACATCTGAGGCAATATTTATAGCTTCTTCAGAGATGTCTATCCCTAAAATCATACATCCAAGATTTTCTAAGTAGAATGCATCACGACCGTAACCACAGCCAATGTCCAATATACTTAATATCTCGTTACTTGATTTGCATTTTTGTAAGTATCCCGCCGCAGCAATAGCTAACTCACTTGGTCTTTCTCCCCAAACACGCTCTTTACTTTTATATTCGTTATCCCAAAACATTTTCATTTCCTCTTTGCGGGCATTTCATATAACGTTTCCAGCATATAAGACGTTTTCCCGACCAGAGGGAGGGAAAATGTGCCGAAGACCAAGCGACGAAGAAGCGCAGCTTATATGCTGTGTTATATGACGTCACCACAATTGTTCACATTTTGTATAAATGCGCATATTTTTCTCTCAAATTTTTGGAAATCTTGACGATTAATTCTAAAATTAAATGTATATCTAATTTTATTTTGTTTGTCTTTTGGTAGCAAATCATTTATCCATAATTCAGTAACATTTTCAGGTTTTCTTTGAACAATATTAGTTAATTCATTCATGATTTTCTCTTTTTGACCAATTTCACCATTACATATAGTAATAAAAAAATATTTTTCTAAGTTATTTTTTTCTCTCTCTAGAAATGATTTCATCGGAGTGGCAATACTACAATCCCAAATTGGTGAAACAAGAATAATCTTTTTATATTTTTTTATCTCAATATTTGTATTTTCAATTTTAGAATTCCGCTTAAATAAAGAATCAAATAAAATAGAAATCTTATATCTTTTTCGTAATTCAGAAATTTTATAAATGTCACTTTTTATTCTTTTATTTAATTCCTCAGCTAAAATATTATTATTACCAGAATGTGAATAATAAATAATTATAGTATCCATATTTTTTCCTTTTGTGGTGATGTCATATAACGTTTCCAGCATAAAAGAAGTTTTTGCGAGGCAAAAATTTGGGTGAGTGCCGTTAGGCACGAACCTTTTATGCTGTGTTAGCTGAAGTCACTTGGCGGTCCTTTCGACGACACCTCGTTTGAGAATCTTGACGAGTTTTACTGCTTTCAAGGAAATGAAGTAAAGGCGGGTTTAATAAATCAGAAAAATTAAGATTAAAAAAAGTTATTCTCAAAGACCATGCTAAACAAGAAACATTTAATTTTGGATGCGATGGGGGTAGTTTTTGTTAATGAAGATGATATAGAAGAATTGTTGATACCATTTTTAAAAGAAAGGTATTACTTCAATGTAGATAAACTCAGAGAATTATATTACACGCAAGTCAGTGTGGGCAAGATTTCATCTCATGAATTTTTCGGGCAGTTAGGGATACCTGATATTGAAAGGGCGTATTTGAATGCTTGTCTTAGGATTGATACTGATTTTTTGAAAGTCGCAAGAGAACTGGGTAATAGATATACGCTTTCAATGGTCTCTAATGATGTCTCTGAGTGGTCTTCATATCTAAGGAATAAATTTAATCTTGGAGCAATTTTTTCTGATTTTGTAATAAGCGGAGATGTGGGATTGCGTAAACCAGATATAAGGATATATGATGTGTTCCTTGAGAGAATGAATGCAAGAGCAGATGAGTGTATTTTTATTGACAATTCTTTGAAAAATCTTGAACCCGCATCAGACCTTGGTATGACTACAATCTATTTCAGGAGAAGCAAATCAAATTATGATTTTAATCCTGATTTTATTGTAAGTAATTTTATTGAGTTAAGGGATTTGCTCTTGAAGTAAATAGTCCCATCCTTCCAACTATCATGCACCCTCCAGATGCCTCCTTCTTCAGAAGAAGGTTAGTGACTTTAAATATAAGATGAGAATTATGTTAAAGAAGGTGAAAAATATGGAAAGAAAAAACATAGCTGGCTTAATAGCCATAGTTGCAATCGTATCAGTTGCGATTTTCGCGGGATGTGTTGAGAATGAGGAGGTTACACCTTCTACGCCAACACCTATTACACCAACACCCAAGCCTACACTCTCTACTACTCCTACACCGGCTTACTTTTTTGGTGCCTTTTATAGTTCTAATTCGATAAATATAGGAAAAATTGATTTAGATGATATTATCGTAAATGCAAAGGACTCCAGATATTCTGTTGAGCAAAAAATGGCTCATTCTGGCGGTTTACAGCCCTCATCTTACATAAAAGGGTTGAATGAAAAGCTTGGAGATAACTATACTGTAACTACTGTGCATTATAACTGCAATGATGTTGGGTTAGCGTTATCGATTAATGATATGCCAAGGGGAGAGACGTCTGTTACATTAACATTTCACGGATCGAGTAGCTTTCCACTCGATGAGGAAGTCCCGGAGGATTGGGTTCTTGAGATGCTTATGCTTTCTTTTAATATGAACAAGCAAGAGGCAGGGAATTATGTGATAGCACTAAAGAACAATCTCAAATCAGAAAGTGGTGAAAACAATGAACTTCAGCCTATAATGGTTTGGATAGAAGATGGTGAGACGAAAGAGAGTAAAGTCGGTTTTGCCAGGATATGGATAAAAGAAAGACCGGATATTAAGGCAATATACGAATACTTGGATGGAAGGAGCACGAGCTCTAACTTATTTTTTTACTATCCTGGGTCTTATGAGGAGAATTTTTATATTGATGATGAGTGGGTCGGTTCGATGAATTATCTCATACCACTGATTACTATAACCAAGATTGATAGAGAACATGCTTATTATCTTAATATCGATACTAAAGGGACTATTAGCATTAAAATTAAACTTAAGGAAATGAGTAAAGAAATTCCAGAAAGTGAATATAAGGCTGTTTTGAAGGAAATGTTTGTTAATTTAGGATTATCCCCTGAATGGGTAAATGAATTCGATTTCAATTACTACCCATACACATCATTATAAAATGAAAGGAGGCGAAAGAATAAAAACAAGTATTTGCAAGAAGGGATGAAAAGTCCGGACAACGGCTAAGGGATACCTCGGAATTTAGAGGCTGTCTCACAATCCACAATCTCAACAAAAAGAAGGCCAGATAGGGCTTTATAACCAAAAAGAAGCATCCAATTTCGCAAAATATCTAATTATGGGACGACCTCTTTATTCCGAGGTGGGAAGGTTGGGGCTTCGATATCTGTTATTTCCTTGGGCATAGCTTTGATAGTATTGAGGTATATATCTGATCTGAAGTCTTGCAGAACCTAACCAAAGGTATTTAAATATACAGAACTTAAGATAATTTATGAGCACTATAACGATAAGTGATGAGATGAAAGCAAAATTAGGGGGCATCGCAAGACATCTGAACATCAGTAAAGAGGAGGTCATAGAAACTGCATTATCTATTTTTGAAGACGCTTTTAAAGAAGAAAAACAAAAAGATACGAAATTTAAAATAGCAACCGAAATCATGGAAAAAGCATCTAAGGAGCTTAGAAGCTCAAACACACGATTAGCACAGCGGGCAAAGATTATTGAAGAAGCAAAGACTGATTTTTTTGAGGTTATATCCCATAGATGGGGGATAGAAATTTGAAAATAGGATTAGATAGCACAGTTTTTAAGAATAGGAAGTTTATTGATTGGCTGATTTATAATAGAGACCTTTTTGAAACGCATATTTCGGAGGTGGTATATGTTGAGAGTCATCTATGAAGTCAAAAACGAAAACATTAACGTGATAACTTTATATATTTCCAGGCGAGAAAGATATTATAGAGGTGGTATTCGTGAAGATAAGTTATGACCCTGTGGATGACGTCCTTTTGATAACGCTGAAAGAGAAACCGTTAGCATACGGTGAAGAGATTACACCACAGATAATAGCGCATTACTCAAAGGACAACGCGCTGGTGGAAATAGAAGTGCTTGATGCAAGTGAATTATTCGCCAAAAAGGAGGAGATTTATGTACCTGAATATGTAAAACCGGAAGGGGCATATATAAAAAGGTAAGATGAATTCTGCATCGTAGATGCCCTGCATTCATTGCGGGATGGAGTGGTGGGGCTTTTCGGTTGATCAAGGTTAAATGTAATATCCCGAAAAACGTTTTACAAGCGGGAAAATTGAAATATGGTGGTGTTTTTGGAGCTTTTACACAACAACTGTATGATTTATAATACGTTTATAGTATTTTATATTTGGTGGTATAAATGACGCACTTAACTGTGAAGGTTAAGAAATGGGGGGAACTCTTTTGGGATTATTATCCCCAAAAAGCGCTGGACGACCTTGGCATTTCGGTGGGTGAGGTGTTAGACGTGGAAATTGTGAAAAAGAGAAGAAGGAATGGATTCGGAATTTGTAGAGGTGCATCGCCGTACAAAGAGGAAGAAGAGCCTCACGATAACCTATGGTAAAAACCCGAATTACAAAAGCTTTCGGAGCCGTAGTTAGCTTTTACGACGGTTATATGGGTGAAACGGGGCATGTGAATGCACAAAGGATAATTTTCAACCGGCTCAATATTGATGGTTTAGTTCTGGATGTGGCTACGGGAACAGGCATAATGGTTGAAGGCTTTGATAAAGCGGTTGGTATAGACATTTCAATGGAAATGGTGAAGGAAGCCAAAAAGAAATATCCTGACAAGGAGTTCGTTGTCGGTGATATCGAATATTTGCCTTTTAAGAACGACACTTTTGATTTTGTTATTAGTTGTTTAGCGTTTTCATGGTTTCAGGACAAGAGGAGCGCATTGGAAGAAATGTTACGGGTGAGCAGCGAGAAAGTGTTCGTTGTTGAAGAGGAGGGAACGCCAGTTAGGAAGCGTATAGAAGCTCCTGATGACTTAGAACTTTTCTTCGAGGAAATAGAAAGATTAGAAATGCCAATATCTGCTGAAGAGTTGGATAAATCCTATCGCAGGGTAGCGGAAGCAGATATAGATGGCTCTCACAAATTTGTAGCCTGGGAAGTGAAAAAATCGACAGATGAATAAAAAAGCATTGTTCCTTTTGGGCTGTCCGGAAGTGCCAGTTCAGACCGGTATTGCACTATACCTTGCGAGCATGCTAAAAAATGCAGGAATGGATGTATTCGTTGCGGGAACAGATGCCGCCCTTGAGCTTCTAAAAGTCTCGGACACGGAAGCGCATTACGTAGATACGACGATGATGATGAATCTGGATAAGAGCATAGAAACACTCGCCGAAAAGAGGATGGAGTTCGATTTTTGCTTCGTCTTCGTGCATAACGATGCCGGAATATCTTATCTCGCTACTATCCAGAGCATATCAAAAGCAAAACTCTTCGCTATCATCTTCGGTCACGATGCCGAATCCCTCGCTAAGCAAATTGAGTTCAACTGCGAGAAGCTCGTTGCGAAATCCGTTCATAATCCAATTCCGCTGAAGAAAGAGATAGATGAAAGGATAAAGGAGGTGAAGAAATGGGCTGTATCGAATTGATGGACTACGAGATTTTATTATCACACACTTCGTTTAAGGAAGGGAGAGAATTTATAAGGAGGAACTTCAAAGATGTTTACGAAATCGAACCGGGATATAAATTGTTCGACGTTTATTTGATTGGTGTTCCGCCGATTCTGATAGGGATAGAAAACGACCATGTAATATTTCCGTATGTGAAACCATGTCATGGGACTTTCGTGTTGAAGATAGAAGGAGGAGAAGAGATCGAGAGATTGATAACAAAGAAGAAAGAGGGGTAGATTTTATCATAATCCTGTGGACGAAATCCTAAATACTAAATCCGAAATCCTAAACAAATTCAATAGTACCATATGACACCTAGTTACCCTTACCGTCTATATTCACCTCCTTTCTATTTAAGACCTCATCCCAAAACCCTCCACAGCATCATAATAGATGCCAATTGAACAAGTCCAAAATACGAGATTTCCGAACGT
>JAFNKG010000015.1 GCA_017883965.1 Candidatus Methanophagales archaeon | reverse complement strand
ACGAGAAAAACAACGCCGGGCTTCAGGAAATACGAGAAGAAAGCGATAGCTATCGGAGGCGGTGACCCGCACAGATTCGGGTTATACGAAGCGGTGATAATAAAAGACAATTATATAGAGCTTATGGGACTGGAGAACGCGATAAAAAGAGCAAAAGAAAAGGTGAGTTTTACACGAAAAATCGAAGTTGAAGTTGAAAGCATAGAAGATGCGCTCAGAGCTGCGGAATTTAAAGTAGATATAATCATGCTTGATAACATGAAGCCCGCGGAAGTAAAAGAGTGCGTGAGGTTGCTGACCGAGAGAGGCATTCGCGATGGGTTGATTTTAGAGGCTTCGGGTGGGATAAACATGGATAATATAAAGGATTTCGCTTCCACTGGCGTTGACGTTGTTTCATCCAGCATGCTTACACGTTCTACGAAACGGCTGGGTTTTTCGCTGCATGTGGTGTAAAAGAAGTAATTACCCAATATCAAGTGGCCATCGAAATCTGTGTACGCCTTCTCATAAAGGTAAAGTTGGATGATCTCCTCAGAGTAATCGAGGAAAAATTAAAATACGCAACCCGGTATGAAACGCGTAATGCACTCTAAGGATAAACAGGTGTCTCATGACACTATTATGCTTTTGTCATTATCGGAATAAAAAATATTCTCTTTTCTGTTTCTCCTTGCAGTTACGTGATAAAAAGCATTTTCAAAAGATAGCCTTTAAGGTCTTGCCATGTTCAAGACTTATCATGAACTCAATCAAATGTCAAATGTTGAGACCTGAACCCTTTTTCCCATTTCTATCGGCTTCCTGTTCGTATTGGTCATTAGGCACACCAACAGTAAGCTTGGCCTGTAGGCGTGGTCCTCGCAGAATTTATCGAATCTCCACCTGCTGGACTTGTAGGGTTGGGCTTGCGGTGTGTAGTTGTGGCGCACAGATGTGCGGCGTAGAACCCCTCAGGGTATTTCACCTTACCCGCAAATGTCTTCGTCACTTTCCATCCTTACAGTCTTCTATAGTCTTCAATGCACTTTTGTCGTCAAAAAGTTTCTTCTACGTCCCAATCAGATACCAAATATTCGTTTTCAGTCTTCTCGATATGCACGATTACCCGAACACTCTCTCCTAGTGCGACATCAGTGCTCCAGTGCGCCTCAAAGTGCGATGGAACGCCCTGAATCACCCAATCTCCCAAGAACCACAGATCTTTCCTTTCCATCACCCTTCTTCCCTTGACTGAATCCTCGCTCAGCAGCAGCCCCCTTAGCAATGCATCATCCACATGTTCGCGGATGAAGCGAACGAGACAACTCTCGACAAGATCCAGTTCCATACTCTCATCATCTTGTATCGACATGACATCCTCCTTTAGTACATCACATTAGTATATCAAATAGTATTAATTAAACTTATATTAAAATAGGCCTGATATTGACAGATTTCGCCTCCGATGTCCGTCACAACTGCAGTAATGACCGAAGATTAGCAATCAGCAGGTAACACTTCCCAAGCGCCGTCCGCGCAGGACCGCTGAATACTCATGACACAGGTTTCCATATCGATCCATCGAACGGACTTTCACCTTGAGCCACCGCAACATCATTTCGGACACTCCCATGGGCGAAGAGGTCCTTTCGTGCCCGTCTTAACATAGTCGTAATTAGTGTAGTATTTTTTCGGTCCGATTGCGTAGACCCTATCAACCCATCTCCTGATTGCCGCCTCATCGACAACCCACTTGCCTCCCTCTTTCTTACGAAAGGAGGAATGCTTGGGTGAAATGCCTTTGCGAATATTGAATTCTTCCTGTTTGATATGAGCCTCATACTCCTTTTCCGCCTTGGTTGGCGGAGTTGCCGTGGGTTCCTTTTTCAGCTTTTCTTCATATGCCATATGCTGTTTGGCATGCACTACTTCATGCACGAGCGTCGATGCCGCCTTAGCGTCCAATCGCTTGGTAGTTATTCCAATTTCCTTCTTTTTTCGATTATGGTATCCATTAATAGTATGAATTACTGGTGGCCCCTTCTTTGTCGTCTTTGTAGCGTCTGTATAGTCCTGCCTTTTATACGTGTAGGAATCGTACGAGTAGACAGAATAGTCTTTCAGCACATCAACTGTAGACACTCCAGCCTCCAGATCACTGCACAAAACCCCTAGAACGCCTTGTCGCGTCCATTGCCTCATGACTCTATAAGAAGCATTAAGTGTTCTTTTTCCAGCTAAGCTCTTCCCAACTTGAAATTTATTTGACTGCTTTCTTGTATACCTCTGCTGCAAGACATGCGTCAACTCATGTGCCAGTAACTGCTTTCCCGAATTCATCTCAGGAGCATACTGCCCGTCTCCAAATACTATATCTCTTCCTACAGTGAATGCACTGGCATTCACTGCGCTAGCTGCCTCAGCAGCTCGAGAATCTGTATGAACCCGCACCTGGCTTAAGTCATAGCCGAAGCGTGGCTCGAAGAAATCACGAACAGATTCAGACAACGACTGCCCGCTGCTCCTCATGGACTGGATGAAGGATTCAAGATCTGGAGTGCCTTCAGGAGTCTGGCCGGGAAACTTTTTGGCCTGGAGGATTTCTTCCTCTTCTTTCTTTTCTTCTTCCTCCTTCTCTTCTTCTGCCTGTCGCTTCACCTCTGGCTCAGGCATCCGCATCACCTCCTCTGCAATTCTGTCCGCCTCCTGCTCATACACATCCCCCGGCTGTCCAACCTTCAGCTTCGCCTGAATCCCCGCCACCACCTGCTGCACATACCGGTTACCATGCGTGCGCTGAAGCGCCAGCAGCACGGATGCACGCTGATCAGCCGCAGGCATCTTACTCAGTTCAGTTGCAATGCTGTTAACCGAAGGCGTGCCACCATCACTCCTTATGTTATTTATCACACTCCTCAAAGAGCCAAACTGCCTCTCAGGTTCGTTTCGAATGCGATGAACACTTTTATCGCTTCGGGCAGGCGAAAAATCCTTTTTCGCATCTACCTCTTTTGCAATTGCAACCGATTCTTTCATTATGTTTCTTTAGCCCCTTTTATAACCACAAGATTACGCAGATCTTCACACAAACTTTCTTTTACCATCTTGCTCTACTGCCTCTAACATCATAATGAACAAAGGAGGAATACCGACCAAGACCACCTTGTCGCATCTTACGTGACTTTATGAGCTTCTCGATAGTATCAGCCACTCGTTTGGGTGTGTGATTTCTCACTTTAATATCGGCTGCTTGCCCGCACATATGACGACTCCGTGATGCTCCGCCTATTGATTTATTATACGCTGGTGTTCTATACCCGGAGTTTATTGTAATTGAATTGTTCCCAAGTTCAGTACGCAATACCTCGAGATTATTCATTAGTTGTTGAACAGTTCCGCGAAACTTTTTGGGGACATCAGTGCCATCACGGCATTTAAACTCAGCAAGACTAAAATTTGTAGAGCTTGCGTTAGCTGCACTATTTTGAGGGCAGAATGCGTCACTATGGGAAGCACCAGCACCCTGTAGCTGCAGTTTAAACATATTTTGCTGTACCCTATGATTTATTTCGTGGGCATTCACAATATCTCCATCCACTATCATTCGAGCAATCGTATCTGCCTCTTGTTCGTACACATCTCCTGGTTGCCCAATAGTTAGCTTTCTCTGAAAATATCTACTTATTCCAGTTTGCTGCACCACATGCGTCAACTCATGCGCCAAAAGCCTTTTTCCTACGAATGTCCTAGGACTATATTTGCCAGCCCCAAAATAAATATCCCTTCCATAGGTAAACGCTTCTGCATTTAACGCCCTTGCCATACGGGATGTTTCGCTATCCGTATGAATTCCTACGGCACTGAAATCAGCACCAAACCGTTCCTCCATAAAGGTTCTGGTGTCGGCTGGCAGAGGACCTCCTAAGCCTTTTGTGCGGGAAAGACGCTCTTCAAGGTCATCGCTAATTTGAGGTGTCTCTCCAGACAAATTTTTTGTCATCACAGGCATTTCTTTCTCCTCAGATAGTCTTTGAACCTGCTCTTCCTCCTTTCTCTTTCTCTCTTCTTCCCTAATCTGACGCCGAACCTCTGGCTTCGCCATCCGCATCACCGCCTCCGCCACCCTGTCCGCCTCCTGCTCGTACTTATCTCTTGGCTGCCCGACCTTCAGCTTCGCCTGAATCCCCGCCACCACCCGCTGCACATACTGATTACCATGCGTACGCTGAAGCGCCAATAACACAGATGCACGCTGTGCAGTATGCATGCTGCTCAGTTCAGTCGCTATGCTGTCAACCGATGGCGAGCCACCATCACGCCTTATATTACCTATCACATCCTTCAGAGAGCCAAGCTGCCGCTCATGCTGGACACGATGAATGCATTTATCGCACTTAGTAGGCGAATTTTTTTTTTTCGTATCCGCCTCCTTTGCAACCGCAACCGATTCCCTCATTTTTTTTCTTTTTTATCAACCCATAATATCCCCCAAACCAAACCTACTAAGCCTCCAAACCGCTAACCCTCTAACCCACATATCACCTCATAATACCGCCCGAACTCCGACTGCGAGCAGACCTTCCCGATCTTCTGAAACTCCCTCTTTGCCGCCTTTATCACGTGCTCCATCGTAATATCCCCTGAATCCTCAGCCGCCAAAAACGCCGCAGTCACTATGATATTCTTAATATTACCACCTGCCAATTTAAACCTTTTGGCTAAAAACTCAAATTCTATGTCTTCAGCAATTGGCGCTTCCTTCGGAAACAGGCTCCGCCAGATTTCATACCGGTACTCTTCTTCCGGAAACGGAAACTCAACGGTAAAATGCATCCTTCGCATAAACGCATCGTCAATGTTCTGGCTCAAATTAGTTGCCATAATCACTATACCTTCGTTCTCCTCCATCTTCTGCAGCAAATAACTTATCTCTATATTTGCATACCTGTCGTGCGAATCCCGAACTTCGCTTCGCTTTCCAAATAGCGCATCTGCCTCGTCAAAGAACAGTATCGCATTGCTCTGCTCCGCCTCTTTAAATATCCTGTTCAGATTCTTCTCCGTCTCACCGATATACTTGCTCACCACCAGTGACAAATCTATCTTATAGAGGTCGAGACCCAGCTCCGAAGCAATGACCTCCGCCGCCATCGTCTTCCCCGTTCCCGAAGTTCCGGAAAACAAAATGTTCAAGCCCTTTCCAAGCGATAATTTATTGTCAAATCCCCAATCGTGATACACTACACCTTTGTTCTTAATGTAATTCTTCACCTCTTTTAACTGCTCCTTCTTCTCCTTCGGCAGGATTAAATCGCCCCAGTTGTATTTTGGCTTAATTCTCTTTGCTAAAGCTGTCAATTTTTGATTGGACTGCGCTCTGCATCCATCATAAATGTCTTCCACTGTTATATCTTCTCGTGCGTGCAAAACAGCCAGTTTTTCCGCACTCGCAATCGCGTCTTTTATCTGTCCCGCAGTGAATTTAAATTTGATCGCAAGCGCACTAACATCCCCCTCACCAAATTTCCCGTTCAAACGCTTCTCCCAGATTTGTCTGCGCAGCCCGTAGTCTGGTATGGGAATCTCTATTTTAAATAAATCCTTTTGCCATTCTCCATCGAACTCCCGTGCCTCTTCACTCGCAATGAACGCAATTCCTCGACAATCTTCTAACGCTTTAAATATGACCGTCTTATAAAAGCTATTTGTTGCATCTTCCGAAAATAAGCGTTCGAAATGCTCTAAATATACCGCAGACTCTTGCAGCACCGCCTCTCGAAATATTCGCGAGATAGTATCTTCAAAGTCCGCTTCTCTGTTTATTAACGCTGCTACGTCCACCGTCAGAAGTGGAATACCAAATTCCTTGCAGATACCCTGCGCCACCATCTTCTTTCCTGCCCCGTAGTGTCCTTGCAAAAAGCACGTCCTTCTCCCTCCGGTTATTTTCCAGCGCTTGATAAGACCGTATATTCTCACTTTCTGTTCTTCTAACAGCAGCAACTCCTCTAAATCCGCCTGCGGGCGTATCAGTTCAGTAAAAGGTTCTATTTTTGTATCTATTTGCTCGAACCCTAAAATGTAGTTGATTATCCGGTCGTCCACTTTAATAAATCGCGATAATAATGACTTTTCTTCTTCCGGCGCTTCTGTAAACTGGAGTAGGTGATGCTTAAACAAAGGCGCACCCGCATCGAAGTACTGTCTCGCATATATCTTCTCATCATTGGCATTGCAGAGTAAATCTAAAATCAGGTAAACACAGGGTTGTTTTTTTATTGCATCGTTCTGCAGATACGCATACAGTCTTTCATACTTCGTATCCAGTTCCGGCGCCATGCTGATTAAAATCACGTCTATCTCGAATGGTGTAAGACCAAAGAAGTTCGCCAGCAATGGAAGGTTGAGTGTAATGCCTCTTCTCTGGCTTTCTACTTTCTTTTCTTCTATTTCTGTCTCTATCTCTGCAATAAGTCCTCTCAGGGCTTGGATACGCTGGTCTTCATCGTCATTGGCGGGATAAGTATCACCTAAAATGGAGTCTATTTCACCATCGGATACATAAATCTCCTGAAATCCATCCACCACTTCTTTTTTCTGCCGGATTCTCTGTATTTGCTGATGTATCAGTAAGTCTATTCGCTTTAACTCTTCTGAAAGATACTGCATGTTCGTTTCGTAATAATTTGTCATGTTGCCGCTTTCTACTCTATCCCACCTCCTCAGGTTTTTTGTTACTGAACCGTTTCGCCGTTATCGCTGTTATATTTACCCAGTTCCTCTTCCAGCACCTGAATCGCTCCACTGATGCGCAATAACGACTCTCTCAGGCTCGCCTGCCTCGCCTCCGACTCAGCCAGCATCTTTTGACCGGACTCAAATTCGGCTTTGAGTTCCTTGAGCCGTTGTTCCAATTGTTCTTTCATTGTGATGAGTTCTCCTCTAAACCATTTAACGATTTATGGCAATACGCCCCTCCATCCATATGCAAAGGATACTGGAGATTCATCGCTCCTGTGTCGACGTTACCTGATATTGCTTCACAATAGCCTATATATAGACTCAGACTCCACTATTGGCTTCACCACAGTGGTACTGGAAACGGGGGTAAAGGAAACGGGGGGAGCGATAACGGCGGTAGGGAGAAGTCTCCCTGTCAGCGTCGCCATATATTTTTTACCATTCTGATCTTTCCAGTAAAAATATATTTTATCACCCCAAGGACCACCTATTATGAGGGTCCGGTTAGCCATATCCTGTGAGTTTAAGAGTGCAGACGCCCTATCCGTATTGGCCCAGCCGTTCTCTATTATAACCGGGTTATCGTTACTTGCCTTTATGTGCAGGTCCCTTTTGGGCGTCGTGGTCCCGATGCCGACGTTCCCTTGCACTAAAAGTCCATTTCCCGGGGCTTTATTAGTGCCTGAGTAACCAGCACCTATTACTGCTCCTCCTTCTACATCTAATTTATTTTTGGGCGTCGTGGTCCCGATGCCGACGTTATTGCCTATAGGATTTATGGATAAGGGTTTCCCCCCGTGTGACTGAATCCAGCTATAATCTCCGTGATACCCTAACCTCAAATTTGACTTGTTAATAGGTCCTAAAATTAAAGTATTGCCATTAGCGTCTTGATCTATGTTAATAATTTGTAGCCTCGCACCTGGACTCGGCGTCCCGATGCCGACGTTGCCCGCGTTATCTACACTCAATGCAGGATCTGGAGAGCCATCGCGTCCGACAAGTTTACTGTGCCTGTGTAGAGCATCTGCAATCGAATTATTGGTCAAATTATCTATTTCTTTATTCAACGATTCAATTTGTTTTTTCAAATCCTCATAATCCAGGGTTCCAAGCCGTTTTGCGTAAAAACAGACCTCCTCTACCGCCGAGGCAATCTTCACTGGAACAATTTCTTTCTTTTCCAGCAACTCTATGAGCATCTTAACGGCAGTAATATATCCCTCGAAGCTCTCTTCAGGAACTTTTCCTTTTATTTCTTCTGCAAGTTCGTATAAACTTTCGCCACTTTCCTTTATAAATCCAATATATTTATCATCGTCTTTATAATACCCCTCGTTCAGAGCCTTTTTAAAATTTTCGGCAATCTCTAACGCATATTCAATCCCAAATTTGCTGTGTATCTCCGTAAACGAATCAACAATACATTTTAGAGCATTCTCTTTTACTTGTTCCGGAGACCCTTCAGGTGGTACAAGCCATCGTGCATAAAAGCAGACCTCTTCCACCGCCGAGGCAATCTCCACTGGAATAATTTCTTTCTTCCCCAGCAACTCTCCAATCTCTTTAACGGCAGCGATATACCCTTCGAGGCTCTCTTTAGGAACTTCTCCTTCTAACTCTTTTGCAACTCCTTTTGCCGGGTCGTATAAATTTTTGGTATCGGCTATAAATCCAATATATTTATCATCGTCTTTATAATACCCCTCATTCAGAGCCTTTTTAAAATTTTCGACAATCTCTAACGCATGTTTAATCCCAAATTTGTTGTATACCCCCGTAAACGAATCAACAATACATTTCAGCGACCTCTCTTTGAGATTCTCATACACTAATGACAGATGCCTTATCTTCCCTTCATTGATGTTCGCATCTTCAGCTATTTTTTCGTCCTTTACAGAACCATCTGCAATTTTTTCTGCCGTAACTGCACCATCAGCAATCTTATCTGCAACCACTGCATCATTTCCAATCTTCCCTGCCGTAACTGCACCATTCTTAATCTTTTCTGCAACCACTGCATCATTTCCAATCTTCCCTGCCGTGACCGCACCATTCTTAATCTTTTCTGAAATCACGGCATCGTTTCCAATCTTCCCTGCCGTAACTGCACCATTCTTAATCTTCTCTGCAACCACGGCATCGTTTCCAATCTTCCCTGCCGTGACCGCACTATCCTTAATATGTTTTGTATCAACCGAATTCTCATTCAGCTTCAGGTCAATTTTATCATCCGAAACTTTTGGACTAATGCCTATTGTATCATCTCCGGATTCGAGATTTATATTTCCCACCCACGCTTTATCTTCCACATTCCCCACTTCGTTTACACTCATCAGAGCCTTTACTTGCTCCGCAGTAACCTTGTGAGGATTCTTAAAATCAGTTAAATGACCGCTCAAGAGGTCATACAGCATTGGATTGTTGTAAACGATTGAACGATACTTTTTCGTTTCCGTTTCGTCAATAGAAAAATCCTCTTCATTTCTCTTTATTACCGCAAGAAACACCTTTGGATCTCTTGGCTCCTGGCATACAGGGCATTTTAAGTCGTCTGCGACAAACTCCTCCCCTGATGGTTCTGCGGGTTTATCTCCAAATTCAAGTCCAAAACTTTCCAAAACCCTGTTTCCACAGCATATCTCCTCACATGATGATGCATTAGCAGGGACTGGAACTGGCTCTACAGGTTCTTCTTTATACTTCAAGTATATGTAATTCAAGCCATCTTTACGTTCCCCTTTCACATCTTTTGTGCCATCCTGACTCACTACAATCTCGTGTCCACAACAGTCAAAGGCTACTCCTTTTGACAGGTCTATCTTAAAGCCGGATTCTTCAAGCCTTGGATTTGATACCTCCAGACCACAAACAAGCCCTATCCCGTGAATTGCCCTGTTCATCAAGTAGCGCTTCTTGTTGATGTAGCTCTGTTCATCTTCAAAGTCTCGCACTGTCAATAGTTTCCCATAGAAGTACTTGTTTCTTTTAAATGCCGCTAAGCCCACACATTCTTCCTCATTATTTCCACTCATCTCATTCCCCCTTTTATTATCCACTTCTTTTACCCATAGAAAACACAGAAGCTATATAAAACTATCACATCCAACTTTTTTACCTCCGGTAAAAACATTCTATTATTTTTTTTCTTTTAGCACAAACCTTTTTTCTAAAAAAGAAAAAGTGTCATCTGAGTTCTGTATCTATGCCAGTCCTTGACCGCCTTTCTACCTGCCCTGCCTCCTTTATGTCTGATAATACCGTATCTCTACCAATAACCGATGTTACGCCAAGCTGCATAACAGGCTTTGATAAATAGGTGTTAATGCCCAGATACGTGTGCATATCCAAATAAATCCACGGTTGCAAAACCGTGACCCCTGCATTCGTATGGACAGGCTTTTCAAGCTCTATTAGTCTCTTTATCGTTTTCAGTTGACTTTCAATTTCCTCTTGTGTGGCTTTCAAGAGTACACAGAATCTGTACGGCTTGAATGTCCCAAAAAGCTTTTCTAATGTGGATTTAATGTCTTCATTCTCCTTACATCTTAACTGGAAGTTTTCAACAATCATCGGCTTATTCCCTGTGTATATCTCAATCAACTCTTCAAGACCTTCCCTTGTTCCTCGCTTTTTATACAGTTCCACTGCTCTCTGCAGGAATACACGCCTCTTTTCTTCCGACCAGCTCTCATCAAAAATTGTCGCAACCCATGTAGCAAGCCATGATATAAATTCCTCAGGCGCTGCTTCAACGTCAAAATACCCGGCTATCTGGACAATCTCCTCTTCTTTACACCATAGAAAAGTCTCAAAAAGAGAAAGAAATCGCTCCAGAAAGTCCCTACTCGCTGCATCTTCTTGATACACCGCGGGTAAATACCTGAGATATGAGAGGCGCGGGAAATACGCCTTGATACTCTTTATCTTCGGTGTTTTGCACTCGTCTAATGAAATCAACTCCAGTTTAACCCATAGATATTTGCCTGAACGCTCCTGAATCAGAGCATCTCGCTGTTTTATCTCAGATGCACGAAAAGTGGCGAGTTTTTTCCATTCCGATATATCTTGCTCTGACTTCTCTTCATCTGAAATATAATAGTAAACGTTAATTTGCGTTTTATCCGGAATTTCAGCATCTAAAACAATCTTGTGCCACTGGCAACCGGGTTCATTGCTGTCGAGCGCTTTTGATATAAACGTGCCCCCCGGTTCTTTGATAAAATATCTCTCTCTTTTATATTTTAGGAGAGCGATTTCGCCTTCTTTTCCCGTAATAACGTAAAAATTGCCCTGCTTATCCATGACCAGTCCATAGCAAGGTCCTCGATGTCCCAATAGCGGTCCTGCGTAATTTCCCGCTGAGTCAAATTTATGGATGAATCTTTCTTCCTCTTCACCTTTTATCTCCTTTTTATCGCCTACATAAACGTTCCCTTCCAAATCAACTGCGAGCCCGGAAGGCTCGATACCGAGATTTTCTAAATCGAACTCGGGCTTTAGCAGATTGTCTTTTCTGTCGGTCCCAAATTTCAGTATCATCATTTTCTTCTTATCAAGTACATAGAGAAAGCCATCCTTATCTATCGCAATATTTTCTGGTTCTTTGAGTTTTTCCTCCACACACGTTCCCTTGAATCTCCCTCCCTTATCGAACTTCAGAATACGGCGATCAGCACCGTTGAGAACGTATAGATTCGCAATATCATCTACTGCAATATCAACAGGTCTGAATTCGCCAGAGTCTCCGGTTGGGATTGGATAACCTTCAGAATCTGTATTTTCGACGAACCATCGTATCTGACTGTTTATTCTTGCAAAAGCCTGTATTCGGTTATTTCCGGTGTCTGCAACATATAGCGTGTCAGGACTCAAAGCGATTCCTTTTGGATTTTTTAACTGCCCGATAAGACTTCCTGCTCCACCAATACATCTCAAACGCTCTGTTCGCTTATTTGCAGGCTCGTATGTTAGAATGCTGTGTCCCTCGGCATCTAAAATATAAAGAACGCCGCAAGCATCCACTGCAATATCCGTTGCTTCAACCCATCCTTCTGATTTTCCAATTTCTCGTTCGAGGATATGTGAAGGCTCCTTTTTAAGAGCGATACCCGCATCAGAAACTTCCAGATTTTCCTTATAGCCCTCTTCCCAGCTCGTCTTCGTATTAATCACTAAGAATTTAAAATCCGTATTGTTCATGAAACCCCCCCCTCCACTCTTCTTCAGGTCCTGTAATTCTAATGGTGTGCTTTCCCGAATAAACTAAACCCCTGTCGGGAATTCCAATTTTTTCACCGTCATATCTATATTCTCCATCCACCATATTGAGTTCCTGAACGCGATCCACACCTTCTATACCATCAACGAGCTCATAGATTTCTGATTTGAACACGCTTCGTCCAAACTGCCAGCTATCCCCCTCAGGTCCGCCTTTAAAGGGATGAAGAAATTGCTTTAACGTATTTTCAATCCTCTGTCTGACCTTACCTGATTCGTATCCACGTTTAATTTTCACCCTGGCATTCACCGACACTTCTACATATTCGGGCTCCTCCACGTAAACCTCGGTTGTTATAAGGCGACGTTTATCTAAATACCTGTAAACAGCCATGAGAAACTCCTCACTCGGCTTCGGTTTATCTAATGTGCTTTCAGGAACGACAACTACTGTCACCGAGCCTTTTCGTTTGTCCGGGATTGCCTTCGCTCTCTTTACTCGTAGTCCGGGTGTTGCCTTCGCTATATATTCATAATCCTTCGAAGTTACAGCCCTGTAAGGCTCTCTGAGGTATTTTCTTGCACGAATTATTGCTTCTTCCAGCGTTTCTTTTTCTTTACCTCCGGACGCAGGTAACTTATTCGTTACTTTCAGGTTTTTACGTTTTTCATCAACGTCAACAATCATGTTAATTGCCCCAGCCTTAATATTCCCTTCTTCTCCTCCACCAAAACGGTATGTCGTCACTTTTATATTAGTCTTTGGAGGAATAAGCCCATGAACGCCATCCCCGAATATGAGTTCACCATTGTCATGGTCAATGACATAGTGGAGGTCTTCCGGACCTGAGGCATCGAAATCGTCCACTTCCTTCCATGTTTTATCGAGTATGGAGATAACCTGACTCCCCGCAAGTATTGGCTTGTGTTGAAAAAAGAAAGTTTGATTTGGCAGTCCTGTGCTGAAACCAAGAGGTTCATTCGTAACTGTTTTTCCTTGAGTCGTGGGCACTGTATTCAACCGTATGGCATCAATGCGTGGTGGAATATCATAACCTGCTTTTTCCACCCTGCACCTGACCCAGTATTTCTCTTCTTCACAGGGAGGAACTTTGCACTTCACAACATCGGTAGGGACCTTAAAAGAAATCCGTCCACTATTCGTAAACGATAAAGTTTCATCCATGATGAACTCTAATGGAGCCCAATCAACACATTTTGCAGATATCTCATCCTTCGCCTTAGCCTTCGTGTATTCCCATCTAACTTCTACCGGTGGTATAATCTCTGGTTCTTCTTCTCCACGTTTTACCTTTTCTACCAGGTCACCCTCATAGAGCGACACCATTAAATCAATCTCCTCGTGCGGGAATTCCTCTGCCGCATTGAAACCCAGATATAGCATGCTCCCCTCTTTTGCCCTTTCCCCGAATGCGTGATAGAAATGCCCATCAAGCATGTTTGCCTCTGTGTTGTCTCTAATTTCTTCCCAGATCTGGCTGATGACCCGCTCAAGTTTCACTGGAACTACGTGTATGCCATAAGCAGTCTCAAAAACAATGCTCTCACCGGTTTCCACATCTTTTGCGGCTACCTTTGTCCCTTTTGGAACAAAAATGGTATTTGGATACGTATTTAATGAAAATATAACGTCCACTTTCGCAGCGGTTACATGCCCGGGTTTTATTCCAAGAAATTTCAAAAATTTACGCTTATTCTTATCAGTAACTCTGTCAAGGCGGTAGATTTGCATTTCTATCAGCCATGCAAAGAGTTCGACGAAGGTGATCCCGGGGTCGTGGATATTATGGTCCGTCCACTTTTTAGCATACACAGGTATGAGCGCCTTTGCCTCTTCTACCAATTCTGCAAATGTTTTATCATCTAATTTTGGTGTTGGCAGCATTATATCGCCCCCTTATATTTTATGCTCACCCGGTGTTCTCCACTGCAAATCAAAGCATTTGGAATCCTCGTTTCGGGCGTCATGGTCACGCTGACATTTTCTACGTGGTCTATTTCTGTAATCCCTTCCAATAGTGCATATATGTCTGATAGGTAAGCAAGCCTTCCAAATTCCCAGCCTTTTCCATCTTTTCCACCGGTAAGTGGGTGCAGGAACTCTTTTAGCCGCTTGAGCGCTTCTTTTTCTGCTATTGGTGCCTCATCAATGGATGCAGGAAAGACGTCCGCACTTACCGAAACTTCGATATACTCAGGTCCCTCAACTTGTAGCGAGACAATATTTGAGCTGTGCTCTAAAAGATATTTCTCCACCAGCTTTTTCAATTCAAGAGAAGGAGTGGGTTTATCTTCCTCGCTCTCTGGGACAATAATCACCGTAACTCTTCCACTTTCGTTTGTATCCACCAGGCATTTAACTCGCGATACGTTCCGTGAAGCTTGCCTTGCGAGCCACTCAAAATCTTCAACTGTAACTGCACGATTTCCGTGCTTCACAACCCAGGGACCTCTCTCCATAGTAGCTTCCAGGGGTTCTATATCGGCACCACCGCCAGCATCCACAGGATTTGTAACGCTATCCACGAAAGGAATGGCGGTTTTCAAGGTCGAAATCTCAGCGGCTCTAACGTTTCCTTTTTCTCCTCCTCCGACCTGATAAGTGGCTTTAATGTTGCTCCTTCCAATCGGAGGAGCCATTCCACGCACTCCATCTCCGAATTTAACCTCGCCTGTTGCTCGGTCAACCACGTAATGACGACTCTTTGGTCCGGAATCAAAGAAATCTTCTACTGCCTGCCATCGGACCCGGACTTCCGTGGTCTTCCCGGTTTCATCTTTGCGCTCTAAAACAGAATCTTTTTCCATTTCCTCCATGATTGTCTTCTTCTCTTCCTCTAACAAAGTGCCTATTTCATTGACCCATATTTCTTCTGTGATGACAGGAATTCTCGTAAATTGATATTTCTGATCCGCGGTGCCGTCACTTGACCCGATAATTTCATCTTCGATACTTTCTGCCTGGATTGCAAAAGTGGTATTGAGATAAATCCCCTTCACGCTGGGGGATTGAGCTCGAAATTTGTCCTCAATGTCCACTGCTTTAAGCCAGTAACGTTCATCGCCAAATTTAGATGTTTTAGCAAAGTCGGTAGGAACGATAAACTCCACTGTTTCCGTCCTGGTTAAATTTCGTGTGCTGTCCAGAACTTCCAATCTGACCCATTTCTTTTCTTGCGTGTAGTAAAACCATTCTATCTTCGGCATATCCGCTATGGGGAATTCCTGTTCTTCCAGAGAGAAGAAAATGCTTATAGGACCCTTTTCTATCCTTTTATCAAAGCCCAGATAAAGTGTTTGATGTTCGTCATCAAGTGGTTGGAAAGGCTCAAAAGTTTTGTTTTCTGTTTTGCTTTCTTCTGTTACGTCTTTGAATTCCAGATTGTTGTAAGTAAGGCAGTGCTGCAAGTTCTGGCTGCTCGGAGCATAAGTTATGGTGAGTTTTTTGATTACTGGCGGCTTAATCTGGCTGGGATCAGGTTTCCAGGTTCCCTCTTTTTCTTCTTCTTCAAATTTCTCCTTTCCATAGTCACCATCAACAATTTTGACGCGAATCCAATAGTTCTCCTGTCCATTTACATGGGTAGGCTTCACATCCTCAGGACAGGTAAATTTTACGTTCCTTTCCGACACGGTAAAATTGTTTGTATTATCTGCTAAATTTTTGATGACGTTCCATCCATTCCCGTTCCAGTATTCCCATGAGAGCGTAATTCCCGCATCTCCCGGCTCACCACATTTGAGTAAATAAAATTTCATATCAATCTCGGTATTCCGCTTTGAAAAGCACTCCTGGCTGGCAATATAAAAAGTATCATACAATCTTGGAATCTTCCCAAACGGATAAATTGGTGTTTTTAATTCCTGACCGTCAACGGGTGTCAAATCCTGTGGCACGTCGTTATAAAAAGCCATATCAGGTAGTATGCCCTGAGTGACAACGTCCACATTCTCCATATCTTCATACTCTTTATCCATAATTCGTTTTTCTGCATTCTCCAGAATATTTTCTGCTCGTTCCTTATATCCGGAAGGTTCCTCTGCTCCGCTCAATATCTTTGCGAGTTCGTCAACTTTGTCCTTAAACTTCAGAAGCTCTTCAATGGTGTTAACGCCGCTTTCTGTGAGCCTTTTAGCAAATTCCGTGCCCACCCCGCGAATTGCTTTTGGAGGCAACGTGTAAAACTGCGAGACCCGCTGCACGCTACCTTCTCCACCAATTTGGATAATACCTAACACAATGTCTTTGGTTTTGGCAATATTCGTGGTTTTACACCGTATCCATCGGCTTTCGACCTCGTTGATTTCGCATTCCTTGATCTCTCCTGATTGCTTCTTTTGCAGTTGGAATTCCTGAAAAGTTCGGGCTTTCGGTAAAACGATTTTCAGGGGATGCCAGCCAATTTCCTTAATCTCTTCCGTCCTCTCCGTCCTGATTGCCTCTCCCCAGTATTCCCATTGGACGATATTCGAATCACCCAATTTTGAAGCGGATTGTGAATTGATAAATCTTACTGTTATTGTTGCTTCTCCCGTAATATTAAACAAATCCGCATGCCCTAAGTATAGAATATGTTGCTGGCGGTTCAGCCCATCGAAGAGTTCAAAATCGGTCACTTTCTCCACGGATGTCCCAACTTTATGGGTATGCACCAATTTATCCTTCATACTTACTCCTGTATCCGAAACCTCAGAAACTTCTACATATTCTATTCCTTTAGTTTTCTCTACCTTAAGGATGTCTCCTTTTTCCAAACCCGTCACTTCTCGCAAAACCAATTTTCTATCTCCTTTTGCAGCGCTGAATATTAAAGTGGAGGAAAAAGGAAATGCCACTTCTCCTTTTACTATGTTGGTGGGCGATGCAAAAATTCCGTCTTTATCCACGCTAATGCCATATACCTTAGCCAATTTAGAAGGAATTGCCACTATGTTTTTTTCCGTTTCAAAAACTATTTCTTCTGCCGATGTTTGGCTCCTTTCAGGTATCAGGACATTTTTCGGCGCTCCTTCCGAAAGGTAAAAGGTTACCGCCGCTCTCGCAGGTTGAGCGGGAAGAAGTTTTATTCCGAGCATATCCAGAAAAGCAACGAAATTTTTCTCCGGAAATCTATTTAATCGGTCAATAACGAGTTTTAGCATGTTGGCAAATATTTTAAGAAGTGCAACTCCACCACTTTTATCCCCGGACACGTCCAGCTCTGAGACGTAATAAGGTGCAAGTGCTCTTATTTCTTCCACAATCTTTTCAAAATTCCGTTCGTCTATCTCAGGTGGTTTCGTTTTTCTACCCCCCTTCCTTCAAATAAAATGGATAAACCAGATTAAACTCGTTGTTCGTGCTTCTCACGCGGTAATCAATACTGATAAGGAGCTTCCCCTCTTCTGCTTTATCTGCTGATACATTCACATTGATAAGTTCTATCCTTGGTTCCCACAAAGTAAGGGCTTCGCGAACACTTGCCTCTATCATTCCTATTGTAGCAGTGTTTATGGGAGCAAAAACGAAATCGTAAATGCCGCAACCAAAATCGTGCCGCATTACTCGCTCTCCTTTTGACGTGCTCAAAATAATCCATATCGCTTCTTTTATATCCTTCTCATACTGCGACATCTCTATTTTTCCCGTTGTGTTGACGTTAACCGGAAATTTCCAGCCCCGTCCTAAAAACTCTTTAGACATATCTACACCTTCTTCCTTCGCATTCTACCCTATTAATACTGTCGGACAGCCCATAGCAATGGTGTTCGGAGGACCGCTTTCAACAATCATGTCGCCCTGTCGTGCAGCAGGAAGATTATTGATTAAGACTGTCGTGCTTCCCATCTGAACTACTCCACCCACGTGCGGCACTGTTACTGTTACCAGCGGACAGGCATGGAAGTCCGCTGTTGCACGCCATGCTGGCATACCCCCTATCAACACATTAACGCTCCCCGGTCCCGGACTTAAAGGTGTTCCATGACTGGTCGGGTCTCCAACCCTTGCTGCTGGTGGCATATTTTTCTCCTCCTCAATTTATCTTTACGATAGCACCTTGAATAGTTAAAGAAGCGCTGGATTTAATGCTCATCATCCCGCCAGATTCTATCTCTATCGCTTGTGCCTTTATGCTGAGTTTCATCTGGCTGCTTATAGCAATGGCATTTTGAACAGAATCTATCATGATAGAATTGTTTCCTGTTTTATCTTTAATTTCTATCTTCTCTGCGCCTGCGGAATCATCAAGAATGATTGTATGACCTGCTTTAGTATGAATTTCTATCTTTTCCTTCTTCTGTTCATCGTTATCATCGAAGATTATCTCATGTCCGCTTCTGGATTTTATCTTTCTTATATTGTTCTTGCCATCCGCGTTCGTCTCAGGAGGCGTATCCACTCCGTTCCAGAGCGCTCCTATAACATAAGGGTGATTTATATCTCCATGATCGAAAGCAACGAGCACTTCATCACCCACTTCAGGTAAAAAGAATGCTCCCCTATCTTTTCCAGCCATTAGAGTAGATACACGAGCCCAGTAGCTTTCATCGCTATCTCCCCGCCAGGGAAACTTTACTTTCACTCTTCCCATACCTTCCGTGTCCTTGTTATTGGTAACGATACCTATTACTACACCAGAGATTCTTCTAACTCGTGACTCATCTCCGAAATCTCGAAAAAGACTCGCCGCACTCATATTGTATTCTCCTTTATATTAAAGGTGGTGCTATACCCGGCATTACTGATAGTATGCGTGGTTCGCTCTATATAATATTTCCGGCTGAACTTATTTCCAAGTCCTTCTAATTTAATGTTTTTCCCTGCCCTTATCTCAGGTATCCCTATGCATTCGGCACCGCCTTTGACGAGTCCTTCCGACAGCCTGTTCAGTATTGAATGTGCAAGAATGTCCGCTTCTTGTTGTGTAAATACCGGTCTATCTAAAATCCGTTCTTCTACTACGCCATACTGATTTTCCACCATATCCCCTCCACTGCTTCTTCCGCCTTCCCGTGCTTCTTCGCTTCCCCGCTGCGCTCTTCCAACAATCTCTTCTCTTGTTTTTGGATTCCAGCCCATCACCGTTACTTCACTTACCTGATTAGCGGTATTAAGTTCCGGGTTAAAGCTTAAGAGAGAGACACCATACTTAAGTGTTACTATTTCACTCTCATCTTTTTTAGGCTTCTGAAAATAGAGCGTTCTTTCCTTAACGAAGAACTCAAAGAAATTACGGTCCGCAAGCCCCTTAATGAAGTCATAGTCCGCCTGTCCGTCCTGCACGACATGGGGATGAACGGTTTCTGTTTGCTCTATCTGCGTTTTAAGTTTGTGCTTTGCCTCGCTTGATATACTTGCCACTATTTCACTGTCCCTCACATTTTCAAAAGGTCGCTGCTTGCGAACCCTCGTAAACTGATGAGATAAGTCATAGCCACTTATCTCCAGTTGCGGAGTACCATTTGTTGGGAAGTTAGGTCTGAGCGAAATAATCTCACCGACGATCATAGTAGCAAGTTCATCCACATAACCCATTTTGATTTCCACTTCCTTACCAGGCCCAAAGAGTTCACTATCAAGCCATTTAACCCCCGGGTCGTTTATGGAAAGGGAGAATCTATCTGCGCCTTCTAATGTATCTTCAAAAGTTACATTGGTGATTTCTATGAAGTGTTTCTTAAGAATATCATCGTCACCAACGAGTATTTGGTAATTAGGGGCATAAAAATTCTTATATTTCTCTGCTATCTCTTCAATTTCCATTCTATCCATCACTCCAGAGGTGGAATAACCAATTCCATACCGGGTTTTAGAACTCGTGGATTAGCAATCTTGTTCGTCTCTGCTATGGGTCGCCAGAGAGCGGGATTCCCATACTCCTTCGCAGCAATAAACCAGAGACTGTCGCCCTCTTTAACGGTCCAGGTTTTAGTCCTGTCTGCCGACTGTAATGAAGTTTCTTTAAGTTGAGTTGCAACTTCTATGTACTCTTTTAAAGTAACATTTAACGTGGCTCTAACAGGAATTCCTACGGAAAGGAACATGGTAAATCTTTTGGTCACTCTTTCAATTATACATGGAAAAATGTATGCACCCCAGATGAAAAGACAAACAGGTGGTGCATGAAGGTCCGAGTCAATATCCATAAGTCCTTTAGCAATATCTGGTAATTTGCTGAACATACTCCCGGAATCCCATCCTGTAATGCGGTCTGTAAAAATACGAACGTCTATTTTTTCTTCGTAAGTATCGAAAAATAAGTCCATGGTCAAGGTTCTGGCACCTCCTTTTACAAATTGAAAAGTGGAAGAAGGAAGTCCTGGTATGTTCACTTCTGTAAACTGGTTGGTTCTTTCAACTGTGAACCCATCAGGATTGAATAAGAAAGGCACGATTAGCAAGGGCTTATCTTTTCTCGTTAAAAAAGCTTTCACTAAGACCATACTTTACAATCCCCTCCTTTCTCTTTCTATTCTCACTCTTCGCTCAATCAATTGATATATCTGCTCAGCGAGGCGGTTCACGTCAATGCCGGGAGGTTGTGGAGTTGCATGCGGTGGTTCTGCTTCTTTCTCTATTACTCGCTCTTTTATTATTTCCGTATGCGTAGCTGAGACATGCTCTATCTCCGGATAGGTATGATATGTAGGTGCTTTTTCTACCTCTAAAGTATGTAAAAGACCTTGTTTATTGTTCATAAACTCTTCTGCGCTGGAAAAAATAGAAGGTTTTTCCAGGGATTTATCGCTGACTGACACGGTTTTATGGCTTAATGTTGACAAAAGGCGGGTAACTACTGGTAATTGGTAGTTTGCGATTGCTAATTCCTTTTCGGTTTCTATTCTGGTTGTGGTTGCTGTTTCATGGCTTATTGGCTGAGCGAGTTCCAGCGAAGGCGATTTAAAATACGAGATTATCCTTTGCCCATTCAGCAAAGTTTCTCTTCCTAAGGGCCCATAAGGAGGAAGAGAGGCGTCGCTTTTTTGAAGAATCGAAGCTCCTCGCTGTTTTGCGGAGACTCTCTTCTGGCTCAAAAAGAACGTAGTCAGTGGTTTAAAAGAATAGTAACTGAAAGGAGGTGTAGTAAAGTCGCTTGTGCTGGAGAGAATATAAGTTCCCGGATTTTTATAGCTGACTGCGGATGGCTTAAGGCTTACGACTGGCGGCTGAAAGGTGACTACCGGTAACTGGTAGTTTTGTAGTTCCAATTCTTTTTCTGTTTCTACTCTGCTGGTTAACGTTTCATGACCTATTGGCTGAGCGAGTTCCAGCGAAGGCGATTTAAAATACGAGATTATCCTTTGCCCATTCAGCAAAGTTTCTCTTCCTAAGGGCCCATAAGGAGGAAGAGAGGCGTCGCTTTTTTGAAGAATCGAAGCTCCTCGCTGTTTTGCGGAGACTCTCTTCTGGCTCAAAAAGAACGTAGTCAGTGGTTTAAAAGAATAGTAACTGAAAGGAGGTGTAGTAAAGTCGCTTGTGCTGGAGAGAATATAAGTTCCCGGATTTTTATAGCTGACTGCGGATGGCTTAAGGCTTACGACTGGCGGCTGAAAGGTGACTACCGGTAACTGGTAGTTTTGTAGTTCCAATTCTTTTTCTGTTTCTACTCTGCTGGTTAATGTTTCATGACCTATTGGCTGAGCGAGTTCCGGCGAAGGCGATTTAAAATACGAGGTTATCCTTTGCCCATTCAGCAAAGTTTCTCTTCCTAAGAGCCCATAAGGAGGAAGAGAGGCGTCGCTTTTTTGAAGAATGTATTTGTCTACCGTCGAGAGCGCGGAGCTGACGAAAAAAGATGAAGGACGGCATTCGCCGGGTAGTAACTGATTTTCCTGTCTCTCTGTGTTCTCTGTGTGCTCAGCAGTAAACAAGTGCTGAAGAATTAACGATACTCCTCGCTGCTTTACCGGAACCGTATTCAGGCTCAAAAAGAACGTGGGTTTAAAAGAATATTTTTTGAACGAATTAAATATTTCTCGCTTTAGAACTAAATAGGGCAGCGCATATACGAACTCTAACCATCTCATGCGAGGGACGATTCTTTTTGTAGATAGAATAGGCGAGAAGTTAGTAGTGAAAAGTTGTAAATTGGTATGTTTGTCCAACAATTTTTGAAAGAATCCGCTATCAATCAGTTCCGTCTTCGCTCTTTTTATCGTTTTCATCTGTTCTTTCAAAACTTCTTTATTCCGTTATGTGCGAGTTCTAAAGTCTCAACACCGACTGTGCTGCCATCTGCCTTTAAATCCGGACCCGTCCATTTCACGGGATATGCATGCTCGAAAGACCATCGCCATTTCTCGTTTCCTTCGCTGTCCATTAGCATAATAAAAACAGTTTTCCTTTCAACTTTTCCATTCACTACGTCCTGATGCCAGTGCCAGAGTGCGTCTAAATCCGTTATGCCTCTTTTCAAGGTGATATTTGGATATTTGGTTATCTTCGGGAGTTTATGGACGAAATCGTTAACGCCACCTTCTTTTATTTCTTCTACTTCGGTATTTGCTTGAAGACCAGAGACTTCTGAAAATCCGCCTACTACTAAGCCCTGGATTTCTACAAGGAATCTGAAGCTTAGATAGGGGTCTTTTCTTTCGCCTACAGGCATTTTCTTAGCCTCCTATCATTTAAGCTTAATCCCCTGTCCATCTCTCCGCTCAAAAACCTCAGGCAATTTCTGATTGACAATCATATTCTCAAAATCAAGCCAGATTCGTCTATCATTTCGGCAGTCAAAAGCACGGCAAGGCACTGGACGGTTTTTCCATATCTTGCACCTGTGTGTTGTTTTTTCAAGATGAACGCAGTAGCCACTTTCTTCCTTTGCAATCATATACGGATGCCCTAAATCCCACTTCACAATACCCTCCTCAATATCCTCCCGCGAAAGAGCGAAACTCATCTTGCAACAGGCTGCTTTGCAGAGATGCCTTCTGATTTCACAGTCAATTTGAACGTCATCAAAGCCGTATTTATCCTGCTCTTTTTCCTGAAATACCGCCCCCATGCCCAGTTCCTGGAACTTCTTTACCAATCTGTCCGCTACTGCTATTTTCCGTTCGTTTAATTCTTTCTCGGTGATAATACCCCTCTCAATAAGGAGCTCTATCAAGGCATAGAGGAATGAAGATACTTCCAGAGCCTTTCCTGTATTGGCTCCTAACTGATAGTGGACGTATCGAAGCCCTTCAACAACTTCTTCCCTCAGTTCTTCCAACGCTTCAACCTGCATTTTTTATCTCCTCAGAGCCTCATTTAACTTCTTATTTATCTTTGAGATCTCCTCGCACCATCTCCTTCTTTCCCGGTGCTCAATATTCATGATTTCTTCATGGCTCCAGTGAAAGTGATATGCGATGAAGGCTACCTCCTCGTAGAGGCGGTCGAGGGGGTAGCCCTCTATTCCCCCATGCCAATGTCCACCTCGAACTCGTGCTCACACTTCGGGCATTTTGCTTCTATCTTCGGACTGCCACCGCCATTTATCTTATGATAGAACTCTTGCAGATACGCTAAGTCAGAAGCGAATAGTTCCTCTATAACCCGCGGATTCACATCAGGAAGGTCACCGAGCTTGGTTACTACGCGGGAAAGAAGGACGATTGTGAGATAAGCGGGATTCTGCTGAACTCTGGTGTCTTTAAGCGGTAGTATCTCATCGGCTGCCGTGGCTAATCGCATAACACCCTTTTTATGCAGGTTCCCTTCCCCGTCCGCATATCCCTTTGGAAGTGTGAACTCGTATTCTGTCTGAAACATTTCTCTCGGACTTCTTACGGCTGCACTCGCTTCATGCTTTCATGCACTATTTCAAGGGTTTCGACCGCAACGTCGGTTCCTTTAGCGTTGAGGTCTGGTGCATCGTACTTGCTCGGCCAGGCATTCTCGAATTCCCATCTCGCTGCAGGATTCCCTTCTTCATCCATCAGGATGATAGCAACGTTTTTCCTTGCATCCCCCATCTTACCCTCTTCCACAGGTTTACGCCACTTCTCGTAGAGTTCCATGGAATCTGTGATTCCCCACTTCAGGGTTACGTTCCCGTACTTTGTCAATCCGGGAAGTTTCCTTACAGTCGTTGGTTCGTTTCCCTCACGGTATTCAGCGACGTCGCTGCTCGTATCAGGAATGGTAACTTCGCTGAACCCCGCCTGCACGATGCCATCTATCTCAAGCAAGAACCTGAAATTCCTATACGGGTCATTTCTTTCTCCTACCATTCTTATCTACCTCCTATTTATTCAGTTACCGCAGAGCCCCCTGCCCATTGCGCTATTCTGAAAATAACAAACTCTGCTGGCTTTACAGGTGCAACGCCTATTACTACGATAAGCCTGCCATTGTCTATGTCATCCTGCGTCATCGTTGTTCTGTCGCACTTAACAAAGAATGCCTCGTCAGGTGTAGAGCCCATAAGCGCACCGTCTTTCCATACCCGGGTTAAGAACTGCGTGATGGTTTGTCTTACTCTTGCCCATAATTTTTCATCGTTCGGCTCAAACACTACCCACTGCGTGCCATCTTCGATAGACTCCTCAATGAATAGGAATAGACGGCGGACGTTTATGTATTTCCAGAGTGTGTCGCTTGAGGTAGTCCTTGCTCCCCAGACACGGATGCCTCGACCAGGGAAAGCGCGGATACAGTTGATCCCTTTGGGGTTCAATATATCCTGCTGACCCTTCGTAATAATTCTCTTATACCCATTAAATTCTTCTAAACCCAGCGCCCCCCTGACAACTTCATTTGCTGGTGCCTTATGGACCCCCCTTTCGGTATCGCTGCGCGCATAGATGCCGCACATGTATCCACTTGGTGAAACATTGATTCGTTTTTTAGACAACGGGTCAAACACCCTGATCCAGGGATAGTAAAGGGCAGCATATTTCGAGTCGTATAAGTTTCCCTGTCGCTGGATTGCATCGAAATCCGCCTTTTCTTCTGAATCCAGGACTGCAAACCGATCTTTCATGCTCTCACAATGAATGACCAGCTTATTTTGAAGATGCTGGGTAGTGATACCAGGAATGGCAGCAATGCTTATTTCATCTATGTTCTTTAAGGTATAAATGCCAGTCCTCTTTACAGGTTCTGTGTCATCTTTTCCTTCGTAGGTCGTATTTAGCTCGCTGTCATCCGGAATGCCGTCGTTGCCACCACTGAGCTTCCAACCCGGTTCTTTATCCTGAGGTGGCATAGGTATCTTCTGCGAGGCTTCTACTGTGGTACTGACATCGTTCACGCTTATCAATTTGGAACTCTCAGGCGTGATGACCTTCTCCACATAGCGGCTGTGTGCCTCATTCATGGAAAGGTTTTTAAATGCCTCATCAAATCCGTCAAAGCTGACTATGATGTCAAATTCAACCGTTGACACTTCTTTACCAGCGCTCAAACTTCCAACAGCATTCTCAAGTACCACCCTTTTGGTGTCATCCGTCTTGATTACCTCTGTAACGGTCTTATAACTCGGGGGTGTGGTAGATAGTTTAAGCAGTGTCCCCTTTTCCATTCCTGTTACAGTATCCAGGTCCAAGAAGTTCTGATTTAAAGCATCAGCAGCCAGTTTGGCACTCGAGGGTGTGCTCTCCTTAACCACGATTTTGATCTTGTCCCCCCACGTTCCTTCATTAACGGCTTTAACTTCGATCGCCGGGACCAACTGCTTGATCTCTTTATCCTTCTTATGCTGGTGCTTAAGCTCATCGGCAATTAAGATCACTTTGTCTGCATCGATTGCTTTGATAATAAAGTATTCATCTCCTATCTTGATGGCATCGCCTGGACTGAAGTCGGTATCTGTAGCGGTGATGGGGATGACGGTATAACTCGCTTTTACTACGGAAATCAATTTCTTTGTTGTAGCAGTTGTAGTCAACTTTTTTATTTCCACATTTGTAGCATGCACAAATCTTAGAGGTGTTTTCACTTCAATTGAGTTTTCGGTAGCGTCGACCGATTTAACAATGCATATTTCGGGGTTGGTGGCATCATTGATGATCAACACGTCGTTTTCCCCTAAGTTTGTTACCTTGTCAAGCTTAATGACTACGGCATTGGCAGCCATGTCTTCCTGAATTGTATAAGCTGTGGCACCCTGTTTCATCTTTGTAATGTCTGTATCTATGGCATAGGACTGGCTTAGCGGAACATCCATAGTGAGCGCCTTCGCAGTGCTGACAAACTTCAGGTACTCCGATTGAGGGCCATCTTTAAGGAGCAGGACATCATCCTTTTTTAGGCCCGTGGCGTCTTCTTTAACCTTTAGTGTTATCGCCTTCGCCTTCACTTCTTCCGCTAATGAGATGGACTTCCCAGAAATGTCAGGCAAAAAGCCTGAAGATTTCGCTGCTTTCTCTGTTGCCACCCTTGATACATACAACCTCTGCCCGCCATTAACAAAAAATCCTTCTACGGCATAAGGCAGCCCGCGTTTGTTGCCGTAATCCTTCTCAGCCAGGTAACCACCAAAGATTCTTTGATACTCAGCAAAGCTTGTAACAAGGGTAGGCTTGTTTAAGTCCCCCCTTTCCGCCATTCCTAAAAATCCAGTTGTTGTTGTACTTACTCCCTCTATCGGCTTTGCTCCAATTTCTATCTCTTCTATATATACTCCAGGTGCTAAATATTCTGGCATATAGTTCCTCCTCTTTTTAAACTCCACTTATAAGGTGTAAGAGTGGTTGTTTTTACACTATATAAAGGTTGCCATTCAAATTATCACAGAAGTTGTTTTTCCTTCTTCCACTTCCAATTCTACCGTTTCGATTACCTCGTCATATTCAACCTCAAGGTGAATGATTTTATCGCCATTCCCCTTAACAAGTCTTTTACCGCCCTCTTTTATAATTTCATCCTCGGTCAATGGTCCAAAATAGAGCACAAACTCGCCTTTTTCTGTTGTTTTGTTCTCAACCTCCCTTTCCTTCACCCTTACTTTAGCACCAGAAACCGCTTTTCCTGCTGAATCGTGCACCCTCCCCCTTATCAATGTCGCGCCCGGTGGAAAAGGATAAGAAGGAGTTGGCTTCAAGGTTATATTTACTACCGGATTTTTAGTGTCAAGTTCTGCTGGATTTATACTGCCGGAACCTTCATCGAAGTAGTAATCAGACATCACCTGGATGGTATAAGTGTCATCAGTAAGGTCGAGGAAGAGATAATACGAACTGAGATTCTTTATTGGCTTCTCTTTTCTGTTCTTCAGAGACACTTCTACCCTGCCTATTGGCTTCCCATTCGAATATTCATCCAGAAGAAAGACTGCAAACGAAAGTCTCGTGGTATGGCGTTCAAGAAAGATTTCATCCCTTTTTGCTATCATCTTTTTCCACCCTAATCAGGTATTTCTCAAGTTTTCTTTCGATTACCCGTTTCACTTCTCTCTCGCGCATTGATTCTATCCTTACGGGCGTAACCTCATAACAAATAGAAAGCTTATAGGTTTTAGATTTAGAGACGACGTTCCAGATTTTATTTAGTTCATCTGTTGATAGCGGATTCAATATCAACCTCAGCTCTTCGCCGGCTAAACTTTCATGGAGAACAGAACCTCTCAGTATAGCGTTATCGTAAAATATCTGCATCACTTTTCCCAGTATAATATGGTCATTCTCCCTATTTTGTGTATGTGGCGTAACAAGGTAGAACAGGTTCAAAGATAAGGGGGGATATTTAAGCTTTGTTGAATTAACACTCTGCATCTCTTGATTCTCTAAATAAGCGTTTTCAGTAACTTGATACAAAAATAAAGATAATCTCTCGTTGGATTTTATCTCTTCTGGAGAAGATAAGGTTATCTGCGTCTTAGATCCGATTATAGAACTGACTTGAGTATCATCTTTTATATTATCCCACAACAATTCGGTTAATGTTTCGCCAACATATAATATCGCGGTATAATCGCTCATTTCTTATTCTCCAGCCATTATTTAGAGCCTGCCCTCTTATTTTTCTTTTATTCTATTGGTATAAACACCTTTCTTCTTACCTTAGGCAAATTTATCCGCAGGATGCCATTTTTAAACGAAGCACTTGCTTTTTCCGGATCTACTGGCTCAGGTAACCTTATTTGCTTCCTGAAAGCCTGAAAAGTTATCTTTTTCTGGATACTTCCCCACCGCTCCCAGCAAACAGCATCGCTCATCTTCGCCATTACCTCAACCGTATCCTCCGTTGTGTTTATCTCCACGTTTTCTTTCCTTACTCGTGGTAGGTCAAAAGTAACCCGTATCTCGTCTTCTTTATCTTCCACCTCATATAACGGCTCTAAATTGCCATCGTAGCCCCATGTCGCCCTTATTATCCGCCTTTCCATTTCCATTTCGATGCCTTCTTCCACCCCCTAATTTATTTATTTTTTGAACTTAACGATACATGATAGGCATATCCTGCTCCACACCCTTTTGCATCTCAGGAGCAGAGAGCGCGGTCTGCCGCATAAGGTCGCGGGCTTTTAGTTTTATCTCCTCCGCCTTTTCCATTAATTCGCCCACGTCTATGCCCAATGGTACAAATTTCTCAAGTGACTCAATTGTAGATGCCGCCGCACCAGGGTCAGGATACACAGGGAAGCACTGAGCGAGCAAAGAAATTGCATTCAAATTCCTCTTGTAGCACTCCCTTAGCATCATAGCATAATGACCTGCTATAAATCCTTCCTCCATCAGTTCCATTTGCTTATCTTTCAGCTTCTTTATGGCTTCTTCGTTGTTACCAACGGCAAACACTTCCGGCTTTTCTATATCCATCCTGTTCTCTGCCGGTAGTCCCGTTATCGAGATAACAAGCTTTGCGTCAATTCCATTGAACCAGTCAGCTAAAGCGCCCGCCAGCGGATAAACCGCGTTTGGCGGTATCGCAACTTCTGACAGCACCACCACTACGCCTTCGTTGCCGTATATTTTAAAAGGATTTTCCAATTTGCCTTCGTGTATTACCATGACCGGAGGAAACAAGTCGGATTCGACGTAGCCTATTTCCTTATAACCCATCTTCTCCACGATGTAAGACGCAGCAATCGTTCCCACCAGTCCCACATCCGGTAATCCCTCTATCACTATCGGGTTTTTATGCACTACAACTTCCTCTTCCGCTATTGTTATAACTCCTTCTTCCATGATTTTCCTTATTTTCCTTATATTACAAAATGATTCTTGCGAATTTAAAAAGTTTTCAACTTCTCTTCTATTATCCTCCTCGCTTGTTCCTCAAATGTATCTTTTATATCACGCTTCTTCGGTAATATCTTTTTGAATGGACATTCGTTGGTTCTCGCTTCATTCTCAGGGCATACGCCAAGTGTGAAGCCGCGACACCATATCTTCGAGAAAATATCAGGATATTCTTCCAGGCATATCTTATACATACGCATTGCAAGCTCTCGGATTTCCGGTGACGCTCGGACACAGAGCCGGAGCATGAAGAAGTTTATCAAACTCCGAACGTTCATTGTAACCACATAATGCGTATGTAAAGCCAGCGGTAAGACATATCTCGCCTGTTCTCTTGCAACGCCGAGTTCTCGCAACTTCGTGTATGCTTCATCAGCGTTCTTCATCGCAGCCCTGTAAACCTCCGCCGCTTCTGCTTTCCCTTTCCGCTCTAACTCTTCTGGAACGTGGTAGCCAAACCTCTGTTCTTCCATATACCTCGTGCTTCTTGCGGTGTGGCTATTATGAGTGACTATTCCATTTGCTAATCTAAATAAATGTGGCTCATCTAACTCTATGTTGTATATATAACCCTTGAAATTTCTTACTTTCTCTACACTTATAATTGGCATCCATCTATTACCCTGGGAGTCAGCCCATGATTTTGCCAGAGGGGATTCAAAAGTTCCTCTCCTCTGCTTCTTTGGAGGAGAAGTATATCTCTTAAGTCTGTAAGATTTGAGGTTTTCCCTTCGCCCTTGATACATTTTTTTGCTTCTGTTTTTGTGGAAAACATCAGACATCAGGTAGTCTTTGTCGAGATAACATAATATATTGGCTGTGTCATCTCTAAGCTGTTTAGAACGAATTTCAAGCAAACCTCTTTTGTTTCCATCTCCATCAAAAATCCCGTCTGTGAAGCCTTGAAGAAATTCCTTGCCCAAGTCGAAGACATGGCTGGTAACAGATTTATCTTTTGCTGTATTTCCTTCCACAAAATTGTGTATCCACTTATCGATTCCAGAACTACCGACATAAACCTGACATTTATGCTCTTCCTCTTTTGGTTCTATCGTAACAGAACAGCCCAAGTTGCTTTCTCCAAATCGCTTTACGAAATCGATGTGTTCCACTTCATTGCTATTAAAAGTGAAGTTTAAACGACCTCTGCGTGTAGAGCCTTCCGCAGCATAAAGACCGGCAAACCTGCCTAAATCGTATGAACCCCGGCTGGTGTTTTGAACCCCCGACGATGCGAATAACAATGCGTCTTGACCCACCTTTAAATCTCTGGTTTTTACTAACCCTTCTTGTGTAACATTTGGATGATTTGCATCCGTTATAAAATTAGCCCCGTTTATCAGTGTAATTTTGTATAAAGGTCCGGAATAAGGATATCTGGCAAATCCATTTATCCTTTTGAACGAGCCATCCTGCATCAAAATTTCAATTCCCGATTTGTCGCTAAGATAATGCAGATTCCTCAGCCATACATATCTAATTTTACCTTTATATCTTATGATAACTTGGGTCCTTCCACCTAAACAAGCAATCCTGTGCTCTAACAATTCCCTGCTCAACGCCACGCTTATCTCCGAGACATCAAAAGTGAAATAGATATGTTCAAGCGCACTCGAATAATCGTTATCAGTGATTAATTCAATTATTTCTCTCGAGCTTTGCGTCAATGGAACTCCACTTACCCTCGCAGATTCCGCAACCAGATTAATTCCTTCCTCTGTTACCCGGAGCAATTTTACTTTCGCCATTATTACCCCCCTTTTTATCTCATCCCCTGAAATGCCTTGCTTCTGGAAAAGTGCTTTCTATCCTTTCCATCGCCTCTAAAATATCTTCTATTGAAGCTGCGAACGAAAACCGCACGTAATCTTTACCTGCGAGTCCAAATGCCGAACCCGGTGTAACGACAATATACGCTTCTTTTAGCAACCGCTCAGTGAATTCTATACCGTCTCCGTGATTTGAGGTGTTTACAAAGGCATAAAAAGCACCTTCCGGGTTCAAGCATCGCAGCCCTACCTCATTTAGCCGCATCACAATAACGTCTCTTCTCCTTTTGAACTCATCCACCATCTCCGCCACGCATTCTTGTGAGCTTCTAAGCGCTGTTAAAGCTGCATATTGTGCGATTGACGGTGCACAGGTTACCGAATGCTGCTGTATCTTTAGCATTCCTTTCATTATCTCAGGTGGTGCAACCGCATACCCTATTCGCCAGCCAGTCATTGCATAAGTCTTCGAGAACCCATTTATGATGACCGTCCTTTCTTGCATACCGTTAAAAGAAGCAATGCTTACGTGTCTTTTCCCGTAGTATAATATCTTCTCATATATCTCATCAGATAGCACAAGAAGGTTATGGTCAACAGCGAATTCCGCAATTTCTTTCAACTCGCTGTCGCCGAGAACATACCCGACCGGATTATTAGGACTATTTATTATCATTATTTTCGTGTTCCCGGATGCCACGGACTCCAGCGATTCGTATTTCACTTCTTCTTCCACCCTTTTCACCCATTTCGGCTCTCCTCCTGCTATTTTCACCGCAGATTCAAACGTAACCCACGCAGGGTCAAGCAAAATTACCTCGTCACCTTCATCTAAGACGCTCATCATCAACTCGTATATCGCCTGTTTCGCACCCGGTGTCACTATCACATTTTCCACAGAGGCATCAACCTTATTTTCTTCTCTTATCTTCTCCGCTATCGCCTCGCGTAACTCCTCTATGCCCGCACTGCTCGTATAGTGCGTATATCCAAGGTCTAAAGCGCGCATCGCCGCTTCGCATATATGTTCCGGAGTTTTGAAATCCGGCTCACCAAGCGTGAAGTTCAGCACTTCTTTTCCCTCTTCCTGCAGTTTCTTCGCTATATGCCCCATCCTTATGGTTGCTGACTCCTCTACCCCACTTAATCTCTTTGACAGCATCATGAGAACCTCACCTCGATTGACCTTGCATGCTTTTCCATACCTTCCGCTTTGGATAAACTCACCACTACATCCTTTATTTTCTTTAACCCTTCCTTATCCAACCACTGTATAGCAATTCGATGCATAAAATGGTCAACGTCAAGCCCGGAGAATAACCTCGCGTAGCCCGCAGTTGGCAGCACATGGTTTGTTCCTGTTGCATAATCCCCTGCTGCTACTGGCGAATAATTGCCTACGAACACAGACCCCGCATTTTTTATTCGCTTCAAAACTTCCATCGGCTCTTTTACTATTATTTCAAGGTGTTCAGGTGCATATTCGTTCGCAAATTCTATGCACTCTTCCATGTTATCCCCGATTAATATCCAGTTCTGTGATACTTCCTTCTTGCCTGCTTCTGCTAAAATTTCACGCTCCACTTCCGCTGCTATCTTTGTCGAGTCGGTAAGAAGAACAGCCAGCGATTTCTCTCCATGCTCTGCCTGTGCAAGCATATCAGCCGCAATGAAAGAAGGATTCGCAGTTTCATCGGCAATTACTAAAATTTCCGATGGACCAGCCGGGAAGTCTATCTCCACACCTTCCTCGCGAACATGCATCTTCGCTGCTGTTACATACACGTTCCCCGGTCCCACTATTTTTTGCACCACAGGAATAGTTCCCGTTCCAAAAGCGAGAGCCGCAATCGCCTGCGCACCTCCCACTTTAAATATTCTCGTCGCTCCTGCGAGATTCGCCGCAACTAAAGTAAGAGCGTCCACATTCCCATCCTTTCCAGGCGGTGTGCATACCACTATCTCTTCTACACCTGCTATCTTCGCAGGAATCACACACATCAGAGCGGTGCTAAAATAGGATGCTGGGACATAAACGCCAACCACGTCAAAAGGCAGACACTTCTCGCCAATGAAGACACCCTCTCCAAATTCTTCTACCCATGCTCGTCTCTTCTGTCGGTAATGGAAATTTCTTATCGCCGCAGATGCTTCTTCGATACACCTCAGCGTATTTTTATCCACACTCCTTTTTGCAGCTTCAATCTCTTCCTTCCCCACCTCTATTTCCTTCAGTTTTACGCCGTCAAATTTTTCGGTGTATTCGCGCAGTGCCTCATCTCCGCTGTTCTTTACCTCTGCGATTATTTCTTTTACAACAGGCATGACTGCCGCTATGTCAAGCGTTCTATTGAAAAAATCCCTGTTTTCGTGCATCTCTTTTAGCTTCTTTATCATCTTTCTATCAACTAAAAACTTCTCAAAATTTATATAGTTGCTCTATCTATTCCACTTTATAAAGAGCGAAGATGGAGGTAATTAAAGATGACAAATTCGATGGAGAAGGATGAGGGTATTAGCTTCAGTATTCCAATCCCTGAAGGTGTGAATCTCAGTGTAAATGGAAGAACGGTGAAGGCGGAAGGTCCAAATGGTACAATAGAGCGGGAATTATGGCATCCCGGCGTGCATATACAAGTAGAGCAAAAGGACGATGGCAATGAAGTCATTATAAAAAGCGATTCTTCAAGGAAGGAGGTAAGAGCTATCACAGGAACTTATGCCTCTCACATCAAAAACATGATTGCAGGTGTGAAGGAAGGTTTTTTCTATAAATTGGCAGTTGTGCATGCTCATTTTCCTATGCAGGTAGCTCTAACAAAGGAGGGCAATGCCGTATTGGTTTCAAATTTCTTAGGTGAAAGAAAACCGAGGATAGCAAAGATTGTAGAAGGTGTGAATGTGGAAATAAAAGGTAGAGAGATTGTTGTTTCCGGAATAAATAAGGAGGCGGTTGGGCAGACTGCGGCGAACATAGAACAGACGACAAAGATAAAAGGCTATGACCCCAAGGTCTTTCAAGATGGGATTTATTTGGTGGATAAAGGCGTTGGCGCTGGTTTGTAGAAACTGAATGAATCGAAAACTTTTTCTTTGTTAATACTTCCTTTTATAGATTATGCCAGAGATAATAGAAGGGGTAAGCCCCACGAGGATGGAACTACTGAAGTTGCGAAGAAGAGAGAAGTTAGCAGAGAAGGGGCACGATTTGCTTCGTGAAAAAAGAGATGCGCTTATTGCTGAATTCTTGGACGTGGTGGGCGAAGTAAGGGATGCACGGAAGGAAGCGGAGGACAAGTTAAAAGAGGCTTTTGATTATTTAATCATTGCTCAAGCGTGGTTAGGCGTGGAGGAAGTGAGGCAATTGTCCTTGATGACCGCGCAGGAAATCCCGCTGGATTTCTCTTCGAGAAGCATAATGGGTGTTAGTGTGCCAGTCCTGGAATTGCCGGGCGAATTAGCGAGGAAAGTTACGGAGCGAGGATATGGTTTTATGGATTCGTCTGCTACGGTGGACAAATGTGCTAAAAGCTTTGAAGAAGCATTGGAAAAGATAATAAAACTTGCTGAGCTGGAGGAAGCGGTGAGAAATCTCGCTGGCGAGGTGGAGAAGACAAAAAGAAGGGTGAATGCGCTTGAATATGTAATGATTCCGAGATTAAAAACGACGAGGAAATACATACAGATGCGGTTAGAAGAGATGGAACGCGAGAATTTCACAAGATTGAAGAAGATAAAAGCGATGCTGGAAAGAAGAGAAAGGTAATAGCTATTCAAGCCCTATCCCACACCACCCTGCACTGAAAGAGGCTATCCCGTCATTGCTTTTAGCACTAAAAATCTTGGTGGTGTTTCAAGCAGTCTTAAAACAACCAAGTTTACTTTAGATTGAGTTTTTCAACAGATGGCACAGGATGGCGTTCTAGTTTTTAACATATGTCACCCACATATTTCCCTGAAATATATTCTTTCTACCCGAACCTTTAAGAACAAAAATCAAATAAAAAGGGATAATAATGCGAAAGTTACAAGATAACGCAAAATGAGTCAAAATGAAGATATGAGCATGGAAAAGATTGTGCTAAACGATTTGTTAATGGAAATAGTGAATGAAGTATTAGAGGAGGAAGGTGAGGGACTCAAGTTGCTGCGAGTGGAGGAAGTGGATGTGGGAATTCTTATTTGTCCTGATGGCACATTAGAAGTCATAAAATCGCCTGTATATAAGGACGATGTGAGGGAGAACACGGGAATGCTGATAGATATGAGAGTTAGAGAGGTTGTGAAGGGATTATTAAATAGGGTGCTGATACGTCTGCATATAAATGAAAGAAGGGAAGTGGTGATAAAAAACAAGGGGGTTCAAGAGGCTGAAATATTGGATAGCGAGTTTAAGGATATTGAACTAAGGAAAGAGCTTGAAAAGATACTGGAGGGAAAATCTAATACGACGTCCGAAGCGGTGAAGGTAGCGCTTGAACGGATAATGGGATAAAAAATAAAAAAGCGGAGGAAGAATGGTTTATGTTTGCAACAACTCAGATTCAATACGTCCTACATTTTACAAAATTTGTTTGCATATGGAAAGCTTTATATACACCCTTTAAAATTATGAAGTATGTCGGTGAATTGAAAATCGCAATCGGAAGGTTGGAAGGAAAGAAAAGCTTAAATCGGGAATGAAGGAGAGGGAGGAAAAGGAAAAATGAGAAAGGGAATAAATCCCAGAAGTAGATGGGAAATTATTCTGGATATCTTGAGGGTGATAGCCGAAGAAGAAAGGGAGAGCGAAGGTAAAGTGAAAAAGACACGCATTATGCAAAGGGCGTATTTGGATTGGCGGAACTTTCAAAGATATTTTGACTTTCTTTTGGAGCAGGGGTTTGTAGGGAAAAGCAATAGTCCGAAAGAAGGGGCAAATTACGAGCTTACAGAGGAAGGAAAAGACTTGATGAAGCGATTAAGGGAAGTGGAGGATATACTACAACAAACTACACCAAAAAATTTATTCCGAGGGAAGTTCTAAAAATGTTAATCCCAAGGGGCTTATCTTCGCCCTCATTTTATTTTTATCTATGCTAATAAACTCTTGTTCTTCTAAGAAGCGGATAATTTCTTTTAATTTATCTTCTGATAAGGAAACTTGAGCTCTAATTTCATCTAATGAATGCCATTGTGAATCTTTCAGCAGTTCTAATATTTCGTCGAGGGGCTTCATGTTAATCGTTTAAAACGTATGCGCATGCATGCATACATATCTTTCTTTTTTGAGTTTATAATTTATGATACCCGATATAAAAGTGATGTTGCAGAGTAAGAGAAATAGATAACAATGCGCCGACCGGGATTTGGACCCGGGTTAGAGGCTTTTTGCCCTCCCCCTCCTTTTTTATTATAAAAGTTCTTTTTTTCGTCAACGTTTCTTTCTTTTTAAGAAAGAAAGGTTGGTTGGCAAGCCTCTGTGATACCAAGCTACACTACCGGCGCATTTTACTATGAATCTTATTATACTATTCTATTATAAACTCTTCTCCATTCTTCGGCGCTATCGCATCGCATCCGAAATTATCACTCGCCCATGCCGCAAACTCTTCCGTATGTTCGCCATGAACCATGAACACAACCTCAGTGCCATTACTGCAAAATCTCGACACTAATTTCTTCAGCTCGGAATCGCCTGCGTGAGCAGAGAAGTCATATTGCTCAACACCTGCATTCACCTTCACTATTTCTCCATTTGTCTCCACGCATCCTTCCTCTACCAACCTTCTCCCGTTCGTTCCCTCTATCTGATAGCCAGTGAGCAGGACTTTGCTCCTTGTGTCTTCGTGTATCTTCTTCAGATAATACAGCACAGGTCCACCGTTAAGCATTCCCGCGGTGGTGACAATTACGGAAGGTTCGGAAAGAGCTTTCTTTCGCTTCTTCGAGTTTACAAACTGGGCATCACTAAAAGCAGCATTCATCGCCTTCGCATCTTTCAAAAACGAAGGATAATTCCTAAACAGACTGAAAACGCTCAGTCCCATACCATCCACGTAAGGGGTAAGCCCATAGGAGTGCAGAATCATCACTATCTCCTGTGTCCTACCCACGGCAAAGCACGGCACAATCGCATTACCCCCGGAATCTAAAGTTTCTGTAATGGAATCTATGAATTCACGCTCCAATTCCTTCCTGTTTCTATGCTCTTTATCATAGTATGTGCTTTCTATGAGCAGGATGTCGGAGGAAGGGAAATCAGCGGGCGATGCGCTTTCCATTAACCGCGACACATCCATTTTTATATCGCCAGTGTAAAACAGGCTTACATCCTCACTCTCTTTTCTCAGATATACCGATGAACTACCGGGTATGTGCCCAGCATTACATAATTCAAGCACATAATCTGAACCGTCTAAGGTAAGCCGATTGCCATAAGCGACTGTATGAGTACGCTCATCCATTTTCCTGATGTCTTCTTCGCTGAAAAAAACAAATCCCTGATCTTTCCCTACTTTTATCGTATCTCTACCCAAAAGCATGGTTAACTCCTTTGTCACGGAAGTCATATACACATCCGGCGCCTTACCGCTGTCCATCAAACTCGGAACCATGCCAGAGTGGTCAAGGTGTGCATGCGATACAACCACGGACTTCGGCGAAATACTTCCGCTCCCTAAAGGTATCTCAGGAGGGTCAGACGGTCTCATTCCATAATCCATGAGAATTTTACCATCCACCAATATCGCAGAACGTCCTACTTCGTTACAGCCACCGAGAAATTTTATCTTCATTTTATTCCGCTTCTTCTTTACCTTGCCCTTGCGTTTGTCCTTGACCTTGTCCTTGCGCTGGAGCGCCACCTCTTACTGTCTTAGTTATCTCCACCCTTCTCACTGGATATATCTTCTTCGTAACCTTATATATATCTGACGACAGTTTACCAAGAATTATCTCCTGCATATATTTATTAAACTCTAAGCTACTCGCTCTACTTCTAATTACATCCTCCATTATCTTTCGTATCAGCTTTACCTGCACTTCACTTGCTTTTTTTAGCGTAAAACAAGAGGATTTTACACGGATATTCTCCCCGTCTTTTGTCAGGACCTCGATATTTGAGTCTATCTTCGAACTCCTCTTCCTCGCTAAACTTCGTAGATAATCGCCGTTTATCTTATGCCCGATGAATTCTGTATAAGCGTTATTATGGTCCACTTCATGTATCTCAAGCAGTAATTTCAAATTTGAATTCTTTATCAGCTTGCCTGTGAGGTCACCTACGGTCATTTCTACCCTTCTACCTATCAACTTGGATGGCTCGTCAGCCACAGTATCGCCTGCTTTTACGTCACCAAACATCTTGGGTGCTAATACCGTGTACCATTCTTTCGCTTTCCACTTATCCTTCAGTCTTTTCTTCGCCAGTTGTATTCACGCTCCTCCTTTTTGTTCTGTTTCTCATAAATAAAATCTTTATATAAAAACCTTACTCACCTGCGAAGGTAATTCAAAACAGCTTCAAATATCATTTTACCATCTCCGTATGCATCCCCGTTCCTCCTTCCCCTTGCTCTCCTTGACCATTCCGGATCCATGAAAGCATAAAAAGCCCTTTCCGGATGCGGCATCAATCCCAATATATTCCCTTCCGGGCTACATATCCCGGCGATATTATATATGGAGCCATTAGGGTTCCAGGGATGGGATGCATAATTGCCATCCGAGTCAACATAGCGGAAGACTATCTGGTCGTTTTCCTCCAGAAGTTGTATATACGCCTCTCTCTTTCTCTCGTCAATGAAAAACTTCCCCTCTGCATGTGCGCACGGCATCTTCAGGATGCGCCCCTTTTCTATCCCCCTCGTGAAGACACAGTTTCCCCTGTTTTCATGCTTTATAAATGCAGGACGGCATTCAAAGCGAGCGGAATCGTTTGTTGTCAATGCTGCCTGCTGCATCTCTATTTCTTCATGAGCAGCACCAAATCCAGGAAGTAACCCCATTTCCACCAATACCTGGAAGCCATTGCATATCCCTAATATGGGATTCCCGGTTCTTACAAAATCCACTATTTCTTTCCCTAACGCCCCTTTTATCCTCGCCGCCAGTATTGCCCCTGCCCTTATATAATCGCCGGAAGAAAAGCCGCCGGGTATCACTAACAAATCATAATCCTTTAAATTCCTCTTCTCACGCTCTTTTACCGCCCCTATCAATTGCTTCAGGTGCACAATCTCTGCCGCTGCACCCAGTCGCTTAAAAGAAAGAAAAGTCTCATGCTCGCAATTCGTTCCTTCTATCCTCAATATGCATATTTTCACGGGCATCCTCAAAAAAGAAAAATTTGATACGTGATTAACATTTATTTTATCCCATACTTTAATAAATAATGGATAAAAATGTTGGAGGATTGGAACGTATTGGCAATAGGGGAGAGGAATGCAGAGAAGGAATTATTAGAGAAATTGGAAGAGGACGGCGAGTTTGAACGTTCCGGATTCAGGGATGTATTGATAGGAAGCGTGGAAGATATAGTAGGATTCTTAGAGGATGCAGAGAATAAGAAATATCCCCATCTAAACAGATTGATTCCCATTGATGATGCGTTCTTTGTATCTCCAGAGAACCTGATAGAGATACTGAAAAGGAGAATAGAGAAGTATATAGACGAAATCGAGCCTGATGAGACTTTTGGATTTAGAGTTGAGAGAAGAGGGATGAAAGAAGATATTTCAAGCCAGGCGGTAGAAAGAGAAGTTGGCGGATACTTTTACGACCTGGTAGAGAAGTTACACGGTAAGAAGCCAAAAGTGAACCTTAAGAACCCGGACAAGCTGATAGCAATAGAGATAGTAGGGAATAGATGCGGGATTGGTTTTATCACAAAGGAGATGCGCGAAAAGTACAGTGTGATAAAAGTAAAGTGAAGTGAAGGTTACATAATTTAATCCCCTCTATTCTTTTCTTTTTTATAAAATTGGAAGATGAGAACAAGAAGAGTAATGACCATCGGTGGTTCGGATTGCAGTGGCGGCGCTGGGATACAGGCGGATATAAAAACGTTTTC
>JAFNKG010000084.1 GCA_017883965.1 Candidatus Methanophagales archaeon | reverse complement strand
AAAGTATTCATTTAAATAGAAAGGAGGTGAATATAGACGGTAAGGGTAACTAGGTGTCATATGGTACTATTGTAATTGTTGGTGGTACAGGCTCGAAACAACACCTCTGGGATGACGAAGAATTAAGGGCTCTGGTTAAAGACGCTTATGATGAAGACAAAGTCGTATCTGCAATTTGTTTATCGCCCGTGGTGCTTGCGAGAGTGGGAATCCTTAAAGATAAGGAATGCACAGTATTTCCGGCGCCTGATGCAGTGGCAGCGGTGGAGAATAGCGGAGCGATTTATGTTGATGATGGCGTGGTAGTTTCAGACAAAATAATAACTGCAAAGAGTCCAGAAAATGCTGTTGAATTCGCTAATGCAATAACGGAAGTGATAAAGGGCGAAGGTGTGGAGTTGCCTTATACGCCAACTCCCACATCTACACCTACACCCACACCTACACCAAAACCAGCAGGATTTGAAGCGGTATTTGCAGTTGCTGGATTACTGGCAGTACTGTATCTGATTAGAAGAAAACGGGAATAGAAATGGTAAATAAAACGATATCTTAACAGAAGAACCGAAAGCACAGTGGTTTGACAAAAGTTTTTATGCAGGTCAACCCTCTGCATATTCCATTTTTCCTACCTCTATGCTTTTATAGAAAGGATGAATTATGAAGGCTAAAGAACTCATGAAGGAATGTGAAGGAAAGTTGAGAGTTGGAGACACCCCAATCAAATATTTAAGATTGGCAGGGTATAGTTTCAGAGGTAACTTTGAAAAAATTAAAGAAGGTATTTCATTCAACGAGCTTGAGGAGAGTGAAATAGAACTGTTCACCAAAGTTTGTGATAATAGGATAAACCGAGCAGGGATATTTCTAAACGAAGTAGCAACGGTGCTCGGTTTCGATTTAACCGCTTTATCAATTATTGCTGTTATTTCAAGTGGTGTGCTTGAAGAATCCGAGAGTCCGTTTCTATCTATTATATTTTTTGGTCAATATGGTATTCAATTCAGAACTCTTGTTATATTTCTTTTTGTAGTTTTAATATTCCTTTTTATATTACTTGGTCATTACAGAGCACACGTGCATGCCTGGACTGCATTCAAGGAGGAGGCTATTTTAAATGAAAAATACGAGCACAAAAAAATCAACTGAATGCCCCGAATTGAGGGGCTTATCAATTAGTATGTGCATTAATTACAAATAAAGAACGGCATTATCAGTAACCAATATTTATATGATATATTATGCCCGAAGCGATAAGACAATTTATCAGCACATACTATATTCATCCTATCACACATGACACCGGCTACAATCCAGTAAATACGATAACATGGGCTTTATTACTGGTATTATGCCTCTTTTTGACATTAAAATTACTGAAGAAGCTCGATATAGAGATAGACGAACGTTTTATCGCCGCGGTATCGCCTTACATCTTTGTCGGTGCAAGCTTAAGGGTGATGGAAGATGCGGAATTATTCTCTCCTCCTCTGAGCTACGTGCTGATTACTCCGTTAATCTATTTTCTTTTATTCTTTTGCTGCGTTGCCATGCTTACAATATCGGTAAAATTATTCAGGACGAACAAAATAAGAGAGTATGATTATAAGCTGGCTTTTGGTCTGGTCGGAGTGCTATGGTTTTTCGCAAACTTGATGATTCTATTGAGTGAAGAAGAAATAATTTCACTATGGGTTCTTTTTGCCGTCATTGGCATTTCCGCGATAATATTGCTCGTGATATACATAATTGGCGTGAAATTTAACGTGAATTTTCTAACAGAAAAGCTGAACGTCTCGGTTTTAGCGGCTCATCTACTCGATGCTTCTTCTTCGTATATTGGGATTGATCTACTTGGTTACAGCGGGAAACACGTGATAGAAGGCATTATAGTAAAATATACGGGCTCAGCAGCCGGGATGTATCCACTCAAGCTCGGAATGCTCATACCCGTGTTATATTTATTGGATACGCAATTTAACGAGAAGGATAGAGAGCTGAAAAATCTCGTTTTGCTGGCTATTATCGTCATTGGTCTTGCACCCGCCGTGAGAAATACGCTCAGGATGGTTTTAGGTGTTTAAAAGAAAATATAGCCGATAACAAACCCGATTATCGCACCCGAATTAAGAAAGGGCAGTCCCGCATGCGGTTTTCCTCTGCCTGCAAAACTGCTGAGTACCGCATAACCTGCCAGAGTTCCTATTAGCGCACCCAGAGCAGGTGCGTTTATCAGCCCCAGGTAGTGAGTAAATACTTCCATACTCATACGATTCGCAGACACGACCAGCAAAGAGGGTATAATCGCATCGCCGAGTCCCATGAAGAACGCTTCTTCCATCTCGCTCTTACCCTTATCCGGGTCTTTATCTCGCAGTAAAGAAAAACTTCGCTTCCTCGGCAGGACAAAAAGAACCGGTATTCGCAAATCAACGATAGATTCCGCTAATGATACCATGTGCTTCGTCTTGTAAACCGCTATTGCATCGTATACCGCTAATATTACCATCAATAGCAGAACTGGAATTATGCCAAGCGAAATACCAAATATCGCCGCCGCTCCTCCTCCTATTATCAAACCAGTCGCATCGAGGACATACCATTCGGGATATATATACAGGAGAAGAGTAAGTGCAAGAGTGCTAATCAAAGCGATAATGCCATAAGGAACAAGAACTGCCATTACGTAATATATCGTTAATGCCACCGCTGCGAGCATCACGAAATGAATAAGCCTTTTTCCTCCCTTAAATCTAAGCACGAGAAGAATGAGCGCCGTGAAAACTATGATGAGGACGAAAAAGTAAACTGGATTCCGCATTGACTCCGGATTTTCAAACGCCTTTACATCGGAAACTTCAAATGGCGTCGCCAGCATTAATGCAATAGCACTCGTAAGAAGGATAAAAGCACCCATTCCTATAACCAGAGCAATACTAATACTCCTTTCTTCTGTTTTTTTCTCTTCGTTCATCGTATTCGTATTGTTATCTTCTCTCCCCTTAAAAAATTTGCATCAAATAAATCCAGGGCTTTAACTCTGCCAAATATAGACTCTTTATACGGAAATTCTATCTCCATGTGCATACCAGAACCTTTTCCTTCGTTCGCCATGCGATTGCCACTTCTTTATCAGGGTTTTGCTTTTTAATCTCCCAATATTTCGCCTTGGGATTAAGACCTTGCCAGACCTCTTTCCCCTCCACCTTTATCACATACTTAAACCTTTTTTCCATTTATACCACCTATACAATTAAAATTGTTCCATTATAATAAATAATTCCTGTATCCACCCATCCGTTTCTTTCGATCATGTTCCTGAGATGAAAGCTGTGATAAGCGTATTCAACAAGGATAAAGTGGTAGAATTCGCAAAAGCCCTGAATGAACTTGGGATAGAGATAATCGCAACTGAAGGCACAGCAAGGGCGATTTTGAAGAATGGAATCACGGTGACCAAAGTGTCGGAGTTCACGGGATTTCAAGAGATGCTCGAAGGAAAGGTGAAGACCCTGCATCCCGGAATTCATGTTGGAATCGCAACTGCGGAGATAGGAATCGTTGCTGTAAATCTCATACCCCTTGACCTTGCAGCCAAAAAACCGCTGGATGGTATGGACATCGGCGGTGTTGCAATGCTCCGCTCCGGGATAAAGAATTTTGAATACGTTGCGGTTATCGTAAATACCGCGAGATACGATGAAATAATTGAAGAGCTTCGGAAGGAGGGCGAAATATCTCGTGATACAAAACTTAGCTTGGCGAAGGAGGCATCGAAATATATATTAGCATACGAATCAAAAATTGATAGGATATTAGAGCGGATGTAATTGTATAGCTGGACAATAAATCCCAATGACTAATACTACCAAATCCCAAGTAAATCCCAATTTCCAAATCCCAAAGAGAAGGGATGAGCTAAAATGGAGCTAAATTGGTAGTATTGGGATTTTGGATTTTCTATGGAGTTAAACAAGTACGGGAAGTTTTAATGGCGATACATAATCCCCGTATTTCTCCCTTGCGTGGTTTAGCCGTTGCCTTTGCTCCTCCAGCACCCTAAATAGTATATGCGGCGTATCAGGAACTTTTGTCTTGTAGAACTCCTCCACTCGCTCGACCCTGGCTAAATTTTCTGCAACCCTCAAAGTGAATTGTTTAATGTAATCCTTTTCTGGATAGTCTTTATTAAGCACCTCTCTAAACAGCCGCTTAAGGTCTTCATATTTTGGCATGAGCCCTGCGGGTGTCTTTATTGCTTCAACCTCGCGATGTGAACGCAGTTCCATCCATTTAAGCCACACTGCCTTGTCATTTTTATCATTCGTGAAATTCCCATCTACATCTCTTAAAAAATAATTCACAGAGAAGATACGAGGTGGATTTTTTAATTCCTCGCCAAAATTCAGATGATTTTCTATATATTTACCAATAGGTATGGAAAGGAAATCCAGGTTTGACATAAGATTGATTTTTCGCACGCCTTCTTTTCCCAGCGTTGCGGCTGTCGTCTCTGACTCCAACGCGGCACCCATGGTGATAACGCCATGCACCCAGTCAAAGGATTCCTCAACCGGCACTTTTGTGTCTGAATCTCTTCCACCATATATTATCCCGCCTATTGCGACACCCTCAGGATTATCAAGCTCTGGGTCCACATTCTCTAACCGTTTCATGTCAAGTGTAAACCTTGCATTTGGATGTGAAGGTAATATTTCGTTACCTTTTTCATCCTTCTTCCCATGCTGCCATTCTCCTGAATGATGAAAACCCTTTTCTGGATATTCTCCGTCCTTACCAATCCAGTGAACGCCTTTTTCTTCCGTTACCAGCACATTAGAGAATATAACTTCACCCGGACTGTGGAGTGCTTTCCATATAATATGGTCGTCTCTGGAGTTTACGCCCTGTATTATTCCAAATATTCCCCTCTCCGGATTGACTGCACGTATTACTCCATCCTTTTTCCTTAAGTACGCTATATCATCTCCAACTATGGTTTCACCCTTTATCATGGAAGTGGAAGTCTTTCCGCAGAGTGAAGGAAATGCGCCTGCAAAATAAGTTACACACTTCGATGGACCATGCACGCCCATAATAAACATGTGCTCTGTTAGCCAACCTTCCTTTGATGCTCTTTTTATTGCGGGGCGCATTGCTAACTTCTTGAGTCCTATGGTATTGCCACCATACTGCGTATTCACACTATACACGGTTTCATCTTCAAGGTCAATATACACCCTCCGTTTATCAATATTGCTTGAGGTCATTCTCGCATCCAGCTCGCCAGCAGAATGCACGAACTTGAAGAACTGCGCGGACTGTCCCAATCTTACGAACTCCTCATAGCCCTGCCTGTACAACAGGTTTTCCGAATGGGCTACATAGCAGGAATCGGTAAGCTGAACCGCGGGTATCGAGAATTCGGAATTGAGAGGTCCCAAACAGAAGAATAACACATACAACTGGTGCCCCTGCATGATGTCTATCAGAATATCATGAATTTCTTTGAGCCCTTCCGCTCTATCCATTGCATTTATATCAGAACCTAAATCAACACCGGGAGGTAGAAGGAACTTAGTATTTTTCTTATCCCTTGCCTGGTCGTAATAGCCGTCGAAATGAACCGTATGCCCTTCCATAGCAAGTTCATTCTCCTCTCCAGTTCTTATCGCTTCTTGCCTGATATACCGGATATCTTCTGGTGAATCAGTGCAGACAAAAACTTTATCAGGATTGCAAAGCTCAACGTACTTAGCGATAAATTGATGGAGCTCAGGATTATCTACCCTGATAAGTTTCCGGTGGTTTTCCGCTTCCAATCTCGCTTTTAGCACATCTATTGTTCTTTTATCTTCCATCTTTTGCCCTTCTTCCTTGCTTTTTCTCTTTCGCTTTCGTGTCCATGTCCATGACCATAAACATAAACCAAAAAAGATATAAAATATAATCACTTTATAAAGTTTTCGAAATTTAATTTTTACAAATGATGGAAATGAAGTTGAAGAAAAAGGACAAATGTGTTTTGAGGGCGCTGCTTGAGAGCGGGCGGCTTTCTTATTCAGAGCTGGGTAGAAGGTGCGGGATAAGCAGGCAAGTGGCTTTTGAGCGAGTGAAGAAGCTGTCAGAGGAGGGTGTGATAAATGGTTTTTCAGTCTGTTTAGATGCGGATAAGCTCGGATTCTCCTTCAAGGCTTATGTGTTAATTATTGCGAAGCCAGAAGAGAAATTGAGGAACGAACTCGCTGAGTTCTTGAGGAATAGTAAAAACGTAAGGAAAATTCAACTCCTCTTCGGCAGGTTTGACTTCTTCATAGAACTCCTTTTCCGGGATAAGGAAGAGATGACGGAATTCATAAGGAGGATGCATTCCTTTGGCGCTGTTGAGCGGACGGAGACGTTTATCGTGTATCAAACGATAAAAGATAAACCAGAAGACCCTTTTATGGAGTGTTTAAGCGAATGAAGATATTGTTGGCAACCGGAAGGAAAGCAGAAGGGATGGTCAAGGATGCGGTAAGAACAGCAAATTTGGCGCTAGACTGCGAGGTGCTTACACAGGACTTAGATGTTGCCGCTTTTTCCACGCCTAAATCGCTGAGAAAAGCACTTGAAGAATATTTTATTTCCAAAAAATCGGACTACGACCTCATTTTAGTTTCTGGACTTTGCAAAGCTGATTTCCGCGGTTTAGAAAAAGAAATAGCCACGCCTATCAGGTTGGGACCCAGACATGCATACGACCTCGGTGAGGTATTAAAATCCGCAGAAGAAATGGAATTCTCTTCACTCATACCGGCTGACATGTTTTTTGCGGAGAAGAGAAGAGAGACCGCAAAGAAGCAGTTGCACGAGTTAGAAAGCGGTGTAAAAGAGACGTTCTCGCTGAAAGGAGTGAAAATAGGCGGAGGGGCGAGAATGAAGGTCTGTGCTGAACTCGTGGATGCAACGTTGATGACCGAGGAGGAAATACAACGAAAAATGGACTTCTTCTTAAAAAGCGGCGCTGATATTATTGACATTGGCGTTCACGTGGGTGCGAAGCCGGGCGAAGTGAAAGAAGCGGTAAAAGCGGCTTTGTCTTTCGCACCTGAACCTGATATTCCTCTTTCCGTTGATACCTTGGATGCGGAACTAATACTTGCAGGCATAGAAACCGGTGTTGACATGGTGCTCAGCGTGAATAAAGAAAATATTTCGGAAGTAGGTGGCGAGATAGCGGAAAATGATATAACGGCGGTTGTAATTCCTGATTTTGACGCATCCAGCAAAAAAGACGAAAGTTTGGTTGCGAACATAAAAATGGCTAAGGAGCACGGCATAAAGCGCATAATCGCAGACCCTGTATTGAATGCCGTTGGATATGGAATTGCAGAATCCTTATACTACTACTATCTTTTCAGATTGCAAGA
>JAFNKG010000083.1 GCA_017883965.1 Candidatus Methanophagales archaeon | reverse complement strand
CCGATAGCCAGACTATGACATGATACCTCAGGGCAATTTCTCTTACACACTTCCAAATCCTGCTCGTATTTCTTATACACAGGATTAAATACCCCCAGCAACATCCTACCTGCCATATCTATCATTATTCTCGTTGCAAGCACAGGGTCTTTGCTAAAACATCTCCATGAGTCCACAACCTTTTTCATTCCCATTTCACCTCCTATTTTTATACCTTTAGGGACACCGCTTTCACCTTCGCTTTTTGTTCCCCTTTGTGACACCACTTTCACCTTTGTCTTTTATATTTCTGGTGTCCCTAATAACCTATATGTAATAGGGTAATAAAAAGCTTTTCGATCGTGACACTTTGTGTCACTTGTGTCTCAAGTGTCACCAGTGACAAATGATTTATTTAAATCTTAATGAAGAATGAAAGAAGCAGGCGAGATTTTTTTTAAAAAGTCGTTGCTATAGTGGTCAGTTTTTCAAAATAAGAGATAATGGGGACGGACTTAACATTGGTAGGCAATTATCCCCGACCCCTATTGCCTATTGGTTGGCTATACCCATAGCAATCCATGCGTTAGATAAACAACCAAGTAGAGCGTGAAAAATATGAGCGCCAGCAGCACGCCTGTTCCTATCGCCATTCTGGGCACCTCTCCTGGATACAGCCTCCTGAGCTCCTCCAGATCTCGCTCATATCGCATGTATGTGGGATTAAAAGGTCTCGTTACCACTGCACCCACCATGAGTACCATTATTCTTGACGCTACCGTTGGGTTCTTGCTGAACCAAACAAAAGCATCAGTAATTCTCAGCAAGCCTTTGTCAATAAAATTCGCAACTGTCACCAACGGCTGCTCGCAGAACCATATAAATCCCCTGCCCGCCTTTCTATATATATAATCTATGTCACGCGTCACTCTCTCGTGTGGCGATATTGCAAATTTCAGTATGAAGAACACCAATGCAGTCATCATTAATAACTCCAACGTGCCTATCGCATGCCCAAGTCCGTATGCATGGTAGTGGAATGCCTCTTCAGGATAAGGCAGTATTCCATAAAGCATTTTCGGATACACTCCAAGAGCAACGCAAAGGAAAGCGGTAACGCTCATCGGAACAAGCATAGATAACGGCGCTTCCTTCGCTTCTATTTCCTCGTTCTTCCTGAAAAATGTGAAATAAGTGAGCTTTAAGAAGGACAGAAAAGTGCCTATTGAACCCAATATCAAAGCCAATTCCAAAATCGGCATGCCCTTTAGAGATGTTGCATGGATCACCATTCCCTTACTTATATATCCATTGAACCCTATAACGCCAGAGATGGAAAATGCCGCTATCACGCACGTTATCATTGTTACCGGCATCTTTTTCGCCAGTCCACCAAGTTCTGTGAGGTTGTTCTTCCCCGTCGCATATATCACCGCTCCCATACACATAAACAGCAGTGCCTTATACAAAATATGGTTAAAAACATGTGCGATTCCTCCGTTTATCCCTATATAAGTGCCTATTCCTACCCCTGCTACCATGTAGCCAACCTGGCTAACAATATGGTAAGAAAGAAGTTTTCTCACGTCGTTTTGCATCAGTGCAAATACAACGCCATAGAGGCACATCACTCCCCCCATGTATGCTACCGCTTCTACACCCGAAAAAGTCCTCGCAAGTACATATACTCCTGTCTTTGTCGTATATACAGACATAAATACGGCGCCTGCTATCGTTGCCTTCGGGTATGAATCAGGTAGCCAGGTATGCAGAGGTATAAATGCCGTGTTCACTCCTATTCCTATAAGTAAAAGCACGTACCCTATACCAGGCTCTATCGGTCCTACTGCGATAGAACCCGTATTTATATAATGAATTATTATCCCACCGAGAAGGGCACAACCACCAAACAGGTGAAACAAAATATATCGCATACCTGCATTTGTTGCTCTCTCTGTTCGGCTATACCATATCAAACCAAGGGAAGAGAAAGCCATTATCTCCCAGAAGATATACAAGGTGAAGAAGTCCCCTGCAAATACCGCACCCAGAGCACTTCCCAAGTATAGCAATCCACATACAAACTCTCCATTCTCTTTTACTATTTCTATCGAATATAATATCGCTGCACCTCCTATCAGAGCGAATATATAGCCCATTATAAGGCTCAAACTATCTGCATGCAAGAATGTCAGCTCAAATCCCGGGATAACAGAAAAATCCCAGGTTGTCTGCGGTCTTAATAAAGCTACACCTATTAACCCAAGCGCAGCTAATATAAGGAGATAAATCTTCCTCGCTTTACCCTTCCCGAGCAGGGGTAGTAATGCAGCCCCTGCAAAATAAATAAGAGCAGGAGGGATATTGGGTATGCTACTTATTTCAATCATCTTGCCTTCCCTCCTTTTGTATTACGGACAATATCCTCGTAGCTAACAGAAAAAATCCAGCTCCTATCGCACCGTATAGAATATGGAAGCCCAAAAAATGGTCGTGATGCTTAATGAATACCACAGATACAACTAAGACTATAACTACACCCACCATCAATCCTTTTAACACCGTTTCTATATTCATTTCACCGGTTCCTTTTGTGTCACCAGTGAAATATATGTAACTTGTGACATATATATTTTATTGATAAATCTATACTACTATATATGCAGGTGCATAAACTTCTGCTCTAACAAAATCAAATACCGCTCTTTAAACCTTCTGTATGCTCTCTATCAACGATTTACCCAGTTCTGAAAGCCGATAGTATGTTGCATCTCCTCGCTCTATCTTCTCCACAACCCCTTGTTTGAGTAGCGAATTTGCCGCATCGAACCTGTTCCCCATTCCTCTTAGTCCACCAAGGATATTTGTGGGGTCTATCCCGGTGTTTCTGGAAATCTCCGCGGGATATGAAGCCTTAGGATAGATTTTATAGAGATACATTACAATCTCGGTTCTCACTCTGCTCCTTCTGAGCGAACGCAATACCTCCTCAAATCCTACTTCCTCACTCATTCTTCTCTTTTCCTCAACAGTTTTTCAAGCATATCAGATAGATTTTTTATTGTGAAAGGCTTCCACAGGTATTCATCCGCTCCCGCTTCCAGCGCCGCTTTCCTCTGCTCAGGCGTGCCCAATGCGGTGATCACGAGGATAAGGGCATTTGGGTCGTGCTTTTTTATCTCCCTTATCGCTTGAATCCCATCCATCACCTCCATCACCAGGTCCATGGTAACGAGGTCAGGCTTCAATTCTTTATATTTCTCCACTGCTTCCTTCCCATCAACAGCGAAGCCCGCCACTTCATATTTCTTCCCCTCCTGTTCCAGCATCTCAACCAGCATTTCACGCATGTATGCCGCATCTTCCACAATCAATATCCTCTTCTTCTGCATCTTCACCCCCTCCTTTTATTTTTGTCTTTTTGGCATAGTAAAGAAGAATTTTGAGCCCTTCTCGAGTTCGCTTGTTGCCCATACTCTACCGCCATGCAACTTTACATACTCCTTTACTATGGATAAACCCAGTCCAAGACTCCCTGACTTCCTGGTCAATGAGGTATCAACCATGTAAAATCGCTCAAAAATCATTGGCAGATGTTCCTCTGGAATACCAATCCCTGTATCCGTAACGCAAACACGTATATCCTCTCCCCTATCCTCAATCATGACATTTATTATCCCCTTCTCCAGGGTATATTTGATTGCATTGGAAATCAAGTTAGTGAAAATAGCGACTGTCTTCAGCTTATCAGCTTGAATTTCTATCTCAGGGATGACTATGGAGATTTTTTGTTTTTTCTTCTTTGCTTCCGGTTCAAGGCTCTTAACCACTTCCCACACCACTCCCGGGATGGAGAACTCTTCCAAAATCAGCTCTACCTTCCTACTGTCAATGCGTGCGAGTTCTAACATCCGATTAATCATCTTCTCAAGTTGTCTTGCACACTTCTCTATATTATGAATATATTTTCTCCCCCTATCAGTAAGTTTGAATCGCTCCAGCAGGCTTGCATATCCTACAATTGGTGCAAGAGGGGACCGCATCTCATGGTAAGCCACGTTAAGGAAATCCCTCTTCATTTTATCCAGCTCCGCAAGTTTTTCGCAGGTCTCACGCAGATCATCCTCCTTCATTTTTAGCTCTGTGATGTCAAGCAAAGAGGCGATGCACCTTTTTGCATCTAGGATTGGTTCTATACAGGTATTCACGTGCTTTATTTCTCCATTGCGGCTAACGAACTTGAATACACAGCATGCTGGCGCTCCTCCTTTTTTTCTTTCATCGTGATACTTATTCACCCTTTCTAAGTCTTCTTCAGCAATGAATTCAGTCCACTTCTTGCCCTCTATTTCTTCCCTCGAATACCCGCTCAGGGTCTCAAATTCTTTATTGACCAAAGAGACTTTTTTATCTTCCTCAATAACACACAAAGCGGTGAGTGCGTGCTCGAAGATTACCATATATCGCTCCTTAGCCTCCTTCAGCTCCTCCTCCATTTGCTTTCGCTTACTTATGTCTCTAAATATCGTTAATTTTGATATAGTGCCGTCAATATTCTTCAGAGGTGTCTCAATGAGGTCATAAGTCTTGTTCTTCCTACGAGAGTGCCACTCCCACCTCATTGTCTTTTCTTTCATTACCTCTGTATTTTTGCACAGCGGACAGGGCTCTTCCCTATCATGAAACATCTTATAGCAAATACCACCTACCTGGTCTCCAAACTCATCAATCAAAACCTTGTTCATAAACTCTACTTTATAGTCTTTTGATACAATGTACACACCATCAGCCATACTCTCAAGTATCAAATTCAGGTTGTCCCGCTCTTCTTTTATTTTCTTTTCCAACTCCATTTCTTTTGTTACATCTCTGCTCACACGGACAGTGCCAACCGGCGCGCCATTTTTGTCCTTTAACAATGCCGCTGACATGTTGATGTGTACAGGCTTTTTATCTTTATTTAACACGGTTGTTCTATAATTTTTAAGCTCTCCAGCTCTCAGCGCAATTTCCATTATTCTCTCCGCTTCTTCAGGGTCAGCAAAAAATTTTTTGTTGGAGGTTCCTATTACCTCATCTGCAGTATAACCCATGTAGTCTTCTGCTGCTTTGTTCCAGGAACGCACTATTCCTTCCATATCCACAACAACAATCGCATCCGCAGAACTCTTAATAATATCATCCAGATAATATTTTGTTTCTTTTAGCTTCTCCTCTCCTTTAGCTCGCTTCTCGCTTACAAATCCGAGAACATACGCCACCGCTACAAGAATAGTACTTCGTGCAAAAACATCCGAGGGATGGGTCCAAGGATAGGTTACAATAATATAGAAGAAGCTGAGAAAAAGAGCGATGTAAATAGCCTTCTTACGATACCACACTCCAGCTAAAAGGATAGGGATATAGAAAAGATGAGTATATACCCTTGTTTCGCCCTTACTGGCGAAATAAAAAGTTAAGATAGCACATGCTAATACCGCGAAAAACAATATGAGAAATCTATGGTTCAACTCTTTTACCCCCGACTTCTCCATTATTCCCATCCCCCTATCCTCATTAATTCTTTTATTTATATTATAATGAAGGGGATAGAAATAAAAGCAAAACAAAGTAAATCTCGATTACCAAATCTCAACGTAAAAGTTCTCTCTTCAGCATATAGAAATCCAAAAATAGCCAAAGGGGAATAGGGCAGATTTGCCCGATCCCCAATTCCAAAATCCTATTGCCTATTTGCTCCGATTAGACCCATAGCACTCCATACGTCAGATAAATAATCAAATAGAGAGCGAAAAACATGAGCACCAGTAGCACACCACTTCCTATTGCCAATCTGTGCACCTCTCCCGGATACAGCCTCCTGAGCTCCTCCAGATCTCGCTCATATCGCATGTATGTGGGATTGAAAGGTCTCGTTACCACTGCACCTACCATAAGTACCATTATTCTCGACGCAACAACTGGATTCCTGCTGAACCATACGAAGGAATCCGCAATTTTCAGCAGAATTTTGTCAATAGTATCCGCAAAATTCAACAGAGGTTTCTCGCAGAACCATATAAATCTCTTCCCCGCTATTCGATAGAACCAGTCGGTATCAAGTGTAATCGTTCGTTCACCGTGAAGCATTCCCCTTAGCATCCAAAACGCAACAAACGTAAACAGAAGGAGCTGGCTCATTCCCACCAGATGACCCGCTGCGTAAGGGGCATAATCCACAGAGTAAGGAAGCATTCGGTAGAGGGTTTGCGGATGCATGCCGATAAATACGCAAAGAAATGCAGTAATGCCCATCGCAGCAATCATATTTTTATGTGGCTCTTTCGCTTCTACAACTGGCTCCTTCCTTGCAAACCATGTGAGGTAGGGAAGTTTTAGACCTGCGACGAGGAATGTTCCTATTGCAGCTCCTTCGAGCAACAGCCATACAATAGGCTGATGTACCAGTGCTGTGGATCCGATAACCATCGTCTTACTTACGAACCCGCTGAATAGCGGAAAACCAGAAATGGAGAAAGCACCAACCATGTAAAGCCAGAAAGTGATTGGCATATATTTGTAGAGACCGCCTAATTCGGCGAACTTGCTCCTCCCTGTCATCTCCAGCACTGCACCTGCACCCATGAATAGCAACGCCATATAAAGAATGCAGCTTAAAGCATGAGCAATTGAGCCATTTATCGCCATCCAAGTTCCTATTCCAACACCCGCTACCATGTATCCTCCCTGACTGATGATAGAATAGGCAAGAAGTCTTCTCGCATCAGTCTCAAGCACTGCGAAGATAACTCCATATATTGCCATTATCGCTCCCAACCATATCAGAAGCTCCACACCCGGGAAACCCCTGATTAACACATATACCGCGCTCTTTGTCGTAAATGCAGTTAAGAACACAGCACCAGTAACCGTGGCTTCCGGGTAGGCATCTGACAGCCATGCATGCAGTGGCGGAACGGCAGCATTTATGAGAAATCCAACCAGTATAAAGTAAGAAGCCAGATAACCCCCACCTAATCCCCAATCAAAGACGTTAAAAGCAGTAGACCCTGTATTTTGCACATACAAAATAATGCCTGCTAATAGACATATACCACCAAAAAGATGCACCATGATATATCGGAACCCTGCTTCCGAAGATGCCTTCGTCTTACGATACCATATAAGGAACAACGAAGACCAGGCCATTATCTCCCAGAATAAGTATAAAGTGAAAAGGTCACCTGCGAATACCACTCCAAGTGTGCTCCCAACATAGAAGAAAGCGGCTACATGCTGTCCATCCTCTTTTACATGCAGTGCATAAAGCGTCATACAAAAAGCGGCAATCACAAATACATACGCAAAAACCAAACTTAACCCGTCCACTCTGCCAAAGATAAGTTCATATTCCAGAAAAGGAAGGCGCCAGAATACCCCTTCTGACATAAACAGGAGGTCTATAAGCGCCACTATCGGCAACAGAAGCAGGTACGTCTTCTTCCATTTTCCCTTTAACGCAGGTATTAGAAGCGCACCAAAGATAAATACAAGTCCCGGATGCAGCCACTCAATCACTGCCCATCACCTCCCTTTTCCAGGAAATCCAGAATCCCAATATATACCAATACTACCAAACTTTTGGGATTTGGAAATTGGGATTTACTTGGGATTTGGTAGTGTGGGGCTCTGCCCCA
>JAFNKG010000014.1 GCA_017883965.1 Candidatus Methanophagales archaeon | reverse complement strand
ATATGATATTGTTTATCACCGCCGAGGATAAGATGGAGGATGTACCTCGATCTATATTGACTTTCGGGATGAAGCCCATCATCATTAATATTAGAAACTAAAAGATTTCGGATAAGATAATCGGCCTCTGGTAAACGGTATCCAATAAAAAAGACAGTCGTAGCCTCTTGTAATTCCATTGCGGCGTTTTGCCACACATCCAACAAATGAACATTTTGAATAATTTTATAATATGTCGGCATAATCAAAACAGGAGATAAAGTAGAATTGGTACAACATTCTGAGCAATCAGTTATTTTTTGTATAAGAACTTTAGTTGGAATATCACCATACGATGGAGGAGAGAATATCTTCTTACATTTTTTACAATAACGCCAGATAGGAGAGCCGTGAAGATATAATAACTTAATGTTTTTATATCCCATGGCTTTTATTTTTAAAGACGGAATATGATTTTTAATATCTTCATCTCTCAACGGGTGAGTGTATAAACAGTAATCGAGTAATGCTATGTTTTCTCTATCTTTCTCCTGTATTCCCCTGAGATTTTGTGTGTCGTTACTTCCAAAACGATCTTTTATAAGTTTGTTATGACATTTCCTAAACGCATTTAATAAGACAATGTCCCAGTTCGTTGTGATTATAGCAAAGGGGTCATTATTTTCGGAATTTAACCTAAAATTTGTTAGAACTTCTGCAAACTTCTCAATGTAATCAGAATTTCCCTTAGATTTATCAATCAACTTGATAATCCCACATACAAGGTTTTCTCTAATTTCCCTTAGCTTATCAGGACTGTATGTTTTAAGCCACTCATCGTTTATAATGGCAGTATCCATTGCAGAAAAAATATCCTCTAAGTTAGGATAGATATCCTTGTTAGGGGGATAATCGAATGCATAAATATCAGAAAGAAAGTCTAATATTTGTTTTCTATGTTTATCCCCTCTCTTAAGATATTTTGGCAATAACTCGTATTGGAGAGGAATACCAGCATCTTTGCTGAAGCCTGCGCCTAAAAAGAATACGCATTTTGACATTTTCTTATCCCTTATTGCCTATATTATTATGATTTTTCAATATAAAAACCTTCTATTACCCTTATTTTGGGCAGTCATATCCCTCCTTCAACCCACCACCTTTGAAACTCCACAAACTCCTTAAACATATCCTTCGGAATAATAATCCCCCCCTTTGTATCACCTTCTTCTATTTGTCTTATCATAACAAACTCTACTCACTATAATAAAAACTTCGCATTATTTCAATTCTACGAAATTCTTCTCACCGCTTATTTCATATCCCTTCGCTTTTCACATTATCGCTTTTTCGGTGAATGTAGCGGAATGATAAACCGCTAAATCCAATGCGATAGCATAGATAAAAAGAAGGCGTTAATGTTTGGAATTGCTTTATGCTTCTATTTTTTTGTTAAGATTTTGAATTGTGAGACCGCCTCGTAATACGTAAAAACTTATAAAAGACTGGCATAGTATTGATTGATGGTTGGTGTAATAATAGAAAAAAACTTTGTTGGAATCACAAAAGTAAAGCATCTCCAGAACAAGTCAGAGATTAAAGCGGCACTTTTCAATCTATTAGACCAGATGAAAGAGCGAAATAAAATCAAAATCCCACAAAAAGCAGATATAATGGTCAAACCGAACATCTGTCATGTCAGCGACTATGAAACCGGTGTATCTGTTGACCCTTTTATCGTTAAATGCCTCGTAGATTGGCTATTACAAAATTACGACATTGAAACTATCACAATTGGAGAAGCAGATACCACTGAACTTAACGTTGATGTAGCATTTAAAGTCCTCGGCTGGGAAGATACCTTTAACCAATATCCTAATGCAAAGCTATTAAATCTAACAAAAGATGAATATGTTGCTGTTAATCCGAATGGATTACACTTCAAAAATTTGAAAATGTCGAAATCGTACATGGGGTCTAATTTTTTAATCTCAGTGGGAAAATTGAAGACGCAGACTCTGACAGGAATCACGTGCATTCTTAAAAATCAATACGGTTCAAACCCGATAAAAAACAAACCGCAATATCATCCAGATTTGGATGCGGTAATATGTGATTTAAACAAAGTGAGGTTGCCCGACCTATGTTTAATGGATGGCATTATTGCGATGGAAGGTGCGGGTCCCACGAAGGGGGCACCAAATCCCTTAGGCTTGTTAGTTATAGGAAACGATGCAGTAGCTACTGACCATGCATGTGCAAGAATCATGGGATTCAACCCGGACAAAATCACTCATTTAAAGCTTGCGGTTACGCAGAAGTTGGGCAGCACCGATTACGAGGTGTTTGGAGAGAGAATCGAAGACGTAAGAACAAAGTTTGAATTCGTGCCTTTATGGATAAGACTTGCAGTAGCGATATACCAAAACAAATTCATCAATCGAATTCCACTCTGGAGGAAATTGCGGTTGAAAATATTCGGGGTGTGATCAAATGAACAAATTAAAATTGCCGATACTAACCACCGCCGTATAACTTCTTCTCAGATGCCTTCGCCACTTATAAAATTCAAATGTATTAATAATTAAGTCATGAAAGCATATAAAGGATAAGGCTACATTAGGCTATGTATGAGACGGAAAAATACGCATGAGCGGAAGGAGCATATTACGATATGGATAGAAAAAGAAAATCTGGACTATCTGGATGCTCTGATTGATAGAGGTGTGTTTGAAAATAGGAGTCAAGCGATACGGCATGCGGTCAGGTCATTTATAAAAATGGACAAGGGGTTGATAAGATTCATAGATAGCGCCAGCGCGGAATGAACGCTTATAAAATAGAGTGATAGAAGCACCGAGAATTCCAAAACCTTTTTTCATCAGTTATTTCACGTTCGCTTCGCTTTTCCGCTTCAATGTTTTTTCGGGTAACCTTCATCGATTTTTAAATCGTTTCGGTTTGCTCTATAGATGCAAATATAATCTGCTTCTCATTAATGGAATAATTGAAAACATCGAAAAGTTTAAATAGTGATTATAATATTGAGCTGATCTCTTTTTAGCCTGCGCACACCAAACTGATACCTCAGACTTCATAATGTCCAAGGAACGCCCAATGCCCGCCTATGTCAGCAACCTTACCAGAAACTTCACATAATCCTTCAAATCTCGTATTCTAACGTTTTCATCCGCACCATGCGCATTGCTCTCTATGGAACTGCCAACACCAAAAGCACAAACCGGCTGGTTCGTTCTCTGGACGGCATAAGCGACGTCTAAACCGCCCTGCACACCTGTTATCTCTTTAGAAACGCCGAAAGAGTCAGATGCCGCATCCCGCACTCTTCTTACCCATTCGCCATCAGGGTTAGTGAACATAGGCGGGTAGCCGGGTTTACAAAGCAGCTCTAATTCTATGTTATGTTTTGTTATTATGCGGTGCAAAAAATCTTCGAACTCTTTTATCACTTCTTCAACCGCCTCTTCCGGGATATATCTCCGGTCGCCACGCAAGATGCAACCCGGTGGTATAACATTTTCCTTTACGCCGCCGGTTATCATTGTAACGTTAAAAACAGGCGTTATGTGCTTCTGCCCCGTTGTCTCCACCATGTAAGGACTGCAAGCCGCTTTCGATTCCCTGCTTTCTACTTCCCTTTTCAGCACATCTAACTCGTGCATCACGAGCATTGCTTTTTCTATCGCATTCACACCTAAAAAAGGAACAGAGCTGTGGCATGATTTTCCATATACCTTTATCTCCCAGTTCATCACTCCGTTCGTTGCTACACATATACCTTCGTTATCTCCATCCATACAAAGTAAATAATCGCCTTTTAGAAGTCCTGTATCCGCAAAGAAACACAAACCGGAGTAGAGTCCTACTTCTTCATCCGTGGTTAACGCAACCCGGAGATTATATTTGCTTTCTAATCCCTGCTCATTCATCACGCTTAATGCAGTTAAAAGCGAAGCAATGCTTCCTTTCGAATCCGCTACACCACGCCCATATATCCTGTCATCTTCAATCACCGGCTCAAAGGGAGACGTGCTCCAGCCTTCCCCCGCTGGAACCACATCTAAATGCGTGTATATATCTACACTTTCCTTTGCACCAAAATCTTTAGTGGCGAGAAGGTTCACTCTCTCACCGCTTAGCTCCTCACTCTTCTGCCGTGCTTCATAAACATCATCGGGCATCTCTATCCTTTCGCATTCGAATCCCAAATCCTCAAATACGGGAATAAGCAAATCCACTATCTTTCCGTAATTCTCACCCGGGGGCACAAATGTGGGTATCCTGACCAATTCCTTGAGACAGTTTATAAGATACTCTTCTTTATTTTCCACTGCTTTCATCTTTTCACTATCACACCATACTTCCTATAAACTATATGGCTAAAGAAGGCATATAAAAAACCTTTTCTTAGAAAGAAAAGCTTTACCAAAAGAAATAAAACAAAAGGTAGCTATACTTTATATACAATAAAAAGATATGCAAGAGAAATTTAGCTGCGTTGTGATTGATTGGGGATACGCATACGACCTTTGCAGGGACGTAAGTGAGGAGATAAAGGATGCGGGATTCATGCCGGACGTTATAATTGGGGTGGCGAGGGGAGGCTGGTATTTAGCTCGTGTTCTTTGTGATTTCTTCCTGCTTAAGGATTTGTTCAGTTTGAAGATGGAGCACTGGGGTATAACGGCTACAATTACTGGTGAAGCGGAGATGAAATACGGGCTTGACGATGCGGCGAAGAAGAGACTAAGAGCGAAGAAAGTATTAATAGCAGATGACGTAACAGACACAGGAGACAGCATAAAGCTTGTCGTTGAGTATGTGGAATCATTGGGCGCAAAGGAGGTAAAAACTGCAACTTTGCATCACAAAACCTCCTCTTCTTTCATTCCCGATTTCTATGGCGAGCTTATAAAAGAATGGAAATGGGTGATATATCCCTGGAGCATCCATGAGGACGTGATGGACCTGGTGGAGAAGGTGATTGCTAAAGGAGGGAAGCGGATGATGGGTTTGGATGAAATAAGGGCGTCTATGAAGGAAGAGTTTGACTTTTACGTGCCTTATCACCTTCTAAAGGAGGTTCTGGAGAACATGGAGTTTCATGGTAAGATAAAAAGTAAAGAAGAAGAAGGAGGGAAGGCGGTATGGGCGAAGAAAAAGGGATAAATTATTCGCTAATCTATCAAAACAACATTTTTACATCCGCCATCATATAAACCGACCTTTTGTAATTACGTATAATTAAAAATCAACGGATAAAAACCGAAAAATTTAAAACAGGGGTTTTCAATTTTATGCATCATAGGTAAAGGCATGGCAAATGTGGGCATGAACGAGAATAATAAGAAAATACCGCGGATGTTACTAACATTAAGCATAGCGATACTTCCGATTTCGATGCTCTCTGTTGCACCGATTGTTATGGCTATTGGAGCCGATACCAGCACCACTGTAACACGCACATTATCCACGACGAGCCCAACTCCAGGTTCAACATTCGACGTGATGCTGAACATAACAAAGCTCCAAATCGGCGGCATCGTAGAGACAATTCCAGATGATTTTGCATTTGTCAGCACAGCGCATCCTTCAAATCAAACTGATATATCAGGACAAAAGGTTGTGTTTGCACTGGTCAATGAAACCGTGATAAAATACAAAGTGCAAGCGTCATCGGAAGCAGAAGGAAGTATGACTTTCAGTGGAACGTGGTATGATGCTTTGAACGAAGCGGAAGGAAATATTGGTAGCACGAGCGTTTCTGTGAGTGCTACGGAAATACCAACGCCTTCACCAGCCATAACTCCTGCGCATGCACACTCTCCTCCGGTACCAGGATTTGAAGCGGTATTTGCGGTTGCTGGATTCTTTGCAGTAGCAGTTCTGGTTTCATTCAGGAGAAAAGGAGGTGAAGTGAAGGAGCGTGAATAAGTTAAAAGCGGTATTTTTTTGCCTGTTATCTGTGTTGGTCTTGTTTTCTTCCGCGAATTTAGTTTTCGCAGATGAAGTGGACGACCTGTTAGAGAGGTGTGCAGTCGCTCCAGACCCAAAACCATCTGCAATGGTGTATGATTACGAATTCAGCCCGGAGACGTTAATGCCCGGTGATGTAGGTGTGCTTACGATAACGCTTAAGAATATGCAAGATAAGCCGATAGAGAAGGATGTAGATATAAAGGATGAGATAGTGGGGAACTATACGATAAAGGAAGAGACAACAAAAGAGATAGAGAGAACGAGTGGGAGTCAGGGACCAATAAGGGAACATACAATAGAGGAAAAAATTGAACCTGTAACGCGAACGATAGATATTGACGCCGAGACAAGATTCACAATGGACGCATACATAAAAGAAGCTTACATTGCCGAGAATGACTTCAAAGTCTATAACAGGTATGTCTCTGCTGGTGTAATAGGACCGAATGAAAAAGTTGATTTAGCATTTAAGATAAAGGCGCCGTTTGAGGAGGGCATATACATGCTGAAATTCATTGTGGACATCGAGGATATGGACGGCAAAAGCAGCAAAGGGATTCGTTATTATATTCCTGTTATCGTTGAGGGCACATTGAACATATTGCCGCTGGAAGTTTCGCAGCACGAAATTAGATTAGAAGTTATAAATGAAGGGCTATCCGATGTTAATAGCGTCTATGTTCTTGCTGTGGGTTCAAATGCAAGTGGAGCGGAATGCCAGCCAGAAAAAGTATATATTGGCAGTATAAAGTCTGGCGACTCGGCTACCGCGGTATTTAAAGTCAATAACGCTGAGGAAGGGGGAATCAAGTTTAAGGCGGTTTATAAGAATGGGATAAATAAACACGAATCAAAACCGATATACGTGAGAATGCCGTGTTCTGCTGAGGAAGGGAGAGGGGAATCGCTATTAGAAGAGCAATCTGAAACCTCTTTTGAAGCTCTAACAGCATCACAAACTTCTGCAACTTCTTCGAGTTTAACATCGGCATCGAAATTACCGCCGGGGTTTGGAGCAGTATTCGCATTTGCTGGACTGCTTGTGCCAGGGATAGTGTATCTATTTTTGAGAAAGAGAAAGGGAAAGAGAAAAAGAAAAAGTGAATAAAATATTGTCTTGTCTTTTGGTGCTGGTGTTTCTTGCGCTATGTTTCCTGTTGGCAGTTATGCCGGCGGTGGCGCAAAAACAGAACAGTGTGCCTTCCACAGTTGAAGAAATAGAAGAAGTAGCGAGAGAAGTGCTTGCCAATGAACTCATGCGGTATCTTAGAGTGCGGTATCTTGACGAGGAAATAGATTGTCTTTCATCAGGAGAACTGAAGGAAATTGCGAGTTATTATCCACAGTACCCACGGCAAATCACAGATTCTGCTGGAAGACTCGTGACGATATACAAGCCACAGGAGAGGATAGTCGCGCTAAATCCAGACGCAGTGGAAGCGATTCGTGCTTTAGGTGCTAAGGACAGGATAGTCGGCGTTACTGAAAATATAAAAGAAGCGCATACATTCTTCCCTGAGCTGAGCGAGAAACTATCTGTTGGGATGTGGTATGGTCCCGATGTTGAGCAAGTAGTAGTATTGGAGCCAAATGCAGTATTTGCGTATGCAGAATGGCAAAGTCCAGAAAAGCTGGAGGACAAGTTACTGCCCGCAATAACCATCATTCGATTTGACTTATACAAGCCGGAAACACTTAGAGATGAAATGCGAACGCTCGGTTATTTACTTGACGAAGAGAAGAACGCATCCGAATATATCAAATGGCATGATGGATACGTTGACGAAATAGAGGATAAAGTGTCGAAAATTCCAGAGGATGAGAGGCTCAAAGTTTTCCTGGACATGAGCGGCGAGGAGTCAACGAAGGTGCGAAAGACCTATACGGAACAATCAGGTGGAATAAGCACGCTTTGTGAGCGCGCAGGAGGGATAAACATAGCAACAGAAGCAGACCTTGAGGGAACATATCCGGAAGTAGATTTAGGGTGGATTTTAGACCATAATCCAGAAGTTATCGTCGGGCTTTCAAGCAGTGGGGGTTACGAGACCGACGATGAATCAGGGATAGAGGAAGAGTATGAAAGAATAATAGAACTCCTCGAATTTGGTAATATTACGGCTGTGGAAGACGAGCACGTTTATTTGAAGGATAGCAGTGTTCCATTTGCTCCCGGATATCCGATTGGTCTCGCATACATGGCAAAGTGGTTTTATCCAGAAGAATTCGAGGATTTAGACCCGCAAGCAATCCATCAGGAATATATAGATAAATTCTGTGGTATAGACTTCGACGTGACAAAGCATGGGGTGTTTGTGTATCCGGCAATGGAAGGGAGTTGAACCATAAAACTTTTAAGAAAAGTTTTATCAAAAGACTACAGAAGCGGCAGGAAGAGCCAGAGAGGAATGAAGATTATCTCCTTGCCAGCGATTATCTCTTTCTTAAGCATGTCCTTGGTCACGATTATCCCTTGGTTCAAGTTGAATGTGTGCATGAATTCTATGAGCCCTCTCGTATCGGCTGATACGGGGTGTTCGCGATACTTCACCTCAACCGGAAGAACGAGTTCCGAATCGTCATAGATAAAATCTACCTCATGCTTGTTTTTCCAGTAATAGGGCTCGAAAAACACCTTTGAACGGTAGCCCCTTTTAATGAGATGCCATGCCACGACATTTTTCGCGGATTTACCGTCGTCTCTATCGAGAGTGAGAGCCCTTCTCAGACCCTCTTCGCAGAAGTAGAGCTTTTTTTCTCGTTTCTCAACTGCCTTTTTTGCATAGGTATAGACATCGGCTATTGATATGAGCATGGAACTCCGCAGATAATACAGGTAGAGCTTCAAAGTTTCCCGGTCCATGCCCAATCGTTCAGATAAACCCTTATATGAGAACCTATTGGTAGAAAATACGGCGATATCTCTTACCAGCTTCTCAAGCAGTAGAGGGTCCTTCACCCTGAATACGCTGACGATGTCGCGGAATAAAATGAGTGAGAAGTAGTCATCAACAAGAACTCTGCGCCACTGCTCCATGTCTTTGATTTTGAACCACTCGGGATACCCACCTATATCGAAATATTGATTCAGGAGATAGGACAACCGTTGTTTTTGCGTAACTACAGCGAAGTATGCACTTTCTATTTGCTTAAAATTATCAATACTGACTTGTATTGTCTCTTTTGGCAGAGTTATTCCATTGAACTCCAGGAATTCCTTAAACGTCAGTGGGAAAACGTCTATAAACCTTATCCTTCCGGCAAGGCTCTCGGAAGCATCCTTGTAGAGCAGTGTCTTTGATGACCCGGATACAACAAACCTGCATTTTGCATGAGCGTCAAGGTAGTATTTTAATTGTAGTTGCCATTCTTTCTGGACGTGTATTTCATCCAACAAGATGTATACATTCTCCTCGACCGGATTTATTCCGGTGAGTTCGTGGTATATGTTCAGGATATCGTGGATGGAGTCTATTTTCCCCAGGAGGTCGTCAACTTTAGCATAGACGATCTTTTGCGGCTCTGCATCTGCGTTTTTCAAGAGATGGTCAATGCACTGGTACAGTATTGTTGTCTTACCGCTCCGCCTTATTCCCGACAGGCATACTATTCTTTCCAGCTTCTCAATCTCACGTATTTTTTCGAGGTATTCGTGCCTGACAATACCTTTGTCCGCAGCCGATACTTCTCGGGTTTGCCACCAGTAGTTTCTCGTTTTCAGGTAACTGATTATGAACTCTTTATCCATGATGCAAATATAGTAAGCAAAGTAGATATAAAGATTGCGGTATATGTTTGCATTACGAAAGTGAAAGGACACATTTTTTCCTCTGAAAGACCTGATGAAAAAAACATAAAGGATGGATGTAACCCCATCCTATGGCTGAAATTTTCTTTTACACCCTACATACACATTCCTAATTCCGTTTCTTTCTTGACACTAATACGAGCAGATACACCACCGCGAACGCTGTTATCGCAAATACCGCCTCGAACCCCGGCAGCTCTGACGAAGTAGACGTTGACGAGTTCTCCAGTTGTGCTGCTGCTTGTGTTGCTGGCATCTCCTGAGATGTTGTCGGCATTGGAGTTGCTGTTGGCGTGGGTGTGGGCGATGCCTCTGTTCGAACTGGCGTGATGACGTTTACGGTTGTTGCATCCCCGTGTCCTTCGCCGTCATCTGCTTCTATGGTATATTCACCGGTTAAAGCTTCGGAAGTGCTGAAAGTGGCTTTGAATTTACCATTTTCAACCGTTGCGAATTTCGTTCCGAGGTTTACCGGTCCTTTCACCTTGACAATGATGGAATGTCCGTCTCTGTTTGAGGTTCCGGTAACCACCAGGTCATCGCCAATAACTACATCCGCAATTGAATATAGTTTCACTTCTGCCGTCCCGATCTTTATTGTAAATTTCTTCATGAAGTCGTCGCTGCCCGCAGTGCCAATGGTTCCGTCCCAGAGTGTGGCATTTATTTGTTCCTGTGTCTTTCCTGCAAGCCTGAAGAGGTCACCTCCGAAATACTTCGCTCCTATGCCGTCCAGCAACTCGCCAGTCCTAATCCCATCGTATATCTTGTTCCTCCCGGGACTCAGCACGAACACGAGATATGTTCCGGTGTCAGCGTCTTCGTTAACGTCAATGTCAACGGACCACGTAAAGTCGCCGCTTACAGATGCCGCTTCATAAACAATTCCATGAGGCAGACCGTTATCTTCAGAATTCGTTGGATTCATGCCGTTTCCACCGCCGCCTTTCGGGGCAACAGTGAGGACGTCCACCACTTTTGAGCCGGCTGCGGTGCCGCTGAGCGTAAATGAATCGCCCGGTGAAACTAATGTAGAGGATGATTCCGCAGTCAAATCACCTACTATCATCAATACCATTGCTGAGCCGTCATCCTGGACACCTGAAACATCGTCCCCATCGGTAAAGTCACCATCTATGAATGCCTTTATCTTTATGGCGCCTTCGGTGCCTGTTCCTGAGGTAGCAGGAGTTAGTAGCTTCACCTCAAACTTACCCTTATCAATCGCCGCATCATCCTTCACAATTCGGTTTTCGATGGCAATATCCACGGTATCTCCGGTGTTTGCCGTTCCGTTAATCACAAGGTCAGCTCCTATTGCGCATGTCTCGGGCATGGTGAACGTAACCTTCTTTTTTGAAACTGATATGTCAACGGAATACTCAGTTTGAGGAGTAGTATCCAAATCCCTTACTTTCACCGTGTAAGAGCCTATCTTATCAAAATAGACTACATATTCACTCTTGCCGTCGGCGTCTATCATCAAGTCGCTAAGATTGCCAATTTTGTTTCCTGCGGGGTTATCATTTATACCGCCAGGGAACGTAGCATGTTCTGCACCCCTCTCTACGTAAATGGAAATGTTGTGGTCAGGCACGCCTGTCACTGTCAACTTAACCTTCTCCGACACCACCACTTCCGTCTTCTCCGCTTTTATCTTAAGTTCAGGGCTCACTATCTCTAATTTTACCTCGTCACTGTCCTTTCGCAGCCCACGTGCATACTCCTCCTCAGTGGAAACTTTGAATTTATAAATTCCAAGTTCCCATCCTGCGGCGGTATTTATTTCCAAGTCGGTGACATGGAAAACGTTGACTTTATCGAAGACTGCGTTGGCATCAGCAGGATTTACTTTCATCGTATCACCGTTGGGGTAAGTCACTTTCAAGGTTACCCCATCGTTCGGGTCTAAGGAAGTAGTAAACTTTACCGTGATTCGAGTTCCTTGTGGGATACTGCTTATTGTTTTAGTTCCCTTCTTCAGCTTTAACTCCGTAGTTCCCTCACCGACACTGATCACCGTTGCATTACATCCTATGGCATCGGGTTCCCCCGTGACATTATAATCACCCGTCTTTATCCCTGATATATCTATCCTTCCATTAGGGTCTGAGAACTTCACCTCACCGGCGTTGTTCTCGCTAATCCCGGTTAACGTCACCTTCCCAGAGGCATTACCAGTGGCATTGTAGAACTGTATCACTTGACCAACGATTGCCGATGACTTGGTTCCGTCCAGCCAGATGGTAATATTGTCGTAGTTGACAACGAAGTCTTGCCCATAGCTTGTTATAGTCTGCGTTGCCGGGACTACTTTTGCCGATGCAGATGGCATCAACGTCACGAATGCAAAAGTCATCACCACTGCTACCACTAACATTCCAACCGTTACTTTTTCCAGTTCCAATATTCCTTTCTTAACACCTTTCATTTTTCATCACCCCTTTTTGTTTATTATTTGGATAATTTGATATACATAGTCATATTAAATGATTTTCGGTTTTATTAAAATCATACATATTTATATATTAGAAGAACAAAAAGCATAAAAAAATAGATTTTGTAAGAATAAAAGGAAGGTGATTAAAAAGAGATGAGGGAAAAAAGAGAAAAATGGAAAGGATTGAAGCCATTGTCTTTGTTCGTGCTGTTAGCGACTGCTGCTTTACTTGCGTGGACGGTTACGGCGGTGCAGGGAGCGGAAGTAGAGAGCGTGACGAGGTATGCTCCATCTGGTCCCGCTCCGGGTGAGGAGTTTGACGTGACGTTAAGGATTAACGGTGAACTTCCTTTAGTCGGTGGTATTGTTGAGACGATCCCGAGTGGGTTTAGATTTGTGAGCACAACGCATCCGGCGGACAATTACAGTGTCTCAGGGCAGATGATTGCTTTTGCGGTGATAAACGAAAAGGAGATAAAATATAAAGTGATGGCGCCTCCTTCTGGTGAAGACACTTTCACAGGGAAATGGATAGACATGCTAAGCGAGAAAGAAGGGAACATAGCAGATACTACTGTCATAGTCGGTGGTGGAGGTGCGGGCACACAAGAAGAAGACGTTACCCCAACACCAACGCCAACGCCAGCAGTTCCCACAGTAACGAAAGCGAGCAGGGTCGTTCCGGTGATGGAAGCGGAAAAAGAAAGTGCGATGGTTTTCGAAGACATGGACGTTTCAATGATTGCGCTGAAAGCGGATAAAAATGTGAACGATGTGAAGGTGGAGGTCGAGAGAATAGAGAAAACTCCGGACATACCTGAGCCTTCGGGCGTAGCATACACTTATCTTGACATAACGGAGGAAAATGCCGGCGGTGCGAAAATAGAAGGCAGTGTTGAGTTCAAAGTAATGAAATCGTGGCTTGTGGATAACAATATTGACGAGGCAACGGTCAAGCTGAACAGATACGTTGAAAACGAAGGATGGATGGCGCTTCCAACTACAAAGGTCGGTGAGGATGATAACTTTGTTTATTTCGAAGCAGAGACGCCTGGATTTTCTAAGTTCGCAGTAACAGGTGAGGAGAAAGTGGAAACGGCGTACGTGAGGCTCGATACAATTGCAAGTGTAGGAGTTGGAGAACCGCTGGTTGTAACCGGAACTACTAACAGAAAGGAAGGGTTTCCAATCGTTATCTCGGTTAAGGGACCGACGGAGCTTACACCTCAGACCGTTAAAGTAGAAAAAGGTACGTTCAACGCAATGTTTGACACAACAGGTGCAATAGGAGGAATGCACACGGTAAAGGTAGATGATGAAGATGGACATACGGATGAAACGACGGTGGTAATTTTAACAGCGGTACCAACGCCGAGTCCAACGCCAGCATCAACGTCTGAGGTGCCGGGCTTTGAAGTTACCCTGCCAGCACTTTCTTTGATACTCGTGGTTTTTTTCGTATCGGTAGCGCTGATAATTGGGTATGTGTTTGGAAAGAGAAGGAAAGGAGGTGATGTGAAATGAAACAGATAATATCCTGTATATTGGTAACGGCGCTTCTTGCATTATGCACACTGCTGATGGTGATGCCTGCAAGTGTAAGTGCTTATCCTATATCTATTACAGATTCCGCTGATAGAGAAGTAACGATTGAAATGGAACCAAAAAAAATAATCGTCTTGAACAGTGATGCTGCGGAAGCTGTCAAAGTGCTTGGAGAAGTCGGCAATATCGTTGGTGTGACTGAGAGCATAAAAACAAAGAAGAGTTATTACTTCCCGGAATTGAAGGGTACAGGATTTGTTGGCACATGGAAGGAGTTTGATTATGGGGAGATTGCAAATCTTGCAACGAACGAGACCACAGAGAAAACAGACCCTACACTCGTAATTACTTATACGTTTAAATTAGAGCCTGTTGAGAAATTAAAAGATTTTGAAAATATCACGGTGGTGGTATTTGACTTTTATAAGCACGAGACATTGCATGAAGAAGTAACAAAACTTGGGATGGTCCTTAATGCAACAGATGCCGCAGAGAGCTATAACAATTGGTATCAGGCGAAGGAGGCAGCAGTCACAAATTCTGTTGAAGGTCTTGAACCGGTATCAAGAGAGGAGCTTGCTAATGCGGTTCTGTCATATCTTAGGGCAACATACCTTGGGGAGACGGTAGAACATTTAGAGCTGGATAGGTTGAGAAGGCTTGCTTGGTTCCATTCTTACGAACTGACGCCATGGGTATTCATAGAAGGAACGGTGAAGGGATTGGGAGACATTGCGACCAAGGGACCCGGGTCAGCCGATGACTCCACATGCACCATGGCAGGTGGAAAAAATGTCGCTGGTGACCAGAGTGAGAAGTATCCGTATGTGGAGTGGGAATGGGTCTTGAAGCAGAATCCAGATGTGATAATCAAAGGAGTATACACGGATGACTGGGGCTGGAGCAGCATTGACGAGCCTGAAGGACTGATAGACGAAATTAAGGGCCGACCAAGTGCGGAAAGCATATTTGCAGTGAAGGACGACAGAGTTTACGCATTCTGTAATGAACCACTCTATGGGTTGGATAGTGTCGTTGGACTCACATATTGGGCTGAGTTGATTCATCCAGAGCTAAACTTGGATCCAGAAGCAGTTTACAAGGAGTATCTAACGGAATTCATGGGTGGTATATCATACGGAAATGCGATATTTGTGTATCCGGAGGTTGAAGAATGAAGAAAATATTGTCGAGCATATTGGTAATGGTGCTTCTTGCATCTTGTGTGCCGCTGGCGGTTATGCCTGTGGTTGCACAAGGTATAGTGGTTCCAGGCGATACAGATGGAGATAAGATCGTATCAAGGGGTGAGCTTGCGAGTGTAATCATTCCGTATATGCTTGGAGAAGAAGGGCATCTTGGGTTGGATGAGGTGAGAGAGATTGCACATATCCACGTGTACTATCCGAGGCCTATCAAGGATTCTGTTGGAAGAGACGTGACGATATTCAAGCCGATAGAACGATTAGCCTGCACTTTGTCACAACATCTTGAATCGTTACGAATACTTAAAGTCTCTAAAGATACAATAGTTGGCGTGCCATCAGACTTAGATTCAGTTTTTTTCCCGGAGTTCCGTGAAGTGACAGATGTTGGGGGTGAAGGCGGCCCATGGAACCCTGTTGTTGAAACGATATTAGCCCAGGACCCTGAAGTTGTTATTCTACCATCTTGTGGAGGACCCTATGGTTATACCGCAGACGAAGAGACGGAACTGCTGGAGTCAATGGACGTAACTGTGCTTCGGTTCTGCTTCAATCAACCAGAAACTTTCTCAGAAGAATTAGAAAAGTGTGGATACGTCTTTGAAAAAGAAGAGGAAGCCGATGATTTCATTGCCTGGCATGATGATATTTTGAGTTCAATCGAAACGGAGCTCTCTGGTGCGGATAGAAAAAAGGTGTACGCTGAACACTGGCCATATATGATTAGCACGGCAGATGACGACATAATTGCCGCGGCAGGCGGTGTGGATATTCTCGCAGGTATACCGGAAGAAGCAGATGTTGAAACGCTAATAAGAGAAGAGCCGGATATTGTAATTAGAGCGGTATACATGGGTGAGACAGGTTATGGTCTTACTCCCTCTCCAGGTGTTATAGGAAGGTTGAAGGGAGTAAGAAGTGAGATTTTAACCAGAGCTACTGACCATGCTTGGAACAAAACTGCTGTGGACAATGAAAGTGTTTACATAATAAGCTCTGAACTCTGGACTTATTTACCTGCAAGCGGATGCAGACCTTTTGTGGGGCAATGCTACCTGGCAAAATGGTTCCATCCAGACCTCTTTCCAGATACAGAGTTCGACCCACAAGCGATCCATCAAGAATATCTGAGAAGATTCCAGGGACTGGACATTGATCTGAACGAGCAAGGCGTCTTCGTGTATCATCCGGAGGAGCATCCTGATGGAAATTAAGAACATGATAGAGACTGAAAGAACAGAAACCGGGAAGAAGGTGTATCCGGAATATTATGAGGCTGTGGCAGCAATTGCCCAGCCTCGTCACTTTCCAAGTCCGGTAAACGACCCGGAGTGGATAAAATCTGCAACTGATTGGTTTGTGGAATCACGAACTGCAATGGAGGTTGGACCAGGTAGGGGTGAGTTTGCCGAAGCGGTTGTAAGGAAGAGGAGAGAACTCAAAAAATATTATATTGTAGATATGTCCGGAGGGATGTTGAACCTGGTAAGAGAACGCATTCGGGATGTAGAAACAGAAGTAGAAGTAATCTTCATCTGTGCTGATGTGGATTACGATCCGCTGTTCGAGATTCCGGATGGCTCTGTTGACCGGATTATCATGGTCAATGCTTTTCAGGACATTAATCCGTTGGCTGCGCTCAGAGTATTCAGGCGAAAACTCGCTCCTAATGGTTTATTCCGGGCTAACGTTCTTAGCGGAGAAATTAGAGAAAAGTACTGCTTTGCGGAGGATTTTTTCGATAGAGATACAGGATGTTTCTATCTTACCCGTCATCCATCCATTGAGAATAAAAAAGGACTGAAACCGATAGGCTCTATCACCAATAAGGAAGGCGAAAAGATACCTTTTTATCGGATATTAAAATCGTACTATCGCTCGGAGCTCGATGAAATTTTCTACGATTGTGGATTTGAAATTATATCAGAGACTCCGGTTATTCTGCCAAAGAATGTATGGATGAACTCAGTAGCAGCACAAGGCAAAGAGCATACGAATATCAGACGATTAGAACTTATTGATAAACTTGGTGGCTATCCAAGCAGTGTTGACATTATCGCAAAGCCGTTGACTAACCTAAAAATTAAAGAAGGCCAATAAAATGAAAATCACCTGTATCTCGACGGTTCCAACACCAGCACTCGCGGAGGCAATGAATGAACTAAACGAAGACTTTGAATTAAACGTGGATTTCAAAATGTACTATCCACACCAGATTGACGAGGAAGAGGTTGACAGAGAAAACGTAAAAAATGATTTAAGAAGTTCAGAAATCGTTTTGATTGACATAAGAGGTGGAGGGAGGTCAAGTGAAATCGCTTACGATGCGTTAAAAGAAGCGAAAAATATCGTCTTAAACCTCGTAGGTCCCATGAGTAAGCTAATGGAGATAACAAGGCTCGGCTCTTTCGCGGGTACGAAAATCGCATCTCGAATAAGCTCTTCCACTGAGGTGGACAATCCGGAAGAACTGTGGCAAAAGATAGAGCGAGCTCAGAATATGGTGGAGACGGCAGGAAAAGTCTTACCAATCAAATCCGTAAAGGATGCGAGAAATTATATTACGATAACCAGATACTGGCGATACGGGGGCAAGGAGAATTATTATAATCTGTTCCTGCTTCTTCTCCGCGAATACTTTGAATACGAGCTGCCAAAGGCAAAAGAACCCGTTGAATTCCCGGAATATGGCATTTACCATCCGCATTATGGGCATTTCACGGACCTGAAAGAGTTCATGACGGCATCAGATTTTGAGGAAATGCGTTCAACGATTGGCATTCTTTTCTACGGCGGGATGCACTTTGACCAGAGTGTATCAACCGTGAGAGCTTTCATAAACGAGCTTAAGGAGTTCAATTTCATTCCTGTTTATGCTGATGGAGTCCATAATTTAAGAGCGATAAAACGGTATTTTTTCAGAAATGGTAAACCGCTTGTTGATGCAGTCATAAATTTAATGTGGTTCAGGATAAACGGAGGTCCTCTTGGCGGAAACCCGGCTTTGACTGCTGAATTACTGAAAGAGTTGAACGTGCCTATTTTCGCTCCCGCACCTATGTTCGTGCGAGAGGTGGAAAAATGGAAGGAATCGGCAACTGGTCTTTCGCCAATCGAGATTATTGCTGCCGTTATCTGGCCGGAACTCGATGGATGTATTGAGCCCATACCTTCCTGTGGTATGCAAAATATAATGGTCGGCGAGATGGAGGCAAAGGAAGTCGCACCAATTGAAAATCGTGTTGAACGCATTGCAGGCAGGATAAGAAATTGGCTGAGGTTGAAGGAAATGCCAAATAACGAAAAGAAACTCGCTATTATTGTCTATAACTATCCGCCCGGCGAGGAGAATATAGGAAAAGCAGCTTATCTTGACGTTTTTCAATCTGTAAACTGTTTGTTAGAGCGTTTAAAAGAGAGCGGATATGAGGCAGAACTTCCGGAGAAAGAATTATACGATTTATTTGAGGAGAGGGCAATCGTAAACTCTGGAACATGGTTCTGGGAGGACAAAACGCTGGAAAATTGTTATTCTATTGATTTAAAAGATTATCTTGAATTTTTCCATGCACTACCTGAGGAGGTGCAAAACGATGTTATTGCGGATTGGGGAGAGCCCCCGGGAAATGTGATGACCGTTGATACCAAACTTCTGATACTCGGGATTGAACTCGGCAACGTATTCGTTGGAATTCAGCCTGCAAGACCTCCGCTTGATGAATCTGACTTAGCTAAAGCCGCTCACGACAAAACAAAACCGCCACATCATCAATATCTCGCATTCTATTTCTGGTTGCAGGAAGTCTGGGGCGCAGATGCTGTATTCCATGTAGGGACTCACGGTCTGGCGGAATTTATGAAGGGTAAGGAAGTGGGAATGAGCTCCTGTTGTTTCCCGGACATCTTGATTGGAAATATGCCGCATCTTTACATTTACCACGTGTTGAACACCTCGGAATCAACAATAGCAAAGCGGCGGCTTTATGGCACGATGATTAGCTATAACTCGCCTCCTTACACCACTTCAGACCTGTATGAGGACTATGCTGAGCTACAGGATTTGATTGACGAATATCACGAAGCCATGCTGGAAGACCGGTTGAGAAGTGAGAAAGTGAAAGCGAAAATCCTGGAGAAGGCAAAGGAACTGAAATTTGAGGGCGACAGTATCGAGAAGATTCACGAAGAGCTCTATGAGATGAAACGAAGCATAATACCAAAAGGACTCCACATACTTGGACAGCGCTACGAGAAAGAAGACCTCAAGAAATTTACCGAATTTATCCTTAGGTATGACCGAGAGGGCATAAAATCGCTCAACCGAATATTAGCAGAATCAACGAGTATTGATTACGACTCCGCATTGAGGAACAAAGAAAAATATGCTTCGGAGCTCGATAAAATAGACAATAAATGTGCAGACCTTGTAGATTGTTGTGTTGAGGAATCGGTTGAAAGTGCAGTCAAGAAAAGCAATGCGGATAGTAAGCACAGAAAGGATTTGAATAAGACTTTAGCGTTTGGAATCGAAGTGGGAGAGAATTATGCTGATAATTCTACCGAGCTGGAAAGTTGCTTGCGTGGCTTGAATACGGAGTTTATCGAACCCGGTCTTGGTGGAGACGTGGTAAGGACACCAGAAGTTCTTCCTACCGGGAGAAATATCAATCAGTTTGACCCTAATAAAATACCAACTTCGACAGCCTCAGAAAGAGGAACTGAAATAGCCGAGAATACGATAAAGAGATACCTGGGAAAGGATGGCAAATATCCTGAAAGTGTTGGCATCGTGCTATGGGGATTTGAAACGACAAAAACAGGTGGAGAGTCCATTGGACAGATTCTTCATTATTTGGGTGTGAAACTCATTAAAGAAACTGGCTCATGGTATCCAAAATTAGAGATTATTCCCCTGGAGGAGCTTGGAAGACCCAGAATTGACTGCCTTCTCAATATCTGCGGATTTTTTCGTGACATGTTCCCAAACATCATTCAACTGCTGAATCAGGCATTTACGCTCACGGCAAGTCTCGATGAACCAATAGAGATGAACTTTGTCAAGAAACATTCGCTTGAAAACCTCGATACGCTGAAAACAGAACTCGAAAAAGGTGTGATAGACGAAAAAACTGCAAATAAAATTGCATGCGGAAGGATATACGGTCCAAAAGCAGGGGAATATGGCACAAGAATGCTTCCTTTAGTTGAGGACGCCATCTGGAAAGAAGAAAAAGACCTGGCAGAAGTCTATATCCAATCTATGAACCATTTATACGTGGAAAATATTCATGCACAGAAAAGAGATTCGTTATTCAGGAAGAACCTCACAAAAATAGATTTGGTGTCGCAAGTCAGAGATTCGCATGACTATGAAATAGTTGACCTCGACCATTACTACGAGTTCTTTGGTGGGCTATCAAAGGCGGTAGAAACTGTTAAAGGCGAAAAAGCTGCTATGATGGTCACGGATACCACAAAAGAGGTGATAAAAACTGAAGACGTGGGAGCTGTTATAGTAAGGGGGACAAGGACAAGGTTGCTGAATCCAAAATGGATAGACGGGATGCTGGAACATGACTATCATGGAGCACAGCAAATCGCAGACCGTGTAGAAAATACGTTGGGACTGGCTGCCACCACAAATGCCGTCCCTAACTGGGTATGGTCTTCTATTGCTGAGCGTTTTGTTCTCGACGAGAAAATGAGAAGAAGACTGGAGGAGAACAACAAATTCGCCGCAGTGGAAATAATGGAAAAATTGTTTGAAGCAGAAAAAAGAGGATACTGGAAGGCAACGGAAGAGGAACTGGAGAAAATGAGACAGGCATATTTAGAAATGGAAGGTGACATAGAAGAGGCATTAAAGGTGAAATAAAAATAACCTCAAGCACTGAGACCATATTTGGAACACGAGCAAAGAGCGTGGAAATAAAAGCGCAATACGAAAAATAAGAAAAATTTGCTGGGAGGATGACATATTTCCTATTTTCTTCCTTTTTGTTCTCTATTTATAATAAAATAAGAGACATAAAATAAGAAGGGGTATGAAAAATGAAAGTAACAGCAATAACATGGGGAAGTGATATGGCATTGCTCGTTAATGCATGCAAGGTGCTTGGAATAGAGTTAAACGCCTGGTCTACACATGATGTGGAAGAAGAGAAGGAGCGAACGGAGTGTATAAAATCTTTTGAGCAGGCGGACATCGTCCTCTTACATCCGTCAAATGAGGAATATTGGGATGAGATAGTTGAGAGACTGAATAAAGATATGCCAACGATCTCTTTTGGGCATGATTCATCCTTCTGGTGGCTTTCAAACGTTCCCTTAGAGGTTGTTGCAACGGTCAATGCCTACCATGTATACGGAGGGGCAGAGAACATAACGAATATGCTCAGATACATCGGAAAAGAGGTTTTAGGTCTGGATTATAAATACGAGAATCCAAAGGAGACGATGTGGCAGGGAATATATCATCCAGATGCCGAAACTGCTTTCGAGAGCATAGAGGACTATTTCGCATGGTATAAACCTTCGCACAAACACAAAGTTGGCATTCTCTTCTTTCGTACATATTGGGCGAACAGAGACCTTGAGATCGTGAATGCACTAATTCGTGAATTGGAAAACGAGTTTGATGTAATTCCAACCTTCTGCTATGGACTGGGTGATAAAGAATTAGGTGCTAAATCGAGCGGTGAAGTCATTGAAGCATTCTTCATTAACAGGATTGATGCACTCATAAACCTTCAATCTGTCTTTCATGCTGGAAGCAATGAAGGCTCTGTCAATGCACTGAAAAAACTCGATGTCCCGGTATTCCACCCATTGATGGCATACTACAATACAGAAGAAGAATGGAGAGCGGATACTCAAGGAATAAGCAGCATGGAGGTTGGCTGGAGTGTTGCGATGCCGGAATTAGAGGGCGTAATCGAACCGATAATTATCGGAGCATCAAGAAGAGATAGCGATAATGATTTTGAGCGACATACGCAGGTAGATGAAAGGGCGAAAAAGGTTGTGAATAGGGTGAAGAGATGGATAGAGCTAAAAGATAAACCTAAATCCGAAAGAAGAGTTGCATTCATCCTCCATAACAATCCCTGTGCAAGCGTTGAGGCAACGGTAGGAAGCGGTTCACATCTTGATACCCTGGAGAGTGTAGCAAGGATATTAAAACAGATGAACGATGCAGGGTATTCGGTTGATACGCCTGAGGACGGTGAAGAGCTTATAGAGACCATCATGGATCGCAAAGCAATTACCGAGTTCAGATGGACAACAGTGGATGAAATCGTAAGTAAAGGTGGTGCACTTGCGCTAATAAGCAAGGAGGATTATGAAATGTGGTTTGATACCTTTGACCAAAGCGTGAAGGAAAGGACGTGTGAAGCATGGGGAAATCCGCCCGGCGAAGAAAAGAATGGTGTCCCCGCAGCAATGGTTTATAATGGTAAAATCGTGGTAACAGGCGTTCGATATGGAAACGCAGTGGTGTGCGTTCAGCCGAAGCGAGGATGCGCTGGTTCAAGATGCGATGGGCAGGTCTGCAAGATCCTTCACGATCTGGAATTGCCTCCTCCTCATCAATACCTCGCAACCTATCATTACCTGGAAACTACCTTCGGTGCAGACGTGATTATCCATGTAGGAACGCATGGAAACCTGGAATTTTTGCCTGGTAAATCTGTTGCACTTTCAGAAAGCTGTTACCCCGACATTGCTATCGGAAATCTGCCTCACCTATACATATATAATTCTGATAACCCGCCGGAAGGGACAATTGCAAAGAGAAGAAGTTATGCAACGCTCATAGACCACATGCAAACCGTTATGACTGAAAGTGGTTTGTATGGCGACTTAAAGGAGCTTGAAGACCTTATCGCAGAATATAACAGGACAAAAACATCGGATAAGGCAAGGGCACATGCCCTGGAGCACATTATTATTGATTTGATAAGGAAAACGAAACTATCAGAAGAGATAAAGCTTGATAAAAAGTTAGAGAGTGGGCATTCCTTTGAGAAAATAATAAACATTGCACATGAGGCTATCACTCGCATATACAACACGCAGATTCCTGATGGTATGCATATCTTCGGTGAAGTTCCAGAGGGTGATAAGAAGGTTGAGTTCATCAACTCGATACTGAGACATGATTCAGAGCTAAGGAAATTGATTTTCGAGCTTATGGGACTGGATATTCAGCCTTCAGAGGCAGAAAGCGAGTTTTTAGCTGAGGTGGATAGTATTGCAAAGGAATTTATTTTTACTTTCCTGACTGAAGAAGAGCCTTTAGAAGCTGCGAAGAGGATATTAGGCGATAGATTGAAGATAAAAGATGAAAATAAGCTTTCTTTGATGAAAGAAAAGGTAATGGATATTTCTTCAAGGATAGAAGCATCGGATGAGATGGGAAGTTTGTTTCACGGATTTGATGCAGGCTACATCGAACCAGGACCTTCGGGGCTCATAACAAGGGGTAAGCCAGAGATACTACCAACAGGCAGGAACTTTTATTCCCTTGACCCTTTCAAGATACCAACAAAGGCAGCATGGGAGATTGGTAAGCGACTTGCAGATGGCGTGATAAGGAAATATGAAGAGGAGAACGAAAAGCTTCCCGAAAACATCGCAATGTACTGGATGGCATCCGATATCATGTGGTCAGATGGAGAGCAGTTCGCACAGATACTGCATTTAATCGGTGTGGAGCCTGTCTGGAAAGATGGAAGGGTAAAAGGATACCGGATAATTCCTCTGGAAGAGCTCGGTCGCCCCAGAATAGATGTCACGGTAAGAGTGAGTGGGATTACGAGAGATTGCTTTTACAATTGCATCGAGCTTTTAGACGAGGCAATACATGAGGTTGCAATGCTTGACGAGCCCATGGAAAAGAACTATTTGAGAAAGCACGTATCGGCATTGGGGAACGTGCGTGAAACTACAAATGAAAATGGGACTGAATTTGCGCGTATATTCGCAAGTAAGCCCGGGACTTACGGGAATGGTGTAAAATTAGCGGTATATGCATCGGCATGGAAAGAGGAGAAGGATTTGTCGGATGTCTTCGTGCATTGGAACGGGTATGCCTACGGTAAAAACAATTTTGGTGTTGAAGCACACGATAGTTTTGTATCACAGCTTAAAACCGTTGATTTGACTTTCAATAAGACGGTTACAGATGAATACGACCTGTGCGGCTGTTGTTGCTACTTTGGAACGCACGGTGGACTCACAACTGCTGCACGAGAGCTATCGGGACACGACGTTTCAGCATATTATGGCGATACGAGAGACCAGGATAAGATAGAAGTAAGAAGCCTTGCAGACGAGATGAGAAGAATTGTTCGTTCCAAGTTACTAAATCCAAAGTGGATAGAAGGGATGAAACGTCATGGATACAAGGGTGCAGGGGACATATCAAAACGAATAGGAAGAGTTTACGGTTGGGAAGCGACAACGCAGGAGGTAGATGACTGGATATTTGATGACATTGCAAGGACGTTCGTTTTAGATAAAGAAATGAGGGAGTTCTTTGAGGAGACTAATCCATGGGCGCTTGAGGAGATTGGAAGGAGGTTGTTGGAAGCTTATGAGCGCGGATTATGGGATGCAGACGAAGAAGTGATTGAAGGTTTGAAGAGCGCATACCTTGAGATGGAAGGGTGGATAGAAGAGAAGATGGGCGATGCGAAAGGAGATTTTCAAGGAGGGGCGATAGATGTGATGACGATGGGGGATGTCGAAGCATTGGCGGCTAAGATGAAAGACAGACAGAAGGAGTGAAAAAGCACTCAAGATCGAATACAGGATTTTCTCTGTGAACTCAGCGTTCTCTGCGGTGAATTTGAAATGTGACAAAGTCAAATTATATTCTATGGTGCTTTTCATCGTTTCATCAACGCTTCAAAGTCTTCCAAATCGTAGACGAGATAGCCCTTGCTTCGAAAGTCTTTTTTGTCGCCGGTGCCCATACGCTTTGCGATTATTCCATATCGCTCTATTCTTTCTTTTCCATGCCATTCAACATAGGCGGATTTCTCCATCAGCTCTTCAAGGACCTTTTCACATTCTCTTCTCTTTAATTCGCTCCATTTAACCTCGAAAAAAACACACTCCTTTTTCGTTTCATTCAAAACAAGAAGGTCAATCTCCTTATCCTTATGCCACCACTTTCCTATCCTCAACGGAGTCTCACTCGTACTCTCGCTCTTCAGGCGTATCAAAAATTCCCTTGCCACATCCTCAAACACAAAACCCAGGTACGTGTTGAAATCCCGATTCAGGAATTCCACAACAACCCCAATTTCACCCCTCTCGAGATAATCCTGAAAGGGATATACATAGCGAAACCAGAAATTAAAAAATTTGTCTTTTATTCGGTAAGAACCTTTACCTTTCAACCTTGCTTTCCCCGTAGCTATCACAGGAAAAGTCTTCTCCACTATGTGTAAGTTATCTAAGATGGTTAAATATTTAGAAACAAGCGATTTGTCAAGTCTTGTGGAATTACATATCTCATTGAATGTCGAACTCCCTGCCGCTATCGTGCGTAAGATACTCATATAGTTGGATGGGTCTCTCAGTTCCTCTTTTAGCAGAAATTCCGGTTCGAGGTTAAGAAATTCACCCTTTCTAAATATTCTCTCCTCTATGTTTTTTTCAACGCGTAGGACTGGATCAAACTTTACGAGATAGCCAGGAATAGCGTCGAGTGCAGAATATACCTTTACTATTTCTTCAGTAGAATAGTTCGGAAAAAGTTCAATGAGCTCAAAGAAATTCAGAGGCTCCACTTTCCACTGCCCTGTTCTTCTCCCATAAAGTGGCGATCGGTAGCCCAGCACTTCTGTTTCCATCATGCCTATGCTTGAGCCACAGAGAATAAGGAATAGTTTTGAGAATCTTAACTTATTATCCCAGTAGTCTTGCAGAACAGACGGCAGCCCTCGAAATCTTTCTATAAGCATGGGAAATTCATCTATAACCACAACTATCCGCTCTTCTTTCGCTTTCTCGTATAAATAATCGAAAAAGGAATCAAGGGAGGAGAAAGGTCTTGAGATCAGCAACTCATCGTGAAACACCTTAAATAACTCCATAGACAGCCTGTTAAAAGTCTCCACTTCCGACTCCCTGCGAGCAAGGAAATAAATGTGCTTTTTATTCTTAATAAATCGGTTTATCAATTCTGTTTTCCCCACTCTTCGTCTTCCATAGAGCACTATGAATCCCACTTTCCCATTCTTAAAGTGCCGCTCCATAAATTCCAACTCCCTCGCTCTATCCACAAATTTTTGAAGCATAAGTATATACTTGTGATTCAACTATTTAAATGTCGGTGAATATGTCCTTTACCGAGCATTCTGAATCGTGAAATCAAACAAATTTTATGGACGATATAAAAGATATAAACGCCCTATGGTTTATAGATATTAGGAGTGATTGCAGGATAAATGATTAGCTATATTATATATACCTCCCTGATATATGCCCTTTACTGGGTGGCAAAAATTGTTCCTGTCATAGCCATAGGCATTTTTGCGACGAGTTTTGCAGTTAACCTCGGGCTGATGAAAAAGTTCGACAGGCTAATCAAACCTCTTTCCAGTAAAGCGAATATCAGCACGCTATCGGCGCTCTCGGTGGTAACGTGCACGTTTAGCACTACTGCTGGTTACTCCATGCTATCTGATAGACTGAACGAGAAAATGATTTCCGAGCGAGAAGTCATCGCAACCACGGTAATCAGTTCCTTTCCAAGCAGCCTCTATCACCTCTTCACGTTTTACATACCTGTGGTGATTCCTATTCTCGGCCTCACTACCGGGTCAATTTATGCGTGCCTGATGGGGCTTGTAGCATTCTTGAAAACGTGTTTTGGAATATTTCTTGCACGAATATGGCTAAAAGACGCTAATGCTTTTTCAGCCAAACCGCAGTTATCCACCACTCATGACAATGCTCCAATTGAGGATAAAAAACAGGAATTGAATAAAAGCGCTATGAGCACATACAAAATGCTCAAAAGGATTGTGCCCACGATGTTCATCACCCTGTTTCTGGTATCAGTGGCGATGGAGCTGAACGTGTTCGATTCATTTTCTACAATTTTGGAACCTTTCACAAATATCTTGGAATTGGAAAGCGAAGTCGTTATAATCAGCGCAACCGAGATTGTGAACACTTATTCCGGGCTAATCCTTGCAGGCAGCCTTATGGGTAAAGGATTGATTTCGACAAAAGGGGTGCTAATCGCTCTATTACTGGGCAATGTGGTATCATTCTCTACAAAATTTGTAAAACATTCATTACCCTTGCATGTGTCGCTTTTTGGTCCTAAATTGGGAAGCAAGACGGTTGCGGTAAATGCTGCGACAACGCTTGCCATAGATGTGCTATTCATAATAGCATTACTGGTAATCTAAAATTATTTTCTTACAAAATTTTTTATTTTATGCTTTTTGTATCTCAATATATAAATATATATGATTTTAATAAAACCAAAAATCTTTTAATATGACTATGCACATCAAATTAAATGTTATTATATTATCTCGAACAGTTAAAAACAAAGAAGGAAAAAAAAGAAAGGGTGAGAAAAAAAATGACGCACCACGTTAGAAGGGAGATATTGCCATTTACGGCGATTGTAGGGCAAGAGAAGATGAAGAAAGCGCTTATTTTGAACGCTATTAACCCAAGGATAGGCGGAGTGCTTATAAGGGGCGAGAAAGGAACTGCGAAGTCCACTGCCGTTCGGGCACTTGCAGAACTGTTACCGGAGATCGAGGTGGTTAACGGATGTCCGTTCAATTGCAATCCTTATGACGAGAGGGAGATGTGCGACCTATGCTACCCCGAAAAAACGAATGGTGAAAATCTGGAAGCGGCGAAGCGAAGGATGTGGGTCATAGACCTCCCGTTAGGTGCTACCGAGGACCGCGTCGTGGGTTCAATAGATGTTGAAAAGGCAATAAAAGAGGGAATAAAGGCGCTGGAGCCGGGTATATTGGCTGCTGCAAATAGAGGCATTCTCTATATTGACGAGGTAAATCTTTTAGATGACCACGTTGCAGATGTCATTTTGGATTCGGCTGCGATGTCTATAAATGTTGTCGAGAGAGAAGGTGTCTCGGTTTCTCATCCCTCTAAATTCATTCTGGTGGGGACAATGAACCCTGAGGAAGGCGAGCTCAGACCTCAACTCCTGGATAGATTTGGTCTTCAAGCAAGCGTGGAAAGTATAGATGATGCAGAGAAAAGGGTAGAAATAGTGAAGCTGGTAGAAGGTTTTGAAAGGGACCCGGGAGAGTTCGAAGAGCGATTCGAGGAAAAACAAAAAGGGTTGAGAGAGAAAATTGTGCAAGCGAAACAAATGGTTAATGATGTGGAGATTAGCGATGATTTACTGAAACTAACCGCAGATACCTGCATTAAACTCGGCGTCAGGACACACAGAGCTGAAATCGTTATAACCAGAGCGGCAAAAACGATTGCTGCACTTGATAGCAGAAAAAAAGTCACTTTTGAGGACATAAAAGAGGCGATGGAATTAGCACTTCCGCACAGAATGCGCAGAAAGCCTTTTGAGCCGCCAAGTTTGGATACTGAAAAACTCGATGATATGATGTCAGACACAAAAGAGCAGCATAAAGGTGAGAAACAAGAGAATGATCAACAGCAAAGGAAAGAACACGAACATCAACACACTCCCACAAATCCAGAAAGTGAAGATGCTAACAACAATGATATTAAGAACGAAAAAGAACCACAGAAGGAGTTTGTTTTTGACATCGGCGATCCGATTGATACAAAAGTAGTAAGACAAAAAGAAAAGAAAGACAGGATATATCGCAGGAAAATCTCTGGAAGAAGAATACCCACGCTCTCTCTTCGCAATAACGGGAAGTATGTGCGCTATGGATTCCCGAAAGGAGAAATAAAGGACGTTGCACTTGATGCTACGATACGTGCTGCGGCACCTTACCAGAAAGAGCGAAGGGCTGATTCTGATTTAGCTGTTGTTATAACAACTCAGGATATTCGAGAGAAGATTCGTGTAGGAAAACTGTCAACAGCAACGATGTTTGTTGTGGATGCCTCTGGTTCAATGGGTGCGAATCGAAGAATGGAGAGTGCGAAAGGTGCTGTCCTCTCTTTATTACTGGATTCGTATCAACAAAGAGACAAGGTTGGAATGGTTGCGTTTAGAGGTAACCAGGCAGATGTTTTGCTTCCTCTATGTTCAAGCGTAGATTTAGCATATAAAAGCTTGAAGGAACTCCCTACTGGCGGAAGAACACCTCTATCAGCAGGTCTGGAAAGAGGATTAAATCTTCTGATGAATGAAAAGCAGAGGGATGAAGGAGCGATACCTATCCTGCTGTTAATCTCTGACGGTCGTGCAAATGTTTCATCTTCAAATAAAGATATTAAAGTGGAGTTGTTAGCGCTCGCTGAGCAGGCACGTGCTAAGGGCATACATGTGATTGTGATTGATACCGAGGCAGTTAATAAATCATTCATACAAATGCAGCTTGGATATTGCAGAGATATAGCGAGCTATTCAGGGGGAAAATATTATCCCGTCGCTGATTTAACATCGCAGGCAGTGCGGGATGTTGTGATTCAGGAGCGAGAGCGAAGCTTATCGAATGATTTACAGGCTGTTTTGGGATGAAAATGGCATCGAGCACTGAGACCATATCTGGAACGAGAACTAAGAGAGCGGAAATAAAAGAGCAATACAAAAAGTTTATCGGAAGAAAAATTCTATTTATTTTCTCTACCCTCGTCTTAATTTTTATTATCGCAGGCGTATCCGCAACGCTTGGCTCTTATCCTATCACAGTCACTGAGGTATATTCAATAATCTGGCATGGTCTATTTAAAAATCCCGAAACGACCAAAGAGATTGTCGTCTGGAACTTGAGATTACCACGCATCATAATGGGGATCTTAGCTGGCACAGGGCTTGCAATTGCAGGCGCGATGATGCAAGGGATTTTAAGAAATCCACTTGCAAGTCCATTTACGTTGGGAATCGCATCCAGTGCGGGATTTGGTGCTGTTATCGCCATTTGTTTAGGTGCAGGTTTTGTCGCTGGGAAGTATCTCATAATAGGAAATGCATTTGTCTTCTCTTTGATTCCAACTTTTATTATCCTCGGATTGACACGCTACAAAAGAGCGACACCCGAGACAATGATTCTCGCTGGTATTGCGATGATGTATATCTTTTCTGCGCTGACACACTTAATAAATTATTTTTCCGAATCAGAAGCGGTAAAAGCAGCATACTTCTGGATGGTTGGCAGTCTTGGAAAAACATCATGGGATGAGATTGTCTTCCACGTAAATCTAGGTCAAGTTTCTATACCCCTTCCAGGCCCGGTGCCTGCCGTGCTTATAGGCTGCGTTATCCCGCTTATATGGAAGTCGTGGGATGTCAATGTAATGGGTGCTGGAGATGAGACTGCGAAAAGCCTCGGCGTAAATGTCGAGCGAACCAGAATATTTGTATTGATACTTGCGTCCTTGCTAACCGCAGCCATCGTATGCTTCACCGGAACCATTGGATTTGTAGGATTGGTTGTCCCGCATATATGCAGAATAATTATCGGAGGGGATAACAGGTTTTTAATTCCTGCATCGGGTCTTTTCGGCGGCGCTTTTTTACTCGCCTGTGATATTGTAGCAAGAACAATCATGGCACCCGTAATCCTCCCCGTAGGAGTTGTTACAGCCCTGACAGGAGGTCCGTTTTTATTCTTCTTGTTAATAAGAAGAAGAAAAGAGTATTGGTGAGGTGAAATAAGATAAATGGCGAAACTAAAAGTAAAAGATGTGGAGTTCAGCTATGCAAGCGTGTCGGTACTCAAGGAGGTATGCATAGAGCTTGCTGAATCGGAGATGTTAGGCGTTGTTGGTCCAAATGGAGCTGGGAAATCTACGTTGATCAGATGTATAGACCGGATTTTAAAGCCTCAGCGCGGACTCATACTACTGGATGAGCGGGATATAAAAGATATGCGTCTAATGGAACTTGCCAAAAAAATGGGGTATATCCCGCAAAGTACTTCCCAGGTCTTCCCTGCTACGGTCTTCGATACTGTTCTCATGGGCAGACGTCCTCATCTCGACTGGCGAAGCAGTGAAAAAGACACTGAAAAGACTTTAGAGACTCTACAGATGCTGAACATCGAAGAACTCGCCATGCGTGACATTAATGAACTCAGCGGCGGTCAGCAGCAGAAGGTGTTCATTGCACGCGCACTCACACAAGAGCCTGATGTCCTTTTGCTCGATGAGCCTACCTCCAACCTCGACATCAGACACCAGCTTGAAGTAATGGGCATCATAAAAAACATCGTGATAGAAAAGGGGATCTCGGCTATAATGGCTATCCACGACCTTAACTTAGCTTCAAGATACGCCGATAGGATACTAATGATGAATAGCGGTAAGATTTTTGCCGCAGGCAACCCGGTTTCTGTCCTTACGCCGGATAATATAAAATGGGTTTACGGTGTGGAAGCTGAGGTGAACAATAACAACGGAAGACCGTACATCGTGCCTATAAGACCCGTAAAACAAAATGGGAAGGGAACATGCGAAAGCAAATGGAATATGCAATAGAAATCGAGGAACTTAGCAAGAAGTTTGGTGATTTTACAGCGGTTAGTAATATCAATCTTAACATTGAAAAGGGCGAAATATTTGGTTTACTTGGTCCGAATGGAGCGGGTAAAACGACAATAATCAAAACGCTGGCTACTTTACTTCAACCCACCTCTGGTTTTGCAGAAGTATGGCACCACAATATTCTAAAGGAACAGGATGCAGTGAGAAGGTCTATTGGCATCGTTTTTCAAGACCCCAGTGTGGACACGGAATTAACGGGTAGAGAGAATCTGGATTTTCATGCCAGAATGTATGGTCTAAACAGAGAGGAGCGAGAAAGGAGAATCAATGAAGTCTTTGATTTGGTTGAGCTAAACGATAGAGCAAAAGTTTTCGTTAAATTTTATTCAGGCGGAATGCAGCGAAGATTAGAAATTGCTCGCGGACTAATGCACTATCCCAAGGTTCTTTTTTTAGATGAGCCAACTCTTGGTTTAGATGCTCAGACACGGCGGCGCGTTTGGGCGTATGTCAAAAGATTAAACAAAGAAGAAAAGGTAACGGTTGTTTTAACCACTCACTACATGGAGGAGGCGGATTATCTTTGTGACAGAGTTGCAATCATTGATCATGGCAAAATAATCGCATTAGATAAGCCAAACAACCTGAAAAACGCTATTGGTGAGGATATAATATCTTTACGGGTTTCTGATGGTGGAAACTTTTCAGATATGTTATCAAAATTTGAGTTCATAAAAGAAATGAAATTGCATGATGATTTTTTATTTTTGAGTGTGGAAAATGGTGAAAAGATGATACCGCGGATAATGCATCTTGCCCATGAAGATGGCGTTTTTGTTCACTCTGTTAGTTTGCGCAAACCGACTTTAGAAGATGTCTTCTTACATTTCACCGGAAGAACGATCAGAGAGCAAGAGGCAAGTGCAAAAGAGCAAAATAGAATGAAAGCAAAAGCAAGTATGAGAATGGGAGGAAAAAGATGAAATTAATTGATTTTACTGCAATCTATACCATCTGGCTCAGGGAAATGAAGAGGTTTTTCAGGGCAAGAAGCAGACTCATTGGTTCATTGGCGATGCCGCTCTTTTTTCTTGTCTTTTTAGGGATGGGCTTTAACGCTGCTTTTAAATTCTCCGACATGCCACCAGGAATCGATTATATCGCTTTTCTTGCACCGGGCATTATTGGAATGGTTTTGCTTTTCAATTCAATTACGAGTGGGATGTCCGTTATCTGGGATAGACAGTTTGGATTCTTGAAAGAAATAATGGTTACACCAGTTAGCAGGGTCTCTATTGCCTTAGGCAAAACACTGGGGGGGATGACAACGGCACTACTACAAGGATTTCTAATATTGCTAATCGCGGTGGGGATTGGATTCAAGATAACAGGAGTTTTAGGATTATTATCCTCTGTAATCTGCATGATTCTAATTGCTACTTCATTTGTTTGTTTGGGACTGATATTCGCATCAATAATAAATGACATGCAGGGTTTTCATTTAATAGTGAGTCTATTCACGTTTCCTATTTTTATCTTATCCTCCGCATTATTTCCATTAGAGCAATTGCCGCTCTGGCTAAAATATTTGACCTACATCAATCCGTTAACATACGGTGTTGATGGACTGCGGTACAGTCTAATTGGGATGGCGCATTTCTCTCTAACCCTGGACCTGTTCGTTTTAGTATGTTTTTGTGCCTTTATGATATGTTTAAGCACGTACTTTTTTAGAAGCGTTGAAGTGAATTAAGCTCGAGCTAATGCTTAATAAAGTTTCACAACATATTATTTGTTGTTGGTAAGAGACCTGAAATATCTAAGAGACAAAAATATCAAGAACCCTTTAGTCTATATGAGACAAATAGCGTTTTATGGCAAAGGCGGAATTGGAAAATCAACGATAGGGTCAAACATTGTGGCTGCATTGGCTGAACATGGACTATCGGTGATGATGATTGGCTGTGACCCCAAGTCAGATTGCACCAGAAATCTGACAGGCGAGGTACAGATACCGACCATTCTCGATGTATCACGCGATAAAGGTATAGAGCAGTTGGGTCTTGAAGGGCTGGTAGAAGGAAATAAAATCGAGCTTGATGAAGTCCTCTACAAAGGTTACAGGGGTGTTTACTGTGCAGAGTGTGGAGGTCCAAGACCGGGTGTTGGATGCGCTGGTAGAGGCGTCATCGTTGCGATAGATTTGCTTAAGAGGCTGAATGCCTTCGAAGAACTAATGCCGGACGTGGTGATATATGACGTGCCGGGAGACGTAGTATGTGGTGGTTTTGCGATGCCCCTGCGGAGAGGTTTGGCAGATGAGGTCTATATTGTAACATCAGCGGATTATCTTGCTCTTTACGCTGCAAACAACATTTGCAAAGGTATCAGCGAGTTCGCAACCAAAGGGGGGTCTCCATTAGGTGGTATTGTCTATAATGTCAGAGGCATGCTTGACGACGAAGCAGTCGTTCACGACTTCGCAGAAAAAGTCATGTCGCAAGTTATTGGACATGTCCCTAACGCACATCAGGTCGCAGAATCAGAGATTGAGGGTAATACCGTGATTGAATATGACCCCAATAGCGATATTGCCGATTTGTTCCGGGAGTTAGCTCTGGGAATCTACACTAACACGCAGACTTCAGTTCCTGAGCCATTACCACCAGAAGAGATGATGAGAATAGGTCAGGTAATCAGGAAGAGGACAAAAGAGAAGTGGCAGCAACGATAAGAATAAAAGTATTTGTATAGTCGATGAAGATGCATGATACAAGATGCATGATGCAAGATACAGGAGGATGAGGGCATTTCAGACATATAAGGATTTGGAAATATATCAGTTAAGTCATGATTTGGCAATTGAAATTCATAAGGTAAGCCTTAGCTTGCCGAAATTCGAGTTATACGAAGAAGGGAGCCAACTGAGGAGATCTGCTAAGGCAATTCCTGTGAATATCGTTGAGGGATTTGGTCGCCGCCGATACAAAAATGATTTTATCCGATTTCTTACATTTGCTTTGGCATCATGCGATGAAACAAAAGAGCATCTTAAAATTTTGTATGAGACAGAGGCACTCAATGATAACGATATTTTTGATAGCTTTATCCTGAGATATGAAGAATTAGGACGAAAAATCCACAATTTCATTAAAGCTGTGGAATCTGGTCATAAATCATAATCCTGTATCTTGCATCTTGAAACTTGGCAGTTAAACAAATACAAGTTATTTATCTCTCCCTTTTCGCTGTTATCGGGATAACTCCTTTCTCAAATTCCTCGATAGCCATCTCTATGGGGTCTATTTCTTCTGTTTCTATGAGCACTGGTGCACCCATGGCTATCTGCAGTGCTCTTGCTCCTATGATACGTGCTTTTTCGTATTTCGTGTATTTATCTCTTTCTTCTTCCAAGAAGATCAACCTTTCCTTGATTTGATTTGAATGAGAAAATGGGGTTGCTGAGATTTGAACTCAGGTCTCGGCGTCCCGAACGCCGAAGGATAGACCAAGCTACCCTACAACCCCCTTTATCTCCACTCTTATCCATACGGTGCTATCTCGTCTATCAGCTCTGCGTGCGTTAAAAGCATTCTTCGACAGCAATATCTGGTTATTCCCAGGCCGTCCAGCACCTTCCCCGGTTCCTCGTGCTTTATCCTCTCCCTATACTCCTCCCAGACATCGGATATTACTTTTCCGCATGTATAACACCTGACGGGAATCATTAGACTTCACACCACGGATTCACCGATAAGACTTTTGCCGCTTCGCTCTTGCACCTTTTGCACCAAACTTCTTTGGCTCCTTCTTCCTCATGTCACTAACCAACAAGCTTCTATCATATCTCAGATAAGACTGCTTTAGTTCTTCATCCCCTGTCCAATCCACTAATCCACGAGCAATAGCAGTTCGTGCTGCTTCTGCTTGCCCCATGAAACCGCCACCGCGCACATTTACCTCCGCATCAATGCTATCAATATCCACGTCAGGAAGCTGAGAAGCGATAAACAATGGTTCCGCTATCTTTGCCCTTACCACTTCTGGCTCTATTATTTCCAGCGGTTTCTTGTTTATCCTCACGAGACCCTTACCCTCTTTTATGGTTACTCGTGCAATTGCCGTCTTCCTCTTACCCACCTGATTCACTATTTTCTTTACCTTTGCTTTGGTACCCATCCTAACTTCTCACTCACCTCCCCTAAGGTTACATACTTACGAGATAATCTTTCTGCCTTTGCATATTCCACCTTTTTCCTCTCACTCTTTTCATATTCTTCCGGTATGCCAAGATAGACCTTCAAACGAGAAAGAGCTTCTCTTCCCCTTGCCTGCTTATAGGGAAGCATCCCCCTTATTGTCCTCTTCACAATTCTATCGGGCATTTTAGGGAAGAAGGGTCCTTTCTCTCTCGACCCCCTGTCCTTCCTTTCTTTGTAATCCTTATATATTCTCTCTTTAGCACCACTTATTATCACTCGTTCAGCATTAACGATTGCGATTTCCTTATCTTTCTCTTTCAGCAGCTTCTTCGCCACTTCACTCGCCAATCTTCCCAGAATGAGACCTTCGCCATCTATTATTTCCATTTCCTCACCCATCGCCTCTGTTTTTTTGATAAAACTTATTTTGTTTTTTGGATCAAACCTTTTTCTAAAAGGTTTGATTATTAAACGATAATCTTCACACCTGACCCTTTCGGGTTATTTTCCATCAGTTCCTCAATGCTCACACACTTCCCGTGCTCGCTGATTTTCTCATACGCCTTTTTACTGAACCCCAACGCAGCAACGGTGACTGGCTTATCAATCGCTCCAGCGCTCAGTACCTTCCCCGGCACCAATATCATATCATTCGCATCTGAATATCTATTTATCTTGCTCAGGTTTACCTCTGCATAATTCTTTCGTGGCTTCTCCAATCGCTTCGCTATATCCTTCCATATAGGTGCGCTGCTCTCTCTTGCAATCCTCTTTAAATCTTCTATTAGCTTGTCAATCCTCGGATTCGTCTTCCTTTTTCTTCTCATCTTTTCGCTTTTGCCTTTACCTTCACCCTTCGCCTTTGAACATTTGAAGATACCTTTTTATAAAGGTTGTGAATGAAATTCAATTTTTACTGGAAGATTAGGGATAAAGAGCACAAAGCCAAAACAACTGCCAAGGATGCGCCGCTTTTCAAAGCAGCGTGGTGTGGTTGTAGCTCATTCCACCATCGCCTTCAAAAAAACCTTATATCTCCCCAATTTACCACCGTAATTTCCCGCTGATATTTTCACCAGTCCTTCGACATCTCTCACGCTATCTATCGCCGCTTTCATCGCTTCTCTCACCGAATCAAGAGAGACACCATTTATAACAACTTCGGGAATGAAATTTACACCTTCCGGGACTTTTGACGCGCTTATTTTCTGCTTTAACGAGGGGCAATAAGGGTGATTAGTCGTGGGACCTATCTCAGGATATTTCGTTTCCGGTTTAGAGCCGGCAGAGCAAATATCAAAAGGAGTAATAGCGCCTTCTATTTTTTCTATTGATGCGATTGCCTTTTCACCCGCTTCTAACGCTGCCTCTAAACTTTCGCAAAAGAACCATACGTTTCCACCCATCACTCCCTTATTATAGCCTAAATAGTGTTCCACGAGGAATTCACCCATCATTATCGGTACCACTATTACTTCTCTTCCAAACCTTTGCTCAATTGTCTCGTATCCATCGCCGCAATGCCCTATTCTATTCATGGTATCAATTTTTCCATCGGGAAGCGCATTGAAGACCGATGTCGTAGGCACTACCAGTATACCCTGCCGTATTCGTTTCGATATTTCGTATTCAAGCTTCTTTGCCGCGCCTTTATCATAATTCACCCATAGTTGAACCAGCGCTCCTTTCCTGCCGTCAGGCGTTTCGTGCTCCTTCAACCACTTCTCTACACCACCCTCTGATTCACCAAAGACAGTGGAAGGCAATGCAGTGGCGCCGTAAACCGCTCGCTTCAATCTCTTCTCATCTCTCGCTGTTATGCATATTCTTACAAATAACCCATCGAATGCCTCACAGTAGGTGTCTTCTATTTCCATTTTTCAAAATTCAATAAAAATAAAAAATCAAAAAAGAAGATTTATTCCACCTCTTCAAACCTTCCCTCAAGCTTCTTCAATACATCAGGCAGTGTTGTATATTCCATTTCCTCCACAGGCAGTCTATGCGGCTCGAAAGGTCCATGTGCCCTCATGTAGTCGGCTATCTCCTGTGCCTTCCTCCTCGCGAGGTCAAAGGCAGGGTCATCAAACAAATCCGCAGTTCCCACTAAACTGCCATGACTTATCTGGAAACCCGCAGCGATAACCCGTGGCGGTCCGTCAAACCGCGTGCATTGCGAATATCTGAAAGGAACGGGCATTATAGGTCCATTATGCGAACCTCGCATCCAGCCACTGACGAGATAGGGTAGTGAAAAAGGCTCTAAAACCTCACCCAGCGCCGGCAATCCACCCTGTGACCGAACCAATGCGACAGGGTCGTCCTTGCCCACGTATTTACCAGCGGTAAAGAACAACTTCTCCGTGCTTATCGCCGCCACCGGCTCTTCCTTTGGTATTGGACTCGTATCTTTCGGATACACCCTCTTTATCACGTACTTGCTCTTCGCTCCTATTAAAGCGAGCAAAGCATACAGCTCTTCTGGGCATCGCAAAAATACTCTCGTCTTCTCTTTTATGTCCCATACTTCAAACACGAATCCATCGTGCATCGTGGGGTCTATGACAAGCCCCGCGGTATTGAACGGGTCTGCGAATATCTTGAATATCGCGTAATTAAACGCACCGGGCTCCGTTTTGTCCATCATAAATGCAACTAACGGCTCTGACCCGCGCTCCGTGATTTCCATCTCCGCTATCCCCGGTCCCATACCCCTTATGTTCCCGCTGAACGCATCCACCAGCAAATCCTGTCCTGCACCGTGCAACTTGAGCTCCTTCGCCACTTTCGTCGCCTCTTCAAACGTTTCCCACGCCAATCCATGTATCTCTTCTGCATCTACACCTTTCCGGTGACTCATCAGCAACTGCAGGTCGTCGCCAGCATTCAAGACATGATAGTCCACGAGCAATCCTTCTTTTTTCGCCTTCTCCATCTGCTCCCTCGCCTTATCCTTTAACTTCGGGTGCACAGTCGAATGCCCTGGAAATCCACCAATATCCGCTTTTATCAAACTTACGGTTATTTTCTCCATTTTTTTCCACTCCTTTTCTTCTTCTTGCCCTCCATAAATAAAAAATATTTGTATTTCTCGCTTCAGCGAGTTTGTGTATGTATTGTAGTGTAATTTGGAATTTTTAGAGCTATCAAAGCCAGAACTTCAAGGCACATCAGAAGAGAATATACCCTGTGCCTCTTCAATCCTGCGTTTATATTCCCGCTTTATCATCTCCGCACGCTTGAAATACTGCTCGGATTTCTCCGCATCGCCCATAGTTTTGTAAACCAGCCCAAGATTATAACAAGCCGATATACCTTCGTCTAATAGATAATCCTTGAGATTCAGTGCTGCGTTGAAGAATCCAATCGCCATTTCATACTGCTCTAAACTTGCATAAGCAACTCCACAATCGTTACAAGCCTTAGCCAGCGTAGGACGAATTGGATTCTTCTTTACTATCTCTTTGTAAACTTCTATTGCTTCTTCATATTTCTCTTCCGCAAGATATTCCCCCGCGATTATAAGCAAATCCTCAGCTCTCTCTTCTTCTATCTCATCCGCTTCTCTTTCTTCTCCTTCCTCTCCCATAGCAATATATCATTTTACTTCACTCTATTAAAATATATAACTTCTTGCGCAGAGGCGTGTGAAAAATGGACCTTGAGGGATTTGCAAAGAGGAAGTTAAGAGCGGGTGAAAAAGAAGAGCAAATCATTCTTGAAATGCAGCGTCGCATAGCAGAGATAAAGCGCAATCGTATAGGAAAGGAAGAGGCTGAAGCGATTTCGAGGGCAATTCTGGAGGAAGCGAAGAGAACGATTGATTTAAAAGACGAATCGGGTATTTTCACTGAAATAAAATCGGACGTAAGAATGGGCGAGTTGGGTGTCGGGTCGAGAGGATCCGGTGATTTTTATGTTCATGAGAAAATAGGGGAGATAATAGGTCCAACAAAGGCCGTGGTTGACTCATCAACCCTGAGTGATTCGGGAGTGGTGCGTTTTCTGGACGGCGATAAAGAAAAGTTTATCGTGGTAACTGTGGATGGAATGCATTCGAGACTGAGCGATTTCCCTTTTCTTGCTGGTTTTCATGTGGCAAGAGCGGCTCTTCGTGACGTGTACGTAATGGGCGCTACACCAGTTGCGCTATTCTCGGACATTCACGTGGCGGATGATGGCGATGTTGCGAAGATATTCGACCACGTTGCGGGGATTTCTGCGGTATCAGATGCGGCTGGCGTTCCTCTCGTGACGGGTTCCACGTTGAGAATAGGCGGCGATGTGGTAATAGGAGAAAG
>JAFNKG010000082.1 GCA_017883965.1 Candidatus Methanophagales archaeon | reverse complement strand
AAAGTATTCATTTAAATAGAAAGGAGGTGAATATAGACGGTAAGGGTAACTAGGTGTCATATGGTACTATTGGTATTGTTTAGGATTTAGGAGTTCGTATTTAGGATTTATAAGTCCACAAGGTATTGAGTAATTACATAGGATATGCCAAAGTGGGAAATTCATGATAAATGGGCGGAGAGGATGGGGCTACCCAGCGAAATATCGAACTTTGTAAATCATCTGAGTGACTTTCCCGAAAAATGTCAGGAGTTTATGGAGTTCTGTGAGCGCGAAGGAGGGGAAATAATCATTGAATTAGTGAAGGTTCACGATTTTAGACGGATAATGAAAATTCCTAAGTATCTTCAGGTAGTATTTTCGCGGCGACAAAAAGGGAGCGAATACGTAAAGGCGTGGTATTTACATTACGTTTTGGATTATATAAGAATGGCACCTGCGCTAACCGTTGAGGAGATAATAAAAAGGACTGAAGACCGATTTGAGTCCTGTCAAGAGCTGGAAGTCATAAAAAATTTTGTGATGGATAACTCGGAAGAAATAGTACAGGATTGTAGGGCGTAGATTTCAATACACCCCTATATGAAAAAACTGAAGGATTTTTCCTCCCCTAATATCGCAAATGCTTTTTATCGCGCCTTTAACCCATATCTCGCCTGATTCCATGTTCCAACCAACTAACTCCCCCGCATCACCTTCTATTACTATTCTCCCTCCTCTCATCAAATTGCCGACTCCATTTCTTGCGTTTCCCTTCACCAAAATTTCGCCTCCGCTCATATATTGTCCAAGCCAATGCTCAACATCCCCCGTGATTGCTATTCCCCCTCCTTTCATATATCGTCCAACGTAATTTCCTGCGTCACCATGCACGAATATTTCCCCGTTTTCCATTCCTAAGCCAATTATATCCCCCACATTGCCCTTTATGGTTATCTTTCCGCCAGTCATGCCTTCTCCTACCCAATACCCGGCGTTTCCTTTTATCAAAATCACCCCTCCTCGCATATGTTTGCCTACACTCCCCGCTGCACTTCCCTTAACTATCATCGCCCCTCCTTCCAACTTATAACCCCCCAGATTGCCTATATCTCCTTCTACTACCAGCACTTTCTTGTTCTTATATCCCAAAAAAATTGATTTTCTTCCCGATATCCTGTAAGTGAAAGACTATCTCACTTTCTTTTGCGCTATTGCTCAACGCAGACAGATATAAACCACTATACGAGAAGAATTCCTCCTTTTCAAACTCTTTTAGGTCCTTAGATAAAAGAGAGACATCTTTTGCCATGTAATCCATGAGTCTTGCCTTCTCTTCCGCCTTTCTGTATAACTCATCAGGTGTATCCTCTGGTTTTATGCTCCTAAGCCATTTTTCATAATTAGCCCTGATCACGTCCATATTCCCAAATATCTTCTGTCCACTATAATCTCACTCTTTTATGTATGGTTGTTCTCCATTTCTCTAACCTTTCCAGCATTGCTATCCTCTCCCCTATGGTCAATCGTGTATCATCGCCTCTAATGGTCTCCTTATATCTCTTTATCTCATCGGCAACGTCCTTAAGGTTTTCTTCTTTTCTTAATATCCACTCTATCTTCCCTAATCTACTTTTTATCTCCTTTGTTAGGGAGAAAGGGAGTTGAGCGATTAAGCGGTGAAAAGCATTTTCTAATTCATGAACATCCTCCTCGTTCAAAGGCTCTGTCAGATACACTACCCTAAAACCCTTTTCTCCTATTTTCATAACCTCTTCTTGATTCCGCAAGAGGGCAGCTCTTTTAATACTCGCAGAAATAGGGGACATAAAGAGATTTAAAACAGCAAAGGAGTTAAATATTGACGGTCGTCTGGCACATGCTCGCAAAATCTTACCAAATGGCGTTATGGTACCATAAACCTTTAAAGACCAAAAGTGGCAAGGGTTACACTCGTCAGCCCTGATCAGCCTTTTTTTCATATCCTTTTCACTCTCCGTAGTCCCGCACAGTCCCTATCTGCGATCCACTAAACGCTTCGGTCGGCCCTTGACACGGTAAAGTTCCAGGCCTTCGGGACCGGTAAAGTTGAAAATGATCTTGAATATATTCTCGGCATACGTCTGGGCAAGACGCGGCTTATACAGGAAGAAGGCATTGAGAAAGTTCTCTTCGACCACACTCTGGCCACACTTTTCCGGATCGAGACATTCCACGCTTACCCTCATCGTCGTCTCGCCTTCATCGTCTCCCCCATAGAGGAATGCCTCGTACTCGCCGGTCAGGTACTCCATATTCTCACGCTGGAATACTCCCCGCTCCACGTCCACGCGATTGAAGGGCGTCTCTGCGACCCAGAATGTCTCGGATTCGCGCTGCGGGTTCATGATCTTCAGGTGTGTCCGACCGCATGCACACCGGTCCCGAGAAATGACGACGGTCGTATCGTCCGTGTCGTAGTTGAGGAGGAGGGTTCCGCACTTCCCGCCCACGGGTAGGAGTGTCGTGAGCACTATCCTTCCGCATTCACCGTCGCGCACGAAACCACCCATATTCGGATCGTAAACGTCCAGATGTACCAGGTCTTCGGGTACGTGGAGACCGCTCATGTTGGTGCACTCACCGCACATAGTCCCCTCTGTGCTACCGTAGGTATTGTACGCGTCACACCCCCATAGTTCGGCAAGGTACATCCGTGACTCCTCGGCAAAGCTCTCTCCTCCGACTACAAGACGCTCAACGCTCGACTCTGACGGTGAGATGTCCTCCGCGGTCATTCGCCGGGCAAGGTGCAGGAGTTTGAAGACGCTTCCGACTATTCCCGTTGGCTTGTAGTGTTTTATGATGCGAACAGGGAAGGTGCACTTGCCCTCGGGGATGATCGTCATGCCTATCTCCTGCGCGGCGAGGGTCATCGTGTTGGCGCCCACATTCATCCCGTAGGAGGCGCAAACCACCACCCGGTCGCCGGACCCGAAGCCTTGTGACGTGAAAATCCTCGCGTACTTCTCAGCGTATCGCTGCCAGTCGTCCCATGTGAGAAAGAAGGCTTTTGGAGTTCCACTTGTCCCGCTCGTCTCGTGAAGTGTGTAGACATCTTTCCAGTTGACACTCTTGAACTCAAAGTCTGGGGTCTCAGGGGGTTGGTTCTCCCGGATCGTTCGACCAGATATTATGGGCAGTTCCAGCAGGTCCTCGTGGGAGCGGACTTCAGCCGCCTTTATGCCGTGCTCACGAAACCACTTCCGGTAGAAAGGAGAGTGTTCGTTAGCGTAGTTGACTGTATAGTGTATACGCTCATCGACGAGTACGTCGAGGTCTCCCCGCTCCATTGTTTCTATTTCTTCGTTAAAGTACGATTTTTCGGTAATCATTTCCCATAGGGATATATATTGATTACCGTTTATTACATATAAGGTATAATCTCTATGTTCCTCATATTCTAAGGATAATCCTTAAATAGAGCATTCGTACATGTTTTGAACTGATTATGAAGCTTTGCGAACCGTCCCATCTCCTACGGACTCATTTACGGGAGGCAACGATGGTGACAAGGGCTGCCAGAACCAGAGCAGTCAGAGGCACATACAGCATGAACTGGACAGGCAACTTGAACACGCCAAGTGACGAGCAGAGAGGAAAAAGCAGCCCAATACTGGCAATGATGGCAGCGATGATATAAGGTGCTTTCGACTCATAAGGCCGCTCCTTCTTCTCCGGTGTGAACTTCGGGCCGCCCTCAATGTACCTATCTACGATCTCGGGAAGGCTACGGAGAAGCTTCAGTGAAGTTTCTTTGAGTCTCTTAAAACCGCGTTTAATTTCTGCCTTGGTCTGTTCCTCCACACTAAACAGCTCCGACATTGCCTCTTTTATGTCAAAGTAGGGATACAGCTCATTGCACACACCCTCAACGAGCAGTATCGCTCTCTCAAGCGCCACGAACGAACGCGACATAGGAAGACCATACTTGAGGGCAAGCCTCGCAAGATTGTCCCCTTGCCCCTTCTCGTAGCGCCCTATCTGAAACTTCTCAATCAGCTCATCCATGTCAGCGTATAACGCATCAATGTCAATGTCTTTCTCTGTTACTCCTGCGAGCTTCATGAAACTCTTGAGCGCTTTATTCACGTCACCTTTGTAAAAGGCATAGAACACCTCAAGGGCATCGAGCTTTAGCTCCTCTCTAAGTCTCCCCACCGCCCCAAAGTCCAAGAAGGCTATCTTGCCTTCTTCGAGCATGAGGATGTTACCGCTATGAGGGTCTGCATGATAGAATCCATCTATGTAAACCATCTTCAGAAAGCTCTTTGTAATGAGGTTGGCGTAATATCTCGCTTGCTCCTCATCGAGTGAGAGGTGCGAAGATACTATCTTACCCTCTAAATAGTCCATCACGAGAACTCTATCGGTGGTATACTCCCAGTATACACGGGGAATCACCACTTCCCCCAAGTCCTTGAAGTTTCGTCTAAAGCACTCAATGTGCAGTGCCTCGAGTCTCAGGTCGAGTTCGTTCCCCAGCATGATGGAGAGCTCATCAACGAGGACGTGCGCATCGAAACCTTTGATAAGCAGGAGTTTTGAACCTAAGGGAAACAGCAACCGCAGCAGTTTCAGGTCGGCCTCAATCACACGCTCGATATCGGGCTTTAACACCTTCACTGCTACGTCCTTTTCATTCAGTTTCGCACGATAAACCTGGGCTATCGAGGCGCTTGCTAACAGCTCGATATTATCGAATACATCCTCCAACCTTCTGCAGGTGTAAGAGCTTTCCCCCGTTTCGGAGATGCTCCTGTAAGGAAAGACCACCGACCGGTTTATCTGCTCGAACGGCAAAGGTGCAACCCTTCCCTGCAACGTTTGAAGCTCTGAGAGGATTGGAGGAGGCACGATGTCAGGGCGCTTGCTCAACAACTGGCCGAGTTTTATGAATGTGGGTCCGAGTTCTGTCAGCGCCATCCTCAGGTGTTCGCCTTCCTTCTCCCACCCTTCGGGAGGCGCACAGAGAGGTTCACTTGGGAGTCCTCCTTTGGAAAAACTTCGGTAGAAACCCATGAGGGAAGAGATGAGGTGGTACTTCAGCACCACATGGGTGATTCTGAAAACACGCCTGGTACATTCAAACATGCTTTTTTATCACTTCAACTTTATTATACCTAACATATAGAGTGATATAAAATTTCGCATTTGCATAAAAAGTTTCTTACCTCTGCCCTCAATAATTGTTGTTATCACAATAGCAAAGTCAGCCTCGTTTTCCCAATCCCTTTTGTAGCTATTATTACATCAGAAAACAACACTTTTTCATCAGCATAACTCATACCTTCAAGCTCTTTTTTCTGCTGCGCTTGTTACCACCAAGCTCGGCATCAACAATCCCACTATTACCCGTTTAGCTACACCGTTTGACTTTTTTCAATGTGCGCTTTATCTTTTGCATTACTCCACCTTGACTTTTTCCTTCTTCTCTTCCTTACCTTCGAGTTCTCCTCTATACTTCTCCAACAAGTCTATTTCTTTCTCTACAACCTTATTTATTGTTTTCAATGTGCTTATCCGCATATCTATAAGATTCGAAGCGAGCTTCGATGGTCGTGGGATGTAGGTCTCAAGGGATTCAGCTATCTCTTCCGCTATGTCCGCAGCCACCTTTAAGGGGATAGAAGTTGTCCCAGCTAGAACCTTTATCGCCTTTACTAAATCTTCTTCCTCATTCGTCACTTTTCCTTCTTCCATCTCTCATCAATAAAATATATATGAAGTTCACCATTTAAAAGTTTTGCCTTATCCAGCTTCATCAGGTGTGCGATTGCTGGGAGGGGGATGAAGTTTCTAACTTCTCCTATATCCGTCGAAATAACTACTGACAGGTCTTCACCCACTCTTTCCACCTCACATACGTCCTTGTATTTGCTTGCAGAAGGAAGCGGAACGACCACTTCTAAACCTTGATCTAAATCCCTCACTTTAATCGCCTTACCCTCGAAGTAGATATTAGCAGGATTCTCATCACCGAACAATTCTTCTCCAAGCTCGGATAGGAGCTTCAAACCCTTAACTTCAGAGTGAAAGAGCCTGAGCTTTTTCATTGGCAGTGGATAGAATGCCGCTTCTGCTTCCACCAAATATTTCTCCTGCGCATTCTTCCACTCCCTAAAATACGCATCACTCACCCCTTCGGGTATCACCTTGTTCATTATTGTAAGGTCAACATTTATATCGTAGAGATTTGCAAGGAGGTACGTTCTTTTCAAGTTCTGTATGCTGAATGCCTCGGGATTTGCAATCAAGCGTAAACTTGTGACTTTCCGGTCAACTATTATATCTTTAAGTCTTCTGAGAATCTCCAATAGCTTGATATCTTGATTTATTACATCCTTGCCCGGTGTTGGCAGACCAACTATCGGTTCCACTACTTTAGCAACACCTAAAAGTGGTGCTATCAATTTGATGAGTTTCGTAGCAGTGGAGCCGAGGAGAGTAGGTAGATATATGTTTTTTAGCGCTTCCCCTGAAGGCACGGTGTCTAGCACGAGAACATCGTAGCTATTCGATTCCACGAACTCAACCACCTTTATCAATGACACAAACTCGGTCATGTTCGGTAATGCTGCTATTTCGTATGCAAGCACCTCATCTACACCTTTAGACTTGAACAAGGAAACTATGTATTCATGTATAACTCCGTATGCCTCTCTAGATTCTCTTATAGGGTCTACTTGAATAGCCCACAACTTCTCCACGATTTTGGTTGGCGTATGGTGAACCTGTGTTTCAACCGCATCGGAAATGGTGTGAGCAGGATCTGTCGAAATCACCAGCGTCTCGTAACCCATCTCAGATAGTTTTAAGGCTGTTGCACTTGAAATGACCGATTTACCTGATCCGCCTTTGCCCGTATAAAAGATAACCCTCATTTTTCGCTCTCAAATTATATCGAAACTTTATTAGTACATTGCACTTCCCGCACTAAAAGATTTTACTTTTATTTCTTTTTTTTATCTACTCAGATGGATGATAGTTAAGTTCTTCTGCTTCATTCCGAGGTTCGATATGAACTGTTGGCTCAACTTTCATTCCCTTCCTAATAGCTTCTTCTACACGTGTGGCTAAGTCATGCGCTTCTTTCAAATTCATTTCATAGGGAAGTTTAATATGAAGCGTTAATTCAACGTGGTCGCCATATCTGTGCATATGTAGATGATGTAAACAGGATGCAGCGGGAGCGATATTCGTAACTAAATTTTTTATTTTATCTTCAATTATAGGCTCGGGTCTTTCTCCTAATAATGAACTCACCGCATCTTTTAAAATCTCATACGTAGCGTACAAGATTAGTACTGATACGAATATACCCATAACACCATCAATCCACCAAACTCCAGATAATGCCCCAATTACAATTAATCCTGAAGCGATGGCGTCACTTCTGTGATGCCAACCATCTGCCAGTAGCGCTTGAGAATGTATCTTTTTACCCGCCCAAATTGAAAATTGTGCGAGTGCTTCCTTTAAAATAACTGAGATACCAAACACAACGATAGCTAAAGTGGCGAAATTTGCTGCCTGATAGTTTTGCAATCTAAGGATAGATTCTTTGAAAAAGGTTAATCCTACTATTGCGAGAAGTGTACCGATAATTATAGCTCCGATAGCTTCTGCTCTTCCATGTCCAAAGGGATGGTGTTTATCTGCTGGCCGGGAAGCTATCCAGAAACTCACTAAGATAATTACTGAAGTGAACGAATCTGACATTGTATGCCACGCATCGGCGATCATTGCTACGGAATCGGACTTAATACCTGCCCAGTACTTAAACCCAAAGAGAAATACATTAATTACAACTGAAAGCCACCCTTCAATGTATCCAAATACCTGCGGTTTATCGTGCATATAATCATATGATGTCTCCTTCATGATAAGTCAAGAAAGGGCAAAACTGTTAATAGGTTGTTAAGTTCGCTCTTTGTGCTTTAAATTCTTTCGTCTATCACTCGTTAGCGGTAAAAGGTAGCCATAATATAAAAGTTTTTCTCGTTATGCGGCTTCATCCCGAAAGTCAATATAGATCGAGGTACATCCTCCATCTTATCCTCGGCGGTGATAAACAATATCAT
>JAFNKG010000081.1 GCA_017883965.1 Candidatus Methanophagales archaeon | reverse complement strand
ATCTTCAATAAGCGCTGCATGTAGCGTCGCTCTCCCGCTTCCCATCACTTCCGGAGAGCCTGCCATGTAAACCTCTTTCACTTCTTTTAAGCCGTTCGCTTCTTTATACGCGATTATCTCCTTCAAAGCGGAGAAATGCCCTGGATGCGGAACTATTAAGCTCATTTGATGCAGGTCAATGCCTCCTTTGTGAGTTCGTTACAATATCCACATTCATTACACATCTTCTTGCAACTCTTCCATCGCTCTATGCCCCCCTCAAGCTTATCGCTCTCTATGTAAAACATATACCTGAGCATTTGAGGGCAGTCCAGGAGTTCGAGCAGGTTACCTTTGAACGCCCTGTTAGAATACACCCTCATGCAATCTATTATCCAGTTCACCGCCTTCGTCCTTCCAGAAAGCTTGAAGCCCTTTATTCCTATCGCTTCGTATTCTTTTAGGTCCTCAGGTCTTATCCATGCTGACTTTATTATCTGTGTGGGGTCTCTCAAACGGATGTTTATGCATTTATCAAAATAGAAGTCGGGAGCGAATAGAGGTGCGCGAGGTTGATTTAAACTGCTGAGATGCGAGGCGAGGTTGTAATGCGGATACCTGAAAGGGCACTTGTAAAGGCAGCCTTCGTTCACTATCAGCCTTATGTCACACTTAACCGCCTTTACCATCCCTTTTAATAACTCGAAGTGCCGGTTTATGTTCGTGTCCACAGTTATCATATCAGCGCCGAGGTCTTCAAAGAATTTGGCACGTTGTGGAGCATCCACATAAGATAAACAGGATACAACGGTCTTCATTGGGAATTCGCGAAGTAGCTCTACAAGGTATGGCTCTGCGACCGTAACGGCATCAACACCCGCTTTGTTCAGTTCCCCGAAGTACCACTCAAACATCTTATAGCCCTCGAAGGTCAGGTGATGACCCCCTGCACACGGGGAATTCATCGTGATATTCATATTTATGCCATGTTGATGCGCATATTCGGTTTGTTCCTTTATTTCGTCAATAAGCGGCGCATGCAGCACACCCCTTCCGCTACCCATCACATCAGGAGAGCCACCCATAAAGACCTCTACCACTTCTTTCATGCCCTCTGCCTCTTTCGCCTCTATTATCTCCTTCAAAGCGGAGAAATGTCCTGGGTGTGGGATCATCAATCTCATTTCTTTTATTGCATATATGCTTACGTTTAAGATAACTTACCCCTTATCTCACGAGGGATAGTAATTGTTTCCTTTTGGTTTGCTATCATCATCTCCTAATTTTGTTATCTATGGTTTATTATTTAAATAAGTTAATGCAAATGAAAGAAACGAAAATTTGTGGTGGCACTTTAAGGGAGATTGTAGTAGGAGGACATGAAGCCTTTTCAAAGTCTGAAGGGTTCCTGGGGCATACACCCCGATTTATGTATCCGATATTCGTTGGTGAGGATGTAAAAAGCAAGGCAACGAAATGGAAGAGCAAAAATGTTGATATGGTCATGATAGAGGCTATCAAGGAAATGCCGGAGGAAGTGGTAGCCGAAAATATCTCGAAAGTTATAGCGATCTGGGACAAAGCCTTTTGTATTGGAGTGCCAAAAATAAGCATGTTTGAGTGTCTGTTATCCCTCTGCGGTCATTTAAAACCTTTGATAAATGCCATATCTTACGACAGGATTGAGGCGCTTAAGATTGTGAAAGATTATGGGTGCCCGATTATCGTTCAGGGGAACAGTATTGGAGAGCTAAGGAGTTTGGTGAAAAAGGGATTAAGCCATGGTATAGAGGATATTGTGCTGGAGGTTCCGGTGTATCCGATAGGAAGGGGTTTTGATACAACTTTGGAGATGATGCTTGAGATAAGGTCTTTGTCATTTCGTGATGAGCTATTGGAGTATCCTATCTTCGTTGCACCGGTATCTGCATACAGGACGAGGGGAGGAATCCGAGAGGCTGAATTTGCAACCGCTTTAACGCTCTCAAGCACTCCGTATCTCGCTGATTTACTATACTTAGGCGATTGGCGATTTGGAGAAATTATAAAGCGACATTTGAACTCCGTATATTCAGATGTGCTATCACCTGTTGAAATAGAAGCACCTTCAATCATAAAAGTTGGTGATGGTGGCGGCGATACATACGTTGTGACAGGGAACTGGGCTAAAACGGTTGAAATTGTTGCTAACGACCTGGAGAGAGGAGGAGCTAATGCGAACCTCGTTGTTGTCAATACCTGTGGTTACGCGGTCATTGTGGCGAAATTGGCGGGAATATTATCTGCGGATAAGGTGATAGAAGCGATGAGGGAGCTGGAGATAGAGCCGAAAACGCTTATCATCCCTGGTATGATGGTGGATGAAAAAGAGCGTATTGAGGGAACTTTGGGGAGCGATGTAATCGTGGGTCCCATGGATTCTTCTCAACTTCCAGCGTTCATAAGAAGAAGAAAATGGTGAAATCGAAATGTAGAACAATGACTCTTGGCAGTCTGCCAGTAGAGAGCTGGGAAGAAGCTTTGAGTCTTCAGAAAATGGTGGGAGTTGATATTATAACATGTGGACTCCCTTGTGGTGGATTCGTTGATGTTTATGCTAATAAAATGCCCGGCATACGAAAAATAGACGAACGATTTTTTCTGGACACCGATGCTTTGATATACGCGCCTGTATGCTCAGAATGCCTGTCATGGTTGAAAAAAGCAGTAGATAAACCTCTGAAGGCGATAATACCGGGTCCCGCAACTTTCCTCTCTGTTGTGAGATGTGATAATCTGAAATTAGCACTTGAAAAATTGACTGAAGTGCTGGTTGAGGAGGTAGAAGCGATGGAGAGAAGTGGAGCAGACTTCATACAAATAAACGAGCCCATATTATCGCGAATTTATCCCGTTCCAGGACCTTTTATCCGTGCGATAAACAAAATAGCAAATTCTGTGATGGTGCCAACGATTCTTCATGTGTGTGGTGAAATCAGCTCTTTCGCACATTACATACCGAGATTTGAGGTGGAGATGGTATCCGTGGAGTTCGCTGGATTTCAAAAGAACTTCGAGTTCCTGACAAAAGACGTTTTTGAAGGTAAGAAAGCAGTGGTTGGCTGTGTTTCCACAAAACCCTTAGTGGAGGATATTGAAATGATAAAAAGTGTTGTGGATATGGCACTGGATTTCTTCGGCTCGGAGATTATGCTCAGTAGCGATTGTGGATTTGCAAAAACACCGAAAGACGTGGTTATCCATAAAATGAAGAATATGGTCAGGGTATCTTGTGATGGCTAACTAAATAAAACCTATTACCCCATTAGCACTTTCTTAGAAGTAAAGAAACGAGCAAGTCAGAATGATTAACAGCATCTTCAACATTTGTTACTTCATCGGGTTGATCGTGGGCTCGGTTATCCGGGGAGTGTATGCGAGGCAATACAAACAGACCAGAATTAAGGATGCCCGCAAGGCAGGACTGGATAGGCTGCTGAGGTTCCTCCCCTTCCTGGGAATGTTTGTCATACCACTCCTCTATGTGCTCACATCCTGGTTGGACTTTGCTGATTATCACGTACCAACATGGGCTGGCTGGATTGGCGCGGTGGTTTTTGCCCTCGCGCTGTGGTTGCTTTTGCGATCGCACGTTGACCTTGGGCGCAACTTCTCGCCTGCGTTGGAAATCATGGAGGGGCACTCGCTCGTAACTCACGGTGTATACCACCGTATCCGACATCCGATGTATGCTGCGCACTGGCTGTGGGGATTTGCTCAAGCGTTGTTATTACAGAACTGGGTCGCAGGTTTCGCTATGCTTGTGTCAACTCTTCCTTTGTACCTTGTGCGTGTTCCGCGTGAGGAGCAGATGATGCTTGAATACTTTGGCGAAGAGTATCGTTTGTACATGAGCCGAACCGGGCGAGTCATTCCGCGGCTCTGGAGGTAATTGATTATGCCAGAAGGAGGTCAATTAATCCGGGAGGTCAAAGATCGAGATGAGATTCATACTAAGAGATAAAGAGCAAAGATTTGAGGGTATAAAGAAGGCATATCAGAAGAATAACAAACTTTTCTACCCCGCTATTGGCTGCAATTATTTGCCACTGGCAGGTGCAAGTCTCATTCATTCATTCATTCATTATTTATTTATGCCCTTGAGATCTCAAAACGATTTAAGCAGCTTAAAGCTATAAATTTGCTCATAAGTTATTTTTTACAATGGTTAACAATGGCTAAGTTAGAGCTTGATTTGACTGAAGAACAAAAGGAATCTGCGAGGAGGTTTATTACGCGGGTTCCTAGAAATGAAGATGAAACAAAAAGGATTTTCTTTAAGTTAGAGGATATATTGGGATTTAGTGATGTTCGTTTATTCGTTTCTTATCCTGACGCTACTGCATTCTATCAAGGAAAAAAGATTAATATCGAGTTTGAACTTTTATCCTCTCATTTTAGGCAACATGGTCATGATGAAAAAGAATGCGATCTCATCATCTGTTGGGAAAATGATGACAAGTCAATAAAACTTCTTGTATTAGAACTCGCAACTCTAGCAGATGATTGGATTGAGGAACGCAAAAAAGCGATGTTTGATTATTTCGACTACGGAGTCTATAATATTTTTCCTGATCGATTTGATAATTGCGATAAAGATCAGGGTACTTTCAAAAGGGAAAGGTTACTGCAATCCTTGACGGATAAATACTATTTTGATTGGGATGATTGTTTAGCATATCATTTTGGTGTAACCAAAGAATATTTTAAGAAATATTATCCCGCTCCGAGGAATCCTGAATGCATCGGCGGAGAACTTGAATGCGAGAAAAGGGTCATAAATTCAGAATATTTAGGAATAGGATCTGATTCAGCTAAGTTGGTCCCGGTTGTATTGTGTAAGGAATGTAAAAATAGAAACAAATGCTCTTTAGGCATGAAACAGCAAATAGGCTATTTCTTCCTTCTTTGTCAGAGTCCCAGCAGTCCTCGGGAAGGGACTGTAATTCGTCAAAATATTAAAAGTGAAGAAATTTTGTCTTATTTGAGAAAAGCATCTGATAATATTTGGGACTGTTTCCAATTCGGAAGGAAATAATTTAGTCTCTATTGTTGTTCTGTATGGATTTTGTGGAATAAAGAGCGGGGGATAAGGATTAAGCAATTACTTCTCAGGTTGTAAACAACCTGTAAATTCTCGTTATTTTATCCGGAAGTTTTACCACATCGTCTATCACAACCCATCTGCTATTGCCATACATCCATGGCATAATACTCAGCAGCTTTATTTTATGATCAACAGTAATTTGTCTTTTCTTCTCTTCTTCTTAATTTAGTTGTTGTGAGCCAGATTGCGGGAGCAATTCTCGTAGTTTGTTGAAAAAAATGAATATGCTTATTTTGCAGCAAAACCATAGAAAGATGGTGAAAAAGATTATGCTTGATATACTGAGAAAGCGACGCAGTATAAGAATATATAAGGCTAAAGCATTCGAGCCAGAGGAGCTCGTCGAGCAGTTGAAGGAAGCTGCCCTCCGCTCGCCTACATCTCGTAACTTCAGGCCCTGGCGGTTTCTCTTCATCACTGACAGTGCCAAACTGGAAGCGCTCTCCCGAGCCAAGATCAGCGGCTCGAGCTTCTTGAGGGGGGCAAGCCTGGGCGTGGTGGTCTGTGCCGACGAGAACGAGTCAGACGTCTGGATCGAGGACTGCTCCATCGCCTCCATAATCCTGCAACTTACCGGGCAGAGTCTGGGGCTGGGCTCCTGCTGGATCCAGATAAGAAAAAGGATGCACAGCGAATCCCAGACCTCAGAGGATTACGTCAAGGGTGTGCTCGGTTTACCGGCGAACATGAAGGTAGAATCAATCATCTCCTTCGGCTACCCGGATGAGGAGAAGCCACCCATCCCCAAAGCACAGCTTGAATATAACAAAATCCTTTCAACGGAGTAATGTCGTAGCGTGGGTGTTCCCACCGACCTGAAGAGCGATTGACGCAGGAACTCAAAAGTTACGCGTGTCAAAGGAACACACACCCGCGCAGCGAGCTGCGAATTTATCATACACCTCTTTCAGAGTGACAGAAATTGAATTTAATAACCCATCAAGGTATGATTAGACCACCATTTTTCAAGCAGATTAAGGACACTCCAGATTTATCCATCACCAAAATTTCTTTCTCTTTCCTTATATAAATCAGACGTTCCTCTCAAAAACCCGGGCGCAGGGCAAACGTAAAGAATATATTGGTCATGTGACAATTAAATTATAAGAGAGAAATGAGAATAAGAGAGATACTTAAAGAATTCAAGGAAGAAATTGAAAAATTATATGGCAAGAGGTTAAAGGGTAGTATCCTTTATGGCTCATGGGCAAGGGGTGATGCGACTGAAGACTCAGACATAGATGTGCTTATCGTTCTTGAAGGAGAAGTCAGTCCCGGAGAAGAAATTGACAGGATGATAGATATAATCACAGAGATAAATCTAAAACATGGGGTATTGATATCGGTTTATCCCGTCTCTGAGAAAGACTATTCTACAATTAACAGCCCGCTGCTCATAAATGTGCGAAGAGAGGGGGTGCCTGCATGACGGAAATACCTGGAAAGGGAAAGGAGTTCGTAGAGAAGATAGCCCAACATCTAAAGGAGAAGAAGATACTATAGCCCTGAAACCCGAGACCTGAAACCTAATAAATCCTCTACCTCCTCTGCGTTCTCCGTGAACTCTGCGGTTAATCTGGCATTGTCAAGTTAGTTTTCATGTCGTAAACAGCCGGTATATCCTCGTTATCTTATCAGGAAGCTTTGCAACGTCATCAATCACCACCCATCTGCTATTGGCATACATACGAGGCAAATACTCAGCCGCTTTACGGTCAACAGTAATACAAAACGACTTGATACCATATCGTTGCGCTTCCTTTAACGCCATTCTCGTGTCTTCAATAGCGTAAGTCCCATAATAATCCATGTCTAATGGCTTACCATCACTCAATAGAATAAGCATCTTTGTCCTTTCTTCTCTTCTTCTTAATTTAGTTGTGGTATGCCGGATAGCAGGCGCAATTCTCGTTGACTGTTTATTCGTCATTGTTGATATTTTGCGCTGCACTCTTTGATCATAAGGCTCGTCAAAATCTTTTACTATATAAAAAACCACGTTATCCCTTCCATACCCGGAGAATCCGTAAATAGCAAAAATATCGCCCAATTCTTCCAATGCTTCGGACATCAATATCAATGCTTCTTTTTCTCGCATTATCGTTGCGCCCACCGTGCTACCGCTAACGTCAACGAGAAACGCCACTGCTATATCACGAATTCTTTTTTCTGTTCGCACATAGTTTCTTTCAGAAGGCGCGAGTCTCAACCGCTTATCAATAAAATATTGAACCGCCGAATCCAAGTCAATGTCATCCCCATCAAATTGTCGCCTTAGTTTTACTAAACCCTCGGGTCTGAGCATCTGGAATTCTACCCTGATGCTCTTTATCAATCCTGCATACTTCTGCACCGTGTCAATATAGAATTCATCCGAACCTGCTTCTAATGTCTGTTCTCTGACCTTCGACCAGTTTAATCTATAATCTTTGATGTCACTACCCCACTCAGGATATAAATACGTGCCCTGTTCGCTATGAAGTTCTTTTTCGTCTCGAATTAACGTTTCAAGATCTCTCAAGTAATCTTCCACTTTGGTTGACTCAAGAGCATCTATTCTTGACTCTACTTCTATGGGTCTGACTCCTTTTTCTTTGAACAAAGCTCTTAACAGTTCTTTTACTGTATCTTCTGATGCGTAATCATCTTTAGTTTTAGTATCTTCGCTTGGAGTGCTTTTGGCTGGTTCGCTATCTATTTTCTCACTGATCTTTCTCGCTGTTCTTCCAAAATTACCTATGTTTTGATTGACCTCCGATTGGTCTAAAGGAGCCGAAAAAGGAGTCAATGGTTGATAAGGCTCTTGGAACGTGTCGTCTATCAAGAAATATAATTCAGCAGCAACTCTTGCTGTTTCGTGGACGTCTGCATGTGGAGCGGATAATGTTTGGCTAATTGATAATGCCTGAGCAAGTGTTTGTTCTATATTTTCCGGAACTTTTTCTTTTGTTCTTCCGGCAATTAAACTTTGTGCTATGAGCTCTACTGCTCTTTGTTTATCATTGCCCAAATCCTCAAGCAAAGGTCTTTTAGAGACCAAGTAAATGTTCATTTTTGATATTTGTTCGCCAAGGACAGGATATTCTGCTTGCAGCCGTGATTTGATTCTGTAATCTTCAAGGATTGTTATAAGGTCCTTCGCTAATGCGGGTTCGGGAAAGAGTTCGTAAAATTTTTCTATGTCGCTAATTTCTGTCATTTACGCTCACTATATTTGCCGCATTGGTGTTCGGTTAAGAGTGTTTGCAAGCTTAATATATTTGTATCTATTCCGGCTTTAAAGTTTTTCTCTTTTGCTTGATAAAATAGGTTGTTTTACCCTACTTTGGCATATATTGTTCTTGCCTGTTTTGGCACAAACGCCACAAATTCTTCAATTGCCCTTTGTGTCATATGACACCTGGTTCATGAAGGCATCTTTCTCTATAAATAGGTGATGCACATGAATCGG
>JAFNKG010000080.1 GCA_017883965.1 Candidatus Methanophagales archaeon | reverse complement strand
AAGTTATCATCTATCTTTTTGAATGTCATACACAAAATTATGGTTTGGAACTTATATATAGTTTTGGGATCAGCTCATACTAAAAGTATCATTAAAATCAATAATCATATCTTCTTCAAAGATACTTTCATATCTTTTAAATACAAAAAAACTGCCATATACGAACATACTCCCTTTTTGACGCCTCTTTTCTTTTTCGTCAGCTGATAATTCTTTTTCCCATGCATTCGGAGGTACACATTTTTCTGCTGGCACTGGAGTATTTATCCTTGTAGGATCTTCAGATAAGTAAGGGTTGGGTGTTAACTTAATCTTTTTAGATACAGGATACAAGGGACAGAGTGAAATATAGGTTGCCTTTCTAATTGTACAACACGGAGTCATCATAGCGGTATAATTGAATCGTAAATCAATTGAAAAACTTGGTTTTGAATCAAATCCACAAATAATCTCATCACTCAGAAATTTGTGAACAATAGATCCAAAACTAATTAAACCTTCAATTATGTCCCCCTGTCGAATGGTTTGATCGAACGGGACTTTGTAAAACATTCAGTGCTCCTATTAATCTTATTTGTAAAACTCTTCAACATCCCAATAATCAAATCGCTTGCTTAATTGTTCATCTGCGTAAAGGTTTTTGATAACTTCTATACTTTTTATCCCGATTGTTTCATGATTCTGATTCTCAACTAACCCTATTCTATATTTATCAAAACGTATATACCGAATATATATTATATCGTCTTCTCCAGAGGGTACTTCTTCAGGAGTTGATGTCCCTTCAATTTCAGCTGTTCCGGCAGTAATATTTTTAATCGTCATGTACATTCCCCCTCATGTACTCTTTAAATTTTTCAGTTATATTTGAATAATATTCTTTCTTGATCATTTTCTGAAGGGCATCAGTAACAACAATAAAATTATCAGTTCCAATATCATTTGCATAACCATCATAATCCAAATAATACTTATATTTCCCTTCAAATTGTCTAATTCCACATTGAAATAATAAATAATAATTACCCCTTTTTGTTCTTATCGTTACATGGTTTTCAACGATGTCTTCAATTTTATATTTATTTATGTTAATAACAGGTACATAAAAAGTTTCAAAATATTCATTATTTAGCTCTTCCAAGGGGCAATGATCAATATATCGGATACCCACGCGTGAGAAGTTTTTGATTGGAACTTTTTCGAGGAATGTTGGCACAATTTTAGTTATTAAATCTCTAAATCTATTATCTACTTCAGGATGATTATATGATTTATATTCTTGAGATATAATGTTAAGTCTATTTGAACGAATTATGATTTTAGTTTTACCAGTATTATTTTCAAATTGCCAAAATGGTATCGGTTTTTCGATATTTTCATCACTAACGTTTGTTTTGGTGCCTCCAATAACAATGGATTGTTCGATGATTTGTGACGCTTTTGGAAAATCGTCCATTATTTCTAACTGATACTCTCCAACTTTTTGGGCTATATAAAACAAGTTAGGAAAGCGAACCTCAAAAACCACTTCTACTACCGATGGATTCTTAAAAACTTCATCCATATCTTTCATTTGCATGTTAAATATACAAAGCCCCTTTTGTATTAGTTTTAGTCACGTACCTTCCCTTACTTAAGTACGGTGCCCTTAGCTTAAGTTATAATATATATACATCATAGGTATATAAAATTTTTTCGATTGTTTTCGGGTGAAAAAATATTGCTATTACAACACCATGAGAAGTATTTTCTATTGAACCTTGGATAAATAAGCATGGATAAAACAAACCAAGTAAATATTTTAGTAAGAATGAGCAAAAAGCAGAGGTTAATTGAAATCGCTTTAGTGCTTCTCTTAGGGATAGCCTTAGCAACTTCATACGCTTCTTCGGATATAGAAATATACGCCTTTGACCAAAACCCAGTGGGAAGCGATAAGGGGAATGAATGGGTTACCCTTTACAATCCCTCTAACGAAAGCGTGGATATAGGAAATTGGATTTTAGAAACTGCGGATGGTGAAAAAGAAGTAATCCTAGAAGGCACTGCCCTTTATCCTAGAGCTTATTACATCTATACCTCGCCTTATCAATGGTTAGACAACGAAGATGAATCTATAATCTTAAAGGATTCCGAAGGGAAAGAAGTGGATAGGACGCTTGTATTAAGTGATACGAAAAACGATAACCGTTGTTGGGTGCGTAATGATTCTGAATGGGTTTTGTAGTTGTTCATTGAACCAATCAAATAAATACGAATGAAAAGAATAGTGGAAATAGTTCAAAATGCTAAATAGATAACGTAAATAGGTGCATTAGATGAAAAATAAGTTTTCATAATTGTTTTATTATTACTGTTGACAGTAATGAATCATCATATCGTTACTGTTTTTCTCCAATAACAGTAATAACTCATAATTAAGTTTATATATAAGTATCTTATTTTATAATTATATAATCATGAATAACTTTAGTACGAGAACAGGAAAACTTTTTCAAATACCAAAAACTATATTCCATGCTTATGAACCTAATCCACTCCCACTTGACATTAATTATGATAGTTCATTAATAACAAAACTATCTGAAGCCGATCAGAGCATAGGTAAACTATCTGGGATTGGTTATCGTTTAAAAAATCCACATTTATTAATTGCACCATATTTAAAGAAGGAAGCAGTTCTAAGTTCAAAAATAGAAGGAACGAGGACTTCCTTATCTGAAGTTTTTATTCATGAGAAAAAAGCAACAAGAAGCGAAAGCCCGGACATAATAGAAGTAATTAATTATATAAAAGCTTTAGAATTTGGATTGAAGGAGATAGAGACTAAAGTCATCTCAGAAAAATTAATAAAGAGTATGCATGCTAAATTGATGAAATATGTAAGAGGTAAAGATAAAGACCCAGGACGTTATAAAATTATCCAAAACTGGATTGGCTCTTCAAATGACATTTTAGAAGCAAAGTTTGTTCCATGCACACCGGAATCAGTACCGCGGTTAATGGGAAATTTTGTTGAATACTTAAACAGTCACAAAGAGAATCCTTCGTTAATAAAAGCAGGGATTATGCACTATCAATTTGAAACAATCCACCCATTTCGTGATGGTAATGGAAGAATAGGTCGTTTATTAATCGTACTTTTCCTATGTAAGTCAGGGCTACTTTCACAACCATTACTTTACCCAAGTGGATACTTTGAAAAATATCGGAATGAATATGATGAATCTCTTTATAACGCAAGCTACAAAGGAGATATAGAAGGATGGTTAAAATTCTTTCTACATGCTGTTAAAGTCCAAGCGGACGATGGTTTAGAAAGAGCAATGAAACTTGACGAGTATCACGATAGATGTAGAGACCTGTTAGAAAAAGAGACGCAAACCACTAATGTACTACGTGTATTGGAACAACTCTTCGTTAATCCCTACATTACAATACCTGAAGCTTGTAATGTATTAAATTGTTATTATCCAACAGCAAAAAATAATATAGATATTTTAATAGAAAAAGGCATACTTAAAGAAGTAGAGAAACGTGGGAGAGAGCGATTGTTTTCTGCTCCAGAAATAATGGATGTATTAGAAGTTTAGAGAGTATATATAGCGTTGCTCCTAAACTCCATCGTCTGCTCCTAAAGTCACTACTTTTTTAGACTTTAGTAGCAAAGCCCTTCCAACGGGCATTTGAAGTTGTGGAGTTTTAGCCAATCACTCGCATAACCAATCCTTTGTAACCCCTTCCAATCACAAAAACCTCTGCACTCCGTTTCCTCGACGCTTCTGGCGAATACGCCCTCGCATACCTGAACTTCTCCTTCACATCCCTATAAAACTTATCGTAATAAGCACCTTGAAATATTTTCGCAACGAAGTTACCATTTTTCCTTAAAAGCGCAGAAGCGATGTTTAACGCAGATTTGCTCAGTTCAAAGGAGCGAAACTGGTCGTAATCCTTATTCCCGGACAACTTTGGCGATGCGTCTGATATCACGACAGCCACAGCGTCTCTTCCTTCCAATAAATCTTTGATAGCCTTTACTGTCTCCTCTTCTTTCGTTATGTCACCTTTTATTATCACCACGTCCTCTATTCTTTCAATTTGCTGCAAATCCACGCTTATGACCACTCCTTCCTCGCCGACTAACCCTTTTGCAACCTGAGACCACCCTCCGGGGGCAGCACCCAGATCAACGACAACGTCACCCGCTTTTATCACCTCGAACTTATCGGCTATTTGTAACAGTTTAAATGCGGAACGAGACCTGTAACCTTCCTCTTTCGCTTCTTTATAAAATCTGTCACTTTTCAAGTCTGCTTGTTTTACCATGTCGTCAGTCAAATTTATGAAAATCGGGATTATATCAATTCCGCAATCTCTCCCAACTCTTTAGCAAATCCTTTAAGAAAATCATCAAATTCAACACCTAGTTTTATTAAAAACAAATCTCTTTCAAAAGGACGCTCTATAATTTCACGTGCTGACATCCTTCTATTTTCTTCTATATTGTCCCTATATTTTTTATAATACAAACCTTCCCTTATCTTATCAACTATCTCCTCTCTTAATTTTTCCACTCTCAAACCGTGTCTGTATAGCATGAATACATCATAGAAATCCCTCAATTTTTGCCCCCTCCTGGTAAGAATCGCTCTTATTTTCTCACACAATAGCTCTTCTTTACTATAAGCCAATACATTTACAGGACTGTAAAAATTTATGAAATCCGCGAAATAAATCTTTTCTTCCCTATCCAACTCCAATCCCACCAATAGAGTTTTCGCAATCTTTCTTTCTTGTTTGAATATTAGTTTTTCAATGAAATTTGACTCAAGAAAAGAGCCGAATTTCTCTATTTCTGACAACAAAAATCTTCTCAACCTTTTACTTCCTAAACCGCCCCATTTATCCTGATCTCTCCAGGTGAAATCCAAATCAACGCTGAACCTGTAATAACCAAAATAGCATTTTACTAAACAGGTACCTCCCTTAAACAGGTAATTCCGTGAAAAATAGGAATTTGAATATATTTCCTTGAGAATCCTGTGTAGAATCACATCCTTCTCTATCAAACCCTCTTTTCCTATTTCTGACTTCTCCGCGATAAAAGAAACAAATTCAGATAAATCCGGCATCTTCAACAACCTTCCTAACTGTCTTTGGATAGAAATGAAGATAATATCCCGTCTTTCTTTTATCTATGTTTTCATATTCTTTTATCATGGAAATTGTCTTTTCTACGGGAACAGATCTATACCTCGAAATATAAATGAAATCAAGCAAGGTTTTCTCAAGGTCTGAGAATTTTATAAGTTTTCCTACTATTCCAAACCCGAATAGCCCGGATTTTAATTTGATAAACTTCACTTCTTCTCCAATAACTTTTATCTCTTTTTGCCTGAAGATTTTATCGCTTAGAATGAAGAGGGTATTGAAAAATTCATGGCTAACTCCATTGAGTTTTAGAGATGTATAAAGACCAAAGTACCAGTTAATACCAAGTTTTTCCATACCTAAGGAAAGGGTTTTGTAAATATCAATGGATTTTTTGAGTTTGAATTCCTCCACAGTTTTTACGTAGTATAGACCCCTGAGAATCCTGATGAGATAACCATAATGAATCATGAAGTTTATTGTATTTCTTGGGTTAGCATCGAACCTCTTGCAAGCCTCCTCTATTTCATCCCTGATTACAACCTTCCCTCCATGCTCCGAGAGAATATATTTTGTGAGTGCTTTCATAATAGTTATTTAAATAACAAGATTTTAAAAAGTTGAAGGTTGTTATATAAATATACTTTCCCTAAAATCTTCTTCATAAAATTATTTAAATAAAATGAACTCCTCCAACCTTTATCCCTCACTACTCATGCATCTCTCATTCCCGCCTCACCCTTATCTCTATTTCCCCCCACTCCTCCTTCACGCCCTTTAACGCAGAAACCGCACCGGCAATCGCCTTCCCTATCACGTTTTGCACGAACTCGTTTACTACTATCTCTTCATTATCCACAAATATCTCCACTTCTACTTTTACTTTTTCTTCCATCTTTACTTCTCTCCAATTCAATGCCTTTTAGCAAAAAAAGGCTTTCTATACTTCATCGCCAACTTCAATCTGTTTATTATGTGCTTCTCGTCCACGCTCTCTATGGGAACGAGATTATCATCTCTAAGCAAACAGGTCTTTATCTTTCCTTCGGATGTTATTCTTAACCGAGAGCAATTTGCACAGAACGCTGTATTATCTATCGGATGAACAACTTCTACTTCTACACCATCCACAAAATATTTTCTCCTGTGCTGCAGCTTTCTCGTTTTTATAGCCGACGCTTTCGATTTGAGTTCGTCTTCGACCTCATAAAAGTCTGCTTTATAATTTAGCATAGTGTGGGGCTCTGCTCCACGACTTCGCAAGCCCTGTAAGGGCTTATGGTTAAAAGAAGGAATTAATTCTATTAGCTGCAGGATTGCCACCACTCCACCACCTCTTTTATTGCACCCACGCACAAAACCTATCATGTCATCTATCTCATCCTCGTTTATTCCTTTCAGGAGAACCGTATTCAGCTTGAGTGGCGTAAGACCGGCATCAATCGCACTGTATATACCCTCAATCGCCTTTGGAAGATTGTTTCTTGAAGACGTAATAAAATCATATCGTTCCTCTTTAAGCGAATCCATGCTGACGTTCACCCTATCTAAGCCCGCATCCGCAAGTTCAGCCGCATACTTCCCCAGTAATACGCCATTTGTTGTCGCCGATATGTCGTCTTCAAAATCTCTCATGCCTTGCACTATCTCTACGAGGTCGTCTCGCATCAAAGGCTCGCCACCTGAGAATTTTATTTTCCTTATGTCAAAATAAATGGATGCAACTCTCGCTATTTCCACTACCACTTCAGCACTAATCTCTCCTTTTGCCGATTCTTCTCTCTTTTCTCCCTCGCTATGACAATATATGCAGTTCAAATTACATCTTCTCGTGAGTGAAAACCGCAAACTCCTTATCTCTCTACCATAATCATCTATTAATCGCTCCTTATCCATTTTTACTTCCTCCTTTGGTTTCATCTTCTCATCTGCTATTTGTGACTTGTATAGCATGGGCATCTCTCCATTTGCGTTCATCTCTTCCTTATCGCGTCCTCCGTGACCTCAACGAACTTCTTCATTAACTTATCCTTTATTTCCTCCGTTGCACCTTCCACGGTCACGCGTATCAAAGGCGAAGTGTTAGAAGCCCTTATAAGCACCCAGCCCTCCCCCTCTTCTTCTTCTTTCAGGTCTATTCTTATCCCATCCATTGTATTTATCCTATCAGCCCCATATTCACTTGCTAAACGGTCAGCAAGAACCCGCATCACCTCGAATTTCGCATCGTCATCGCATTGAAGGTTCTTCCGCACCTTTGGATACTTTGGCAGCTCGTCCACAAGCTCTGATAATTTCTTTCCCGTTTTAACCAGAATCTCCGCTATCTTCAACGGTATTACCATCGCATCGTCAAACGGGAAAAAGGAAGGTATAACATAATGCCCGCTTGATTCTATACCAAGCACAGCATTCCTCTTTTTCGCTTCCATCGTCAGGAAAGTATGACCAACCGGTATCCTATCTATTTTACCACCCAACCGCTCTAACTCACGCTCGACAAGCATGGAGCATTCAACATTTGCTAAAACAGTCCCGGTTCTCGCTTCTAATAACGCCTTAGCTATGATTACGCCACACTGGTCTGCACTTAGCATTCTTCCGCTATCATCTACAATTGCCACTCTATCACCATCACCATCGAAAGCCACGCCAAAATCCGCTCTTTTTCGAGTTACTTCTGCTTTTAAAGCGCCTAAACTCGCATCTGTTGGTTCAGAAGGTCTATTGGGAAAGGAAGGGTCAGGGTTTGAAAACAGCGCTTCGGTTTTTAGTTTCACTTGTTTCATCACATCCAAAGCCACCAATCCCATGCTTCCGTTTCCGCAGTCCAGCACGATTTCTTTTTTGGCACTTTCAAACCCAAATCTTTCCGTTATATATTCTATATATTCATCTCTCAAATCTACCATCTGATAGTTCCCAACTTCACTCCACGAAACCTCTTTTCCTTTCCCTTCCAGCACTATATCCCTTATCTTTTCATTCTCCTCTGCTGAGAACCCTATTCCTTCTCCGGTATAAAGCTTCACGCCGTTCCATTCCGGTGGTAAATGAGACGCCGTTATATACGCAGTTATATCCTTCTCAAGCATCCATCCGGAAAAAGCACAAACACCAAATGAGGTTGTTCCCACATTAGTCACATCAATGCCCGAAGAAAGCAAACCAGAGATGAGCGCATTCGAGAGCAAAGGAGATGTAGTTCGTATGTCGTTACCAACAACCACGCTTTTTTCGCCTCTTTCTCCGGCATACGTCCCCAAAGCAAGTCCTATCTTTAACATCGTCTCCGGATACAGGTCATCATTGAAAATCCCCCTTATGTCATACGCTCTGAATATATGTGCGGGTATTTGTTTTTCGTGCATTGTCATAATACACTTTTTCTTTTTAAAAAAAGAAAACCTGTGCTAAAAGAAAAACAACTAAGTTCTTTTGGTAAAGCTTTTCTTTCAAAGAAAAGGTTTCTTTTCAAGAATTTCCATCAATTCCTCTTTATCCAATTCCTGTCTATGCTTTTGGTCTCCCCATACCTTCCTGTAGAAATAGAAATATTCATAAAGCGAGGGTAAATCCCTGCAAAACACTACTTTATGGTTCTCAATAACCTGAACCTTCATGTATAGCGGAAGTTCCTCGAATAGCCGTATATCATATCTTTTTCCCTTCACATCTATATTCCCATAAATTTTTCTCAAAACCGCTCTCATATCCTTCTTATTTCGTATCTATTCACCTTTTTTAATCTAATTTACAGAGGATGTGCTCTTTTCCGTGGGTGAAGAAGTCTTTTTTCAGGAT
>JAFNKG010000013.1 GCA_017883965.1 Candidatus Methanophagales archaeon | reverse complement strand
GCTCTTCAACTGCAAGCTGAAAGAGGAGAAGGTCTATCAGATCGTAAAATGCCTCGGAGAGGGGAACGGCGTTCGTGCAACCGCTCGCATCGTCGGAGTGAACAAAGACACCGTTGGATCTGTGATAGAACGTGTTGGGGAACACATGGAGAAGGTAACAGAATATCTGATGCAAGAGTATCACCTCGATGAATGCCAATTGGATGAGCTCTGGAGTTTCGTTTTTAAAAAGAAAAGAATTTAGATAGGATTGAGAAGATTCTCCAGGAGTTCGGAGATGCATGGATATGGGTCGCATTCGATCCCCGAAACAAGGTTGTGGTCGGATTTATAGTAGGAAAGAGGGGACAGAAAGAGGCAGACCAGCTCCTGGAGATGATAAAAGAGAGAACGGATGACACGATCCCCCTGTTCACCAGCGATGACCTGAACCATTATGAAAATGCCATTCTAAAGGCATATGGCATAAGAGAAGAAGTAAAAAGAACAGGGAAGAGAGGAAGACCAAGAAAACCGAAGATTATCCCCCGCCCAGATCTGAAGTATGCCAAGGTCAAGAAGAAGAGAAGAAAGGGCAAAGTCGTAGAGGTAAATACAGAAGTCGTATTCGGCGACGTAAATAAGGTTCTGGAGGCGATAGAGAGATCCCCGGTTAGCAATCAGATCAACATCTCTTTCGTCGAGCGGAACAATCTCACAATGAGAGAGCGGAACAGGAGGCTAACGAGGAAAACACTGGGATTCTCCAAGAAAAAGGACTTGTTAAGGGCATCCTTGCATATCTACTTCGGATATTACCATCTTGTAAAGACACATAAAGGATTACGGGTTAGAGTGGATGAGGAGCGGAGGAAGTGGATGCAGAGGACTCCTATGATGGCAGCGGGGATTACCGATCACATATGGACAGTTGAAGAACTACTTACGTTTAGAACTCCTCAAGAAAATTATGATTTAATGGAGGTGGGACACTAAGTCTTTTTGAATTAAAGAAGAAATTCTATTCTGTCAGTAGGATTCTTATATCAAAAATCAAGTCCTTTAATCCTTTCACACGCTTCCTTTATCCTTTCCGCACTCACACAAAGAGAAAACCGAACAAAACCTTCGCCACGCTCGCCGAACCCTATTCCCGGTGTTACAACTACTCCTGCGCGTTCCAGCAAGAACATGGAGAACTGAATAGAGGAGGAGATAGAGGAAGAGATTTTTCTAACTTCGGGAACCGGGACACTTATCTTTGCCCAGAGATAGAAAGTAGCTTTTGGCTTTTTCATTTCCAGTCCCGCAGACCTCAACCCATCAATTAGAATATCTCTTCTTTCTCTATAAACTTCCACGTTACTCTTTACACATTCTTGTGAACCTGTTAACGCGGTTATTCCCGCTACCTGAACTGCCTGGAATGCCCCGGAATCCACGTTGGTTTTCACAAGCCTCAGACCTTTTAATATCTCGGAATTCCCTACTGCGAAGCCTATTCGCCACCCGGTCATGTTATATGTCTTGGATAGCGAGTTAAATTCGATGCCCACCTCCTTTGCGGCATCAACAGCCATAAAACTCGGCGCTTCGTATCCATCGAAAGTCAGTTCAGAGTAAGGGTTATCATGAAGAACTATGATGGCGTGGTCGAGCGCGAAATCCACAACCTCTTTAAAGAACGATTTTTCAACCGTTGCGGCAGTGGGATTATTTGGATAATTTAAGAACATGATTTTTGCTTTCCTCGCCACCTCGCTATCTATGCTTTCCAGGTCTGGCTTAAATTCGTTCTCTTCCGTTAAAGGAACCGAATGCGGAATGCCATTCGCCAATATCGTTGCATTTTTATATACCGGGTATGCAGGGTCAGGGACAAGAGCAATATCACCCGGGTCTAAAAAAGCGAATGCTGAATGTGCTATCCCTTCCTTTGACCCTATCAAAGTTAGAACTTCATCCTCTGCGTCTAAACTCAATTGCTTCCTCTGCTTATACCATGCGGCTACTGCTTCACGGAAAGAGAGCATTCCTTCGTAAGATGGATACCTGTGATTCAAAGGGTTTTTTGCTGCGTGGCAAATCGCATCTACTACGTGCTGAGGCGTTGGCAAATCCGGGTCACCAACACCCAAGTCTATTATATCCACACCCTTCTTCTTAGCTTCCTTCTTCCTATCATCTATTTCCGCGAAAAGATACGAGGGCAGGGAACTTATTCTCGTTGCATACATCTCTTTCTCATCTCGTTGATTCTATTCATCAACACATGATTATGAGTGTTTTTATATTATTTGAATCTAACTTGACATTGTCAGATTAACCGCAGAGTTCACGGAGAACGCAGAGGATGTAGGTTTAAGCTCTGAAATCATTCCTCCACTTTCCCCATGGTGTGAAGCAGTGCAACCGTAGAAGACCAAATCACTTCTTCCACTTTCTCTGTCATCCTGTATTTCTTTACCGCTTTTCCCTTTGACTTCGGCTGTTCAGATATTTCGTAATTACTGTTCAAGAATCCATATTCCTCTAAAGTAACTAGATGGTAAGAAATGAGTCGCCTTTCTTCTCTCAACGCTTTACTTATCTCATTTATGTGCATCGGCTTCTCAGCAAGCAGCTCCAAAATCCTATACCTCATCGGATGCAAGAGCATGTGAACTTCCTTTACTAAACTATATTCGTTTTTCATGGATGCTGGTTTAGAGTTTGGAATTTATAAGTCCACCTGATATTGAGCAGTTACTTCTTATCGTATTATACATCGCTATCTCCGAATTATCTTCAGTTCCTTTTCCTTTTTCCATTTCCTTCGCTCCTACCTTTGCCGCTACGGTTTTGAGAAATTTTTTCTCAATGAGACTCACTGCCTCTTTGCTCAGTTTTTCTTCTTTACTCACCAACTTCCCATCTGGATTGTAGACTTTTATCGTTCCTCCGTCCTCTGGTTTTGTCACTACCTTATATGTTTTCCCACTCGGCATTAGCCAAGCCCACGTTTTTTCTTCTTCCATTTTTTACAGCATTCCGCATTTTAAACTATTGCCACCTCCTTCTCATCTCCCTCCTTCACTAACTCTCGGATAGCATGTGCCAATTCATTGCACTGAGTGGCGAGATCGCCGCTCTTCGTAATGTATCTGTCTGCACCCTTTTCCAAAGCTTCATCGACAGTTTCTGGTTCCGCCATCCCGCTGAAAAGAATGAAGGGTATATCACCTACCGTTCTCCTCACTTCTTCCAACAATTCTATTCCATCCATTACCGGCATATCATAATCTGCAATAATAACATCAAAAGGGTCCCTTTCAAGTTTAGCCAACGCCTCTTCTGCGGAAAGCAGACTGGAGATTTCAAAATCGTCTTTTGCTTCCCTTTTCAAGAATAATTTCGTTAGCTCCAAATGCGCTGGTTCGTCATCCACATGCAAAACCCGTATCCGCACAGAATTTAAATATTCTGCCATGTTTTATCCCTCTTTTTTCCAATTTTGGGTATGGTAAAACAAACCGTGCACCCTTTACCCTTCTCTGATTCTATCCACATACGACCTCCATGCACCTCGATTATTCGTTTCACGATGGCGAGACCTGCACCTGTTCCCTTGCTACTTTTATCCACTTTGTAAAACAGTTCGAACACCTTCTCGTGCTGGCTCTTGTCTATTCCTATACCATTATCCTTCAGAAAAAACACTGTTTCTTCGCCATCTACACGATAATCAATGTCTATTTTTGGATGTGATTGCTCACCCATGTAATTTATGCTGTTCGCAATCAGGTTCACCAGCACCTCGACCAGCCTCATGCGGTCCACGTAAACAGCAGGGAAGTCCTCAGCCACTGATAGTTCAACCCCGCTCGATTTTATTTGTTCTGCCGTTTGCTCCCGTGCCTCTTGAATAATTTCTCCAAAAGGCACATCTTCTGACGGATTAGCCACACGACCGATGCGGGAGAGTTCCAGTGTCGCACTCAAAAGGTGGTCCATCTTTGTAGCGGCGTTTTCTATGAACTTCAAATTGTCTTCCACTTTTTCTCTCTCATTCCGTTTCAAATCCTCTCGTAGCACATTAGCAAAACCCTGAATGGTAAAAAGTGGCGACCTTAAGTCGTGAGAGACCGTGTAAGTGAACCTCTCCATATCGGCGTTCTTATCTTCAAGCTCTTTTATAAGGTGCTCACGTTCCTTCTCCGCACGCTTGCGTTCGGTAATGTCCATAAAATCTTCAACAATGCCAATAAGTCTGTCATCATGTCCCCAAAAGGGAGTTACCGTCAAAAAGCCAGGGATTCTGGTGCCGTCGTTACGTTCTTTTTCTACTTCACATTCAACGCGCTCCTCACCACCGAGAATCAGAGTCAGCGGACAACCGGGAGTATGACACAGGTGGCTGTGAAATACCTCATGGCACTTTTTGCTCATCGCTTCATATCTGCTTATGCCTGATAGAGTCGAAAATGTCTCGTTAACTCGAAGCACGTTGAAGTCTTTATCAATCAGACGCAGCCCGTTAGCTACGGTGTTGAATATCTGATCGAGTTCTGCGTAGGCAAGTTTGATTGCCTTCGCTTTCTCAATCCGCTCACTTAACGTAGCAACTGTAAAGCCAATACCTATAAAGGCAATAGCTCGAAGACAATCATTGGTAGCCTCTACACCCAATCTAAGGAAAATGTGGCTGCAAATCAGGAATACCGCTAAAAATATAGCCACAACTAAACCTTTTCTTTTCCACCACAGCGATGCTAAAATAATTGGAATATAAAAGAAGTGGGTAAAAACTGTGCCGATTCCACGTAGCGCATGAAAATAATACGTGAGAAGGCAAGCATCAGCTAAAAGGGTAGCCATTACAATAATTTTGTATTTTTCCTCTCGTCCTTCAATTTTTATTCCCATCACAGCTCCTCAAAAATTCTCTCTCGAAAAATTCCAAAGGGTGCATTACTGAGGAGGCAAACATGGAGCCTGTGGGTAAGGCAACTTCTAAGAAACGCGTAACGCACCCATTTGGAATTTATAAGGCAACCGAAGATTGAGCAGTTACTTCTTATCGTATATACATCGCAGTCTCAAGATTTTCTTCAGTTCCATTTCCTTTTTCCTTTTCCATCGCTCCTACCATTGCTGCCACGTTTTCGAGAAAGATTTTCTCAATGAGACTCACTGCCTCTTTGCTCAGTTTTTCATCTTTGCTCACCAACTTTCCATCTGGATTGTAGACTTTTATCGTTCCCTCCTCTGGTTTTGTCACTACCTTATATATTTTCCCGCTCGGCATTCGCTAGGCCCAAATTTTTTCTTTTTCTTCTTCCATTTTTACCTCATTCCGCATGTTCGAGAATTAAACGAATTAATCCAGAACAAGCACTTCCACCTCTTTAGCATTCATCACATTTACTCCCCGCTCCAACCGATGCAATTCCACTTCATTCACTGCCAGCGCATCGAATGGCATTATCAAACGACACTCGCTTGTCGAGAGAATGTCTGTCTGCGATTCGACGAAACGAAGAACAAACTCAAATCCGTTCTGGTCAATGAGATATTCTAAACCTTCCAGCATGATTACGCCCTCAACGCCATTTTCCGCAAAATCTTTTACTGCTATGTTCAACTGTGCTATGTTTGTCGGAACAACATGGTTTTCTCCCTTGGCATGTGTTAGCCAGATTATCGGTACATCCTTCATATTGTATTCCTCGCGAACGTGCGAAGGATGAATCCTTGTTATGAGCAGCCCTTTAAACTCGTATTCAAGCAGTTTTTTGAACAATTTGAGACTCGTGTCTGGTTTTTCCTCAATAATCAAATAGCATTTACCCGGCTTGAATAATCTATGCAACGCAGGTAGTTCAAGGTTTTTTACTCTTTTTACTGCTTCTTTACGCTTGCGGATTTCTCGCTTCAGCAGTTCGTTTGCTTCCTCCAGTTCGGCGGTACGTTCCTTTACTCGAAGTTCCAGTTCGTCATGTGCTTTCCGCAGCGACTGCTCCGCATGTTTGAGTTCGGAAATGTCCATAAAATCTTCAACAATGCCAATCAGTTTGCCATCAGGTTCCCGAAAGGGATTTGCTGTCAAAATGCCTGGGACTCGAGTGCCGTCGTTGCGTTCTTTTTCTACTTCACATTCAACACGCTCCTCACCACCCTCACCACCGAGAATCTGAGTCAGCGGACAACCGGGAGTATAACACAGGTAGCTGTGAAATACCTCATGGCACTTTTTGCTCATCGCTTCATCTCTGCTTATGCCTGATAGAGTCAAAAATGTCTCGTTAACTCGAAGCACGTTGAAGTCTTTATCAATCAGACGCAGCCCGTTAGCTACGGTGTTGAATATCTGATCGAGTTCTGCGTAGGCAAGTTTGATTGCCTTCGCCTTCTCAATCCGCTCACTTAACGTAGCAACTACAAAGCCAACAGCTATAAAGGCTATAGCTCGAAAATAATCATTGGCAGTTTCTACACCCAATCTAAGGTAAATGTGGCTATAAATCAGGAATAGCGCTAAAAATATAGCCACAACTAAACCCTTTTTTCCCCACCAAAAAGATGCTAAAATAATTGGAATATAAAAGAGGTGGGTAAAAACAGTGCCAGTTCCAAGTATCACATGAAAATAATACGTAAGAAGGCAAGCGCCAGCTAAAATAATAGCCATTACCGTAACTTTGTATTTTTCTTCTCGTCCTTCAAATTTTATTCGTCGAGTAGAGCTCACCAACGGGATAGTATGAATTTTGCTAGGCACACTCATTTTCTTTCCCCCTTATCTTCTTTTCTGACTCCATAACCTTTTCTTTCACCGCTACTGCCTCAAGCGAAGATAGTATGTCTTTTAGACTGTCCTGGAGTGGAAACAGCAAGATATAGCCGTAGATTGCATTCGCTTCTTCCTGAAAATTGCACTTGAACAGGATGAAGTGCTCAGTTTCTTGTGCTTGTACCATTGCTATTATTGCGCTTTCCACCATTGCACCCATCATATCAAAAGCAAAAGATGGTGGAGAAGGCATCAGAGGAAACTGGAGAAAGTCCGCAATGGCACTGCAGAACGAAGAAGCTAATATGTTACCTGTTTCCATTAACGCCGATTCCTCCATTTCTGTTTCTATGTTTTTCGTCTCACCGGGCATCCTGCCCATGAGAATGTCAACAAGACGGAAAGCGCTTCTCTCTGGAAACAGAACCTGTAAGTAGCCGGAAAATCCACCGTCAAGCTGAACGAAATTTCCTGCAACTATTTTCTCTGCTTCTATCAGTTTTTCCGTATTCTCTATCGACACGACTTCCACAGTTGGCACTTTAATATTTATTGTCAATCCCGTTATCTCTGCCAGAGACGTTACTGCATGACACGAGGCGATGCTGCCAAGCTCGCGGAGTGCGTCCCTCTGAAAAGCGTTTAGCTCGAGTTCTGAATCCCAAAACACTTGCCTTTCTCCTTCATCTATTTTCTTTACCATTCCATTCCCTTCTGTTCTATCCTTTTCATCCATTTTTTCTTCCTTTTTATTTCTTGGCTTCGCCCACCTTCAATTTAAATTTGGCAATCATCTCTGCTGCTTGCTCAGAGATTTCCGCAAGTTTCTGGATACCAGCGCTGAGCTGTTCCACGGATGCCGTTTGCTGTTCTACGGCTGCAGAGCTTTGTTTTGATGACGATGCACTCTCTTCTGCTGAACTTGCAATCTTCTTTGAGTTCTCTGCCAGTTTTCTAACTTCTTCGGCAACGACAGCAAAGCCCCGCCCGTGTTCTCCGGCACGTGCAGCTTCTATTGCAGCATTCAAAGCTAACAGATTCGTTTGCTCTGCGATGCCCTCTATCACATCGGTAGTCTTTCCTACTTCCTCTAACGAACCGCCCAGGTTTTTTATTATGGCTACGGTGTCACTGATAGCATCCTGTATTTCCTTCATCCCTTCTGCTGATTTCTTAGCCATTTCATTCATCTCTTTTGCACTGTCCGCACTCTCCGCGCGAACTTATTTGATTCCTCTGCATGTGACTGCACCTGCTGTAATACCGCGTTCGTATCCTTAACCTCCTTTGCCGATTCGTTAACGGTGCTCGAAGTTTCCTGCGCACCCTTTGATATTTGCTGCGATGCTGAAGATATCTGCTGCATACCTGAATTCACCCGCTGGACGGAAGAAGAAGATTCTTTGCCTATCGCTGCAACGTTCTCCACTGCGCCTCGCAGCTCTGCGATCAAATCCGATAAACTATCATTAGCCTTGTCGAGGTTCTCCCGTATCACATTGAATTCTCCGGGTGTCTCGGCGACGAACTCTGTGCCTAGGTTCCCTGATGCCATGTCCCCTGTTATTTTAGCGATCTCTTTTATAATACCCAATAAACTCTCGATAGCCTTGTTGAGGTTGTCCTTTATCGCATTGAATTCCCCGGGTGTCTCGGCGGCGAACTCTGTGCTCAAGTTCCCTCCTGCCATGTCCCCTGTTACTTTACCGATGTCTTTGATAATCTCCTGCAACTCCTCTCCGAACTGATTCAAGGTGTTAGTCATTTCCAGGAGCTCGCCTGACGCTTTTGCTTTCGCTCTGGTGGCGAGTTTACCAGCCGCAAAATCCTTCACGACCTTTACCACTTCACCAACTGGTCCGGTGATTGATTTGGTAACGACAAGTGCGATTCCTACGCCGACTGCGATCGCTGCGACGATAAATGATATTACTAGCATAGTGGCTGTTGAGGCTGCCTCTTCTGCTCCTTCATGTGCATGCTCAAGTAGTGTGGTTGCCGCTGCGTCTATCGCACGCCCTGACTGCACCAATGGACCATCCGTAGCCTGGAGCGCATTAGACTCAGCCAACGTGCTTACGTATATAGAGAAATGCTCATGATACTCATCTGCCGCGCCTTTGATTGCACTCTTTTCAGCTCCCGTAATCGCCGCTGCATCGGCTTCTGCCTTCAAGGAGTTCAGGAGCTCAGCTACCTGTGTAATGTATTTCTCGTCCTCACGCAGTACGTAGTTCTTTTCCGCTCGCCTGATAGCTAGCAGCTCGAGCATCATGTCGTCCTGCTCCTCATGGTGGGCTGAACTGGCTTTTATCTCACTCTCTATCTCGCGCGCATGCTCTTCGCAAGCCGCCAGATCCTCGTTTCTGCTTTTTGTAATTGCTATAAGCTGAGCAAAGGCACTCTCATACGTCGGAATTGTTCTTTTGACTTCATCTATTGCCGCTCTGCCTTCCCCGGTTTCCTCCTCCATTGCTTCAAGCTCGGCTACCAGGCTCTTTATTTTCGCTACGGCATCTTTGTTATTGTCAATGCTCTCCTGGTCCTCTCTCATTATAAAGTTCTTTTCCTGTTGCCTGACCGTTTTCATTTGCACTTTCATCTCTGCCGCTCTTTCTGTCACTTCATTTTCCTCTTGCATGACGCCTATTTGCGTAATTGCAACTATTCCCAGCGCTGCCGTCAATACCAGCACGAGGCCAAAGCCCAGAAACAGTTTCGGTCCAACTTTCATGTTTCCCAGTTTCATTTTTTTCCCATTCACCTCCTTTTTGTTTTCATACCTTACGGCAGACCGTTCAAAGACAGGGCATCGAGTGTGTTGTTTATTCCTTGCACTAACTCTCTCTGGAGTATTGTCTATATAGGATATATTTAAGCATATGAGAAACCCTTTATAAATAAATGAAGATGGTAGAAACAGAAGAAGCAATGGCGCCTTTGGCAGGAAAGAGTGAAAACACAAGGCGGAATTACATCTCAGGATTGAAAAAGTATTGCGAATTCAGAAACTTACAACCAAAGGAATTGATAGATGAGATAGAGGAAAACGTGAAGAAATCCCCAAGGGAACGAGAAAGAGTTGATATAGAAGTGAGAAAGTTCTATGATTGGCTGAAAAAGGAGAAGAAATTATCCGTAGGCACTGCTCACGTTTGTATCACGGCGGTTAGGGCATTCTACCGAGACAATGGCTTCCCTTTAGGACCACTCAGGCTTCCTGCATCAAGAGTAAAAAAGGAAAACATAAGGCGAGTACTCAGGGCTGAAGACGTAAAAAAGATGGTCAATTGCTGTAAGAATTTGAGAGACAGAGCGATCGTACTGATGATGTTCCAGGGTGGGTTTGATACCTCGACATTACTAAGTCTCGATTATGGAGATGTGAAAGAAGGTTTAAAGAAAGGAGAAGAGCCTTTGGTGATCCAGGTTGTTCGTCAAAAGGAGGGGATTGATTACAAGACCTGTATAGGGCATGATGCGATTGAAGCTCTGAAGTTATACCTTCACGATAGAGAAATGGGGACGCGATATATTCCCGCAGAAATGCTAAAGCTTGATTCTCCACTATTTATCAGCGAAAGGGTTTATGATAAGAGAAAGTGCGAAAGATTGACTAATATAGGATTAGGGATTGTATTTAGGGACTTAGCAAGAAGAGCTGGCGTAGTTGATGTGGAAGAGCTGAAAAGGAGCACCATAAATATTGCCGGAGCACATGCCTTGCGAAAAAGCTTTTCTACTATCTGCCGGAATTCTGGAGTCCCTCCGGACCTTGTTGAGTACATAATAGGGCATAGGCTGAAATTTGAAGGAGCATACTATGGACCATCTGATGAGGAACTGAAAGAGGAATACAGGAAAGTAGAACCATTCTTGAGCATAAGTGAGATGAGTGTAAAAATTGAAGATGGCTCAGCGTGCTCGAAAGTGGAAATGCTCAAAGAAATTGCGGAGACATTCGAGATTAGATTTGATTATTTAATGGATAGATTCATGGAATTACGTAATCTTAGCAATGAGAGTGACATCGAAAAGGACCAAAAGTTGCTAAAAGACTTCAGAGATTATATTAGAGAAGAAATTGACACGAGATATGAAAGGCAGATGACGCAGGTATTGGAAGAGAAGGAGCAAAAGATGCGTGAAAAAATCGAAGATAGATTAGGACCTGCTGTTCCGAAAGTGGAAATGCTCAAAGAAATTGCAGAGATATTCGACATCCGAGCTAATTCTTTACTTAATAGCTTCATAGAATTGCATAATCTTAGCAACGAGGGTGATATCATAAAGGATTCAAAGTTGCTAAAAAGCCTCAGAGAACATATTAGAGAAGAAATCAACAGGAGATGTGAAAATTGGCTGATGCCGTTACTGGAAGAAGGGGGACTAAATAAGTACCTAGTTTACAAATGCACAAACTGCGGAATGGAACTGGAGAAGAACTGGGAAATATGTCCCAAATGCGGAAAGAGAGCAGGATTTACAACCTGCGATAACTGCGGAGAAACACTATCCCACGATTGGAAATACTGCCCGAAATGTGGTGAAAAATTCTAAGGTTCTTCGTTTCGCTTAACACAAGAATATGATGCCGGATACAGGATACAGGATACAGGATGCCGGATACAGGATACAGGTTTGACTTGCATCTTGCATCTTCAATTGTCCTCTCGTGAAAATCTGTGTAATCTTGTAGTTAACTAAACAACTGTGCTCGTCTTATTCCTCAAAATGCCTCTCGGAAATCAACTTTTTATTGAGCGCGTATGCAGCAAGTATATACTCAGTTGCAGAATCCATAATGCTTGTAAGCTGGGAAGCAGTCTCCTTTAATTTCAGCTCCATTTCTTTCTGCCTGGTAATGTCTCTGGAGATAATTACAACTGCCTCAACATCCTTATTTTCACTAAGCACTGGTGCAATAATACTGTGAACCCATTTAAATCCTCTACCTAAAACACTTCTATGATGAATTATTCGCGAAGTTGCCTTTTTTGAGGCGAACACCTGTTTACACGGTTCAAAAAGATTATCCGCCTGTTCTTTTGGAAACAGCTCCCAGAGTGTCTTATTAACCATATCCTCGGGTTTTAAGCCAGCAGTTGACGCAGCGCAGGTATTAATCACTAAATACCTGCCGTCTTTGTCAATCATCATGATTTCATCAACAGAGTTCTCAACGATGGCTTTGAACTGTTCTTCTGATGCCTGTAACTTCCTCTCCAGTTCTTTTTTATAAAGAGCAATTTCTATCGTGGCTCGCAGTTCAGCGTCTTGAAAGGGCTTGACGATATATCCAAAGGGCTCTACATTTTTCGCCCTTCTTACAAATTTATCGTCGGCATAACCGGTCAGAAATATAGTCGGAATATCCAGTTCTGCTTTAATTGTTTTGGCGGCATCAATACCGTCCAACTTCCCCGGCATAACAATATCCATCAGGATTAAATCGGGTCTGAGGCGTCTTGCCATCTCTACCGCTTCTTCCCCTGAAGAAGGCGTCCCTACGACCTCGTATCCCATGGAAGTCAGAAGTTCCTCCAATTGCGTAGTTATGACGACCTCATCGTCTACCACCATTATTTCAGGCATGTTTCACGAATATGTTTAAATTCTATTATAAATTCTGTACCATTATCCCTTTTAACTTCTATTTCCCCCTTCAGTTGTTTCTGAACCAAATTTCTGACCAACTTTAGACCCAGGCTCTCAGTTTTATAAATGTCAACTTCTTCCGGGATACCGATACCGTCATCTTTGACTCTCATAAAAATCGTGTCCTCTGCTGACCTCTGCATGGAAATTTTAACTGTCCCTTTTTGCCCCTCCCTGAAGGCATGTTTGTAGGCATTGGAAATCAGTTCGTTCAAGACAAGGGCGCAGGGGATAGCTTGGGTTATAGAAAGGTAAACGCTGGAGCTTTCAATAACGGGGGTAATCAATCTCGATGCATAGATCTGCGACAGGAAGTCGGTCAGTTCACGGATATGGTTCTCCATGTCTATTTGATCAAATCGGTCGCTTCGGTAGAGTTGTGAATGAATAAGAGCCATCGTGTGGATTTTGGCACGGGCGTCGGTAAATAAATCAACAGCCGCATTACTGCTTCGCATGCTGCTCAAATCAAGCAGGCTGGAAATGATCTGGAGATTGTTTTTCACACGGTGGTGAATTTCCTTCAGAAGCTCTTCTTTCTCTTTTAGCGAAGCTTTGATTTGCTCATCCATCCGCTTGCGCTCGGTGATGTCTTCATGCATTATGATGGCACCAATCACCTCACCGTTTTTTAAAAGGGGCACTCCCTTCACATTGAAATAGCCATCTGTTCCCGTCGGTAGGATGGGAAAATACATGTCCTTTTGATCAAAAGGTTCTCCTTCAAGCACTCTTTTATAGGTCTCCGAAAGACCGGCATTCACAATAGTTGGGTTTGTTACAATATTTTTCCCAATGAAGTCTTCTCTGGGGGTCTTACCCTTAGCGATGAGAGTTATAGGATACGGATTAATATCGACTATTTGACCATGCATATCGCTCAAGATTATTGATGCAGGGACCGTTTCAAATATGCCCTTGTATCTCTCCTCGGATTCTCTGAGTTCCTTCGTGCGCTCCCCCACCTTCTGCTCCAGGGTCTTGCTGTATGCCCGCAGTTTATCCTCCAGTATGTGCCTCTTTTCATTCAGGAGGGCAACCACCGTCCCGACTACCATAAACATGGAAGCTCGCGCTACATCAGTCCATGTGAAGGTCCCAAGCGGGCTTAGAGCATGTGAAACTAACAGCAGCAGAGCAAGGAATACCGCAACCATTATGCCCTTGCGTGACCACCACAAACCCGCAAGGATTATCGGCACATAGAAGAGATGCGTAAAGATAATTTCGATTTTTAAAATAAAATGAGAATAATAAGTTGCCAGCAGACAGATAAAAAGCAAGGATCCAAGAACGGCTATTTTATGCAATTCCCCTTCTTCCAATCTCTTTTTCTTCATATCATATCCTCCAAACTTTTTTATGTCGTATAAGTGATATAACATTATCTTTTTAAAAAATAAAAAAGCGAAAAATTTATATACTGGTTTTCAGCTACCGAAATTTAGCATGAAAATCGAAGGTAGCTTAATAGAGGAAGTTCACGTGCTCTTGTGTCACATGAGTAATCTGGCTATTTTTTTCAATTATATTCAACAAAAATTACAAATAATTGATAAAAAATTTTATAATTATGGAAGTTTTTTAAGTAACCCCCTTAAATTAAAGGAACATGGCAGGAGTAGAAAAAAATAGGGTAATTGGTGTTGATAAACTTGACACCAGAGGTGATGCAGAGTAGTTCAAGGGACTCCAGAGAGAGTTGAATCTTTATAGAATACACTTTTATCATTAGTCTTCCAAAACCCCGCTGCTTGCTGCATAACGTTATTTGCGTAAGACCTTTTCATTCCGCAACATTTACCCTCGCTTTCCACTTCCACGTATTCAACTAACTTTCTCCTATACCTCATACCTTACATTGTCCAAAATGTAAGAATAATTCATCGAGATAAAGGGCATGAATATACGATTAAAATTGACAGGCTGGGAGGCGTAAATCTTCAGATTAAACTTGACGTGAGAGAGGAAATCCCAGAAGAGGAATATAGAGGTGTTTTCAAGGATATGTTTATTAACCTTGGATTGCCGTCTGAAAAGGTGGATGAATTTGAATTCAATTATATGCGTAGTGTTTGGTAAATCGATTAAACGAAAAGAAAGAAATTGGAGGTGATAAAATGATAGTAACGACAACTGGAAACATGCAGGGTTATAAGATAGAAATATTAGGTATTGTCCTAATTTAGATCTCGAATTTAGTGTTTAGAATTTAAACCACAAACTCTTAATACATGTCCCCTTTACAATAATCAGCTCCTCAAAAATTCTGTATCGAAAAATTCCAAAGGGTGCATTACTGTGGAGGGAAACATGCCTAAGTGTGGGTAAGGCAACCCCGTAAGAAACGCGTAATGCACCCATTTGGAATCTATAAGGCAACCGAAGATTGAGCAGTTACTTCTTATCTTATCGTATATACATCGCAGTCTCAAGATTATCTTCAGTTTCTTCTTCCTTTTCCTTCGCTCCTACCATTGCCGCTACGGTTTCGAGAAAGTTTTTCTCAATGAGGCTTACCTCCTCTTCAGTTATTTTCTCTTCACTCCTCACCAACTTTCCATCTGGATTGTAGACTTTTATCGTTCCGTCCTCTGGTTTTGTCACTATCTTATATATTTTCCCGCTCGGCATTAGCCATGCCCACGTTTTTTTTCTTCTTCCATTTTTATTCTCACCTCCTTTTGCTAAAAAAAACTTTCGGATCCGTTCAATTTTGAACGATTCATCATACTGTAATTATCTATATATGTTTTGACATGATCATAATTTAAAGATTATTATTAATTCAAAATTTTTTACAAATATTTGAAAAATATTTGGCAATAGTGGTGTAATTTTTAAAGAATACATATTTACCATTAATCTTCCAAAACCCCACTGCTTGCTGCATAACGTTATTTGCGTAAGACCTTTTCATTCCGCAAATCTGTGTCTAAATATTAAATGTTGACGATTTCTCTCCATACTCCACTACACCAACTCCCCTCAACATCGCCTCTATCTGTGCAGATGTGAAGTGCTTTTGTCTCATCGCACCGACGGGACATTCGGGAATGCAAGCGCCACAACCTTTGCAAAGCGCCGGGTTCACATGCGATTTCCTCGTTCGTAACATGATTTCCTCAAACTGTCTCTCCTCTTCTTTTAACTCTATCGCACCGAAGGGACAAATTTCCTCGCAAGAACCACAGCCGATGCAAACCGCTTCGTTTACTTCCGCTATTATCGGCTCCACCGCTATATAATCCCTGGATAAGATACTGCAGACCCGCGATGCCACTGCCGATGCCTGTGCAACACTATCAGGAATATCCTTTGGCGATTGGCAACAGCCAGCGATAAAAATACCTTCGGTAAGCGTATCCATCGGTCGAAGTTTTGGATGTGCCTCAAGGAAGAATCTATCACCACTTTGCGTTATCTTCAGCTTTTTTGCAAACTCGAGAACGTCCTTCCGTGGAACAATGCCGGTTGCGAGCACTACAAGGTCTGCCTCCTTTTCCATTGAATGCCCGTTACTTGTCGTTTTCACGCTCAACTTTCCATTCTCATCCTTCTCCACTTTTATCGTATCTGCTAACTCCCTTCTTATGTAATTAACCCCCTCCTCTTTCACTCGCCAGCAGAATTCCTCAAATCCTTTACCAAACGCTCTCACATCCGTATAGAACACGGTTACATTTGCATCCGGTATACGTTCTTTCGCCAAATGCGCCTGTTTCGCAACATACATGCAGCATACACGAGAGCAGTATTCATTTCCTTTTCCCCCCTCTACCTCTTTCTCCCTCGACCCTACGCAGCTTATGAAAACCACCTCTTTCGGCTCCTTACCATTTAGTTCTATCCTCCCCTCTGTCGGACCCGAAGCGTTACAAAGCCTCTCAAACTCCAAGCCAGTTATTACCTCGTCATACTCATATCCATAATTCGGCTCTAAAGAAGCGTCAAATAAATCATAACCCGTTGCTGCTATTATCGCCCCTGCTTCTAATTCGACCACTTCCTCTTTCATATCATGATTTATCGCATCTGCCTCGCATACCTTCTCACAAAGCCTGCAATCTGCACAAATTCCGCACCTCAAACATCTCTTCGCCTCTTCTACTGCCATTTCCTCCGTAAATCCAAGTTCAACCTCTTCAAAACTGTGCCTTCTCCCTTCAATCGGGAGTTCTGGCATACTCTTCCTTTTCTTCTCCTCTAACTCCTGTAGCCGTGCTTTTATCTCCTCTATTCCTATCTTCTCCTTTTCTTCTTCCACGGACTCTGGCAATGACTCTCCCCGCAGATATCCATCAATTGCCTCTGCCGCTCTCTTCCCTCCCGCAATCGCATCTATCACCGTTGCAGGTCCTGTTACGGCATCACCACTTGCAAATACCCCTTCTACATTTGTTCTCCCATTTTCATCTACTTTAATCAGTTTCCTTTTGGCATCGGTCTCTATACCGCTTCCTTCGAGGAATCCAAGCTCCGATTGCTGACCTATTGCCAGTATTACCGTATCCGCATCCATTACAAATTCTGTGCCTTCAACAGGTATGGGTCTCCGTCTCCCGGATTCATCCGGTTCTCCTAATTCCATCCTTATACATTCCATACCTCGCACTTTATCAGCCTCATCACCAATGATTTTAGTCGGATTCGCTAAATAAGCAATTTTCACGCCTTCCTCCTCTGCATCGGTTATCTCCTCGTCCCTTGCCGGCATCTCCTCTCTCGACCTTCTATACACAATGGTCACGTCAGAACCCAACCGCAATGCACATCTCGCAGCATCTATCGCTACGTTTCCACCGCCTATTACTGCCACTTTCTTACCTATTTCCACTTCATTACCAAGATTCAGTTCACGAAGGAAATCAACACCATGAACTACACCCTCCTGCTTCTCACCCTCAATACCGAACTCTCTGCTCTTATCCGCACCTACGGAAACGAATATAGCATTGTATTCTTTTCTAAGTTTTTCAAAACCTTCTTTGTCTATCTCCATGCCTGTTTCTATTCCTATTTTCCCACTGCTGTCCCCTCCTCGCTTGATGTAGTCTATCTCCTTTTTCAAAACATCCCTTGGTAACCTGTACTCTGGTATTCCGGCAGCGAGCATTCCTCCTGGAACTGGCAATTTTTCAAAAATTGTCACCGAATACCCGCTCTTCGCAAGATAATAAGCTGCAGTTAGACCTGCCGGACCTGAGCCAATAATCGCAATCTTCTCCTCCCTTTCCTCCTCTTTCTCCTTATTCTCTTCTCCAGTTCCATTCTCATCCGCATCCTCATAATCAACTTCAATGTCAATGTGGTTGTGGTCTGCCACAAATCGTTTCAACGCCGCTATTGCAATCGGTTCGTTAAATTCTCCTCGATTGCATTCTGCCTCACACGGATGCGGGCATACATGTCCACAAAGAGCGGCTAAAGGATTTTCTTCACGTATCAAATCAAGTGCTTCTTTGTATCTACCCTGAGCGATTAAAGCAACATAACCCTGCACATTCACATTTGCTGGACATCCCAATCTACATGGTGGTGTCCCCTCTATTTTATCAATTGTGTACACCAGAGGAATAGCTTGAGGAAATGGAATGTATACCGCTCCTCTTTTTGATAACCCCAAATCGAAATCATTAGGAACGATATCTTTAACCGGGCATACATTTGCACATTCTCCGCAGCCCGTGCATTTATCCTCCTCCACGTAACGAGGCTTCTTCTTTACCCTCACCCTGAAATTACCCACATAGCCTTCTACACTCTCCACCTCCGCATAAGTAATCAGCTCGATGTTCTTATGGCGAGCTACATTCACCATCTTCGGTGTGAGCACGCAAGCAGAACAATCCAGAGTTGGAAAGGTCTTATCAAGCTGTGCCATGTGCCCACCTACGGATGGCTCCCTTTCTACCAGATACACCTGAAAACCTGCATCTGCAATATCTAATGCACTTTGTATCCCCGCTATACCCCCGCCTATTACCAATGCAGAAGGTGTTACTCCCACGCACATCGGTTCCAAAGGCTGTAATAACGATGCTTTTGCAACTGCACTCGCCACCAGCTCCTTTGCTTTCTCTGTCGCCTTTCCTTTATCAGAATGAACCCAACTGCACTGCTCCCTTATGTTTGCCATCTCCATGCAATACGCATTCAATCCCGCTTCCTCGCATGCCCTCCGGAAAGTAACTTCGTGCATTCTCGGTGAGCAAGAAGCAATGACCACCCTGTCAAGATTCGCATCCTGAATATCCTTCTTTATCAGCTCCTGACCCGGGTCTGAGCACATATAAACGTAATCGCGTGCAATAGAGACATTGGGTAGATTCTCCGCAAACTCCGTTATCTCCTTCACATCCACCGTTGCTGCTATGTTCGTTCCACAATGACACACATAAACGCCTATTTTCATATCACACCATCGCCTCTATCTGTGCAAATATCTGCTCATCTTTGAAGTGCACCATTGAAATTGCTCCTGATGGACATGCGGACCCGCAAGCACCACATCCTTTGCATATCACCTCATTTACATTCATCACACCCTCTTCGAGAGAAAGCGCATCAAAAGGGCAGATTTCTTCACATGTTCTACAACTCACGCAAACTCCCTCATTTATACTCGCTACAAGCGGCTCTATCTCCACTTCGCCCATTATTAAAGGTATCGAAGCTTTAATTGCCGCACCAACCGCCTGTGCAACGCTATCAGGAATATCTTTTGGTGATTGACAGCATCCAGCGATGAAAATACCATCAGTGAATGTATCTAAGGGACGGAGCTTGGGATGTGCCTCTAAGAAAAAGCCATCTGCACTTCTCGTTATCTTCAATATTTTAGCGAGTTCATCTGCATCCTTTCTTGGCACGATTGCATTTGCCATGACCACCAAATCCGCCTCTATTTCTATCTCTTCGCCCTCGCTTATCGTTCTTACCACTACTTTCTCATCCTCGTCACTTCTTTTTATCACCTCCACCACGTCTTCAAGCTCTTTTCTTATGTATTCCACTCCCTCCTCCTTCACACGGTCATAAAACTCCTCAAACCCTTTCCCATACGCCCTCACGTCATTGTATATTATCTTCACCCTCGCATCAGGAATTTTTTCTCTTACCAGATGCGCCTGTTTCGCTATATACATGCAGCACACACGAGAACAGTATTCATGTTCACCCTTCTCATGAGACCGAGAACCCACACAAGAGATGAAAACCACTTCTTTCGGCTCCTTACCGTTTATTAGAATCTTCCCGCCAGTAGGACCTGAAGCAACCGAAAACCTTTCAAATTCTAATCCGGTTAGAACCTCATCGTATTTATAGCCATACTCCCGTTTTTCTACTGGATCAAACAGTCCATATCCTGTTGCAACTACAATCGTCCCTACTTCTACTTCTATCTCTTCCTCCTTCTGCTCGAAATCAATCGCATCTGCGAGACATGCCTCCGCGCATGCAGGATATTTTCCGCATTTCCCTTTCGTTGTATATATACAACGATCTGCATCTACGGTGTATATCAAGGGAACCGCCTGTGGAAAAGGAACGTATATCGCACTCCTGCTCGCTAATCCTACGTCAAATTCATTTGCGACTTTTCCACGAAGCAGGCACGCATTTGCACATTCACCACAGCCCGTGCATTTATCCTCATCCACGTAACGCGGTCTCTTCCTTATCTTCACCTTATAGTTCCCGATGTATCCATTTACTTCCTTCACCTCCGAATAAGCGAGTAGCTGGATATTCTTGTGTCTTTCGACTTCCACCATCTTCGGCGTGAGAATGCAAGCAGAGCAATCCAAGGTCGGGAATGTCTTATCAAGTTGAGCCATGTGTCCGCCAATAGAAGGCTCTTTCTCTACCAAATACGTTTCAAATCCTTTATCCGCAATCTCCAGAGCGGCATAAATCCCTGATACACCCCCGCCTATCACCAGCGCTCTTGGTATAACACCGACTTTTTTTCTCTCTAAAGGCTCTAACAATGCCACTTTACTGACTGCCGAAGCCACTAAATCCTTTGCCTTCCCGGTAGCTTCTTCGCCAGAATGAACCCATGCACACTGTTCCCTTATGTTCGCCATCTCAAAACAGTATGGATTCACACCCGCATCTTCACAGGTATTTCTGAATGTAGGCTCATGCATCCTCGGAGAGCAAGAGGCAACAATAACTCTGTTCAATCCCTGCTCCCTTATATCGGTCTTTATCAACTCCTGACCCGGGTCCGAGCACATATACTGGTAATCCCTCGCAATGACCACGCAATGTAACTCTTTTGCAAACTCCACAACCTCTTTAACCTTCACCGTCGCTGCTATGTTCACACCACAATGGCAGATATAAACACCTATGCGAGGAGCAATCCTTTTCATATCTTTGAGATGCTTCACAATGTAAAAATTTTGTATTTCATATTCTCCTCCATTATCTCATCTTCTATTCGCTTTGCAATTATCTTTTCAGGATGATGAAGTCCTTTAACTCTTTTTGTGAGGTCTTCAAAGTCGGAAAACGGTTCTTTCTTCCTCTCTTCCAATATCGCCCACATCAATTTCTTCCCTATCCCGGGCAGCAAATCAAGAGTATTTAATCTCGTGGTGATAGGCTTTGCTTCGTTGAATGCATGTATGAACCTTTTCTCATCCTCTTTTACTATTCGCTCTAATACATGAGGCAGTTCTATCTTCGCAGTCGGCGTTAATTCCTTATATTTCAACCTCTTGGTTACATGGTCTATTACCTCCCGCTCCCCTTCTCCTATATATACCCGGTCATACGCCGCAGGAATTTTATCCTTCTTTGGTGAAAGCTCCATTAAGATGAACTTATCCTCGCCAATAGCCTGAACAAGTGGCTTCTTCTGATATACCGGTCGAGAGTCATCAGGATGTCCGTAGGGTAAGTAATCGAGAACTTGAGCATGCGTCTCTCGTTTCTTTTCCCTTCCACCATCCCTTCCCTTCTCTATCCTACCCCTTTTTTCATACTCTTTCATCCCTTCTTCCTCCCCCATGGGTTCAACCTCTGCTTCAATCATTCATACTTTGCAACGCAATCGAGTATTTTTTCTATGTTCTCTTCTGTAAGCGTAAATCTTTCCTTCGCATATATTGCCCGCACCTCATTTTTGCTCCTCGGCATCAAATCAACAATCCTTACCGCTATCTCCTCTTTCATTTTTGCCAATCCTAAAAGCTCGTTTATAAGAGCCCTCGACTCTTTCGCTCCAAGTTTAGCAAACTTTGTTGTATGCTCAAAGGCTTTTCTTCTCTCATACCTTATCTCCTCCTCATTCTCCTCTTCCTTCCCCTCTTCCTTTTTCTTTACTTCCCCACTTGTCCTCAGAGCACTCAATATTTCTTTAGCTTCTGCAAGCGTCAAAACTACCTCATTAATTATCTCTTTTACTATCATTCTTCCCTTTTCCCCTTTTCTCCTTTACCCACTCGCCTTTACTTCTCGTTATACTTTATAAGAAAATAAAAAGGTTTTTATATAGTAGAACCCATCGGTTCAGCAAATATAAGATGAAGGTGGTCAGATGAACGATTATATAGTAAAGGACATAAACCTTGCAGAAGGCGGAAAGAAGAGGATAGAGTGGGTTAAGGGGCGAATGCCTGTTTTGAGCATGATAAGAGCGAGATACGAGCGTGAGAAGCCATTGGAAAACGTAAATATAATGGCATGCTTACATGTCACGGTGGAAACGGCGAATCTTATCTTGACACTAAGAGCAGGAGGTGCAGAAGTTGCGCTTACTGCCGCCAATCCACTCTCTACTCAGGACGACATAGCGGCCGCTTTGGCTTCGTCTGGAATGAGGACATACGCATTCAGGGGTGAGAACGAGGAGGAGTATTATGAGTGTATGGACAAAGCACTTGGGATAGAACCTGCGGTGTTACTTGATGACGGTGGCGATGCTATTACAATGATTCATACAAAGCGTGAAGAGTTGATGAAAACCGTAAAGGGTGCATGCGAAGAGACAACTACTGGCGTTATAAGGCATCACGCAAGAGCGAAAGAAAACAAGTTGGGCTTCCCGGTAATTGCGGTTAACGATGCAGAGACGAAGATGATGTTTGATAACCGATATGGCACGGGGCAATCAACCATACACGGGATAATGAATGCGACGAATCTTCTTCTCGCTGGCAGAGTCGTGGTAGTAGCAGGCTATGGCTGGTGTGGACGAGGAGTGGCGTTAAGAGCAAGAGGGCTTGGTTCGAACGTGATAGTAGTTGAAGCAAACCCAAGGAAAGCACTGGAGGCAGTTATGGATGGATACAGGGTGATGCCAATGCGGGAAGCGGCGAAAATCGGTGACCTCTTTATCACTGCTACCGGCGATATTTCTGTTATAAGGCGCGAGCATATCGAGTTGATGAAAGAAGGTGCAATTCTCGCCAATACAGGTCATTTTAATGTCGAGATAAACGTAAACGACTTGGAAGGAATGGCGGTGGAGAAAAAGGCGATAAAAGAAAATGTGGTTGAATACAGGCTAAAAAATGGCAGAAATCTATATTTACTTTCCGAAGGTCGAATTGTGAATCTCACCGCGGCATACGGGCATCCTCCGGAGGTTATGGACATGAGTTTCGCAAACCAGGCATTGTGCGTGAGGTATATTGTAGAGAATTACGAGAACCTGCGTAAGGAGGTATATCCAGTGCCGAAGGAGATAGACGAGGAAGTGGCTTTGTTAAAGCTGAAGTCAATGGGCGTGGAGATAGAGGAACTAACGGAAGAGCAGAGAAAATATCTTGGGTCATGGGAGTTGGGGACGTGAGGAAAAATTTTTCACGTCCCGTACATCGTATAATAACCCATAAAATCCGACAATATCGGCACCAAATCAATACCTCTTATCCTGCCCAACGCACCTGAAGCAACAGAAACCTCATCGAATTTATTTACCTCGTCTTTTCTTACCCCTTCACCTTTTATAACCACGGGAACAGGGTCACTGCTATGTCTTTTTATTGATACGGGCGTGCTATGGTCGGCAGTAATGGCAATATAGGCATCAGCATCTTTTATCCGTGCTACAAGCTCTTTATCTATCCTCGAAATCATTTCTTTCTTCCCCTCGAAGTCGCCATCATGTCCATTGTTGTCAGTGCCCTTCACATGAACAAAAACGAAATCGTGCTTCTCCAACGCATGCAAAGCAGTTTCTGCCTTATTATTCAAGTTCGTATCAGCCTTGCCTGTCGCACCTTCGACCGGAATAACATCCATACCAATGTATTTCGCAACGCCTTTATAAAGCGAAGCACCTGCTATGCAGGCAGCGCTAAATCCGAATTTTTCTTTCATCGAAAGCACTTTCTCATAGCTGCCCGCACCTCTCAGCAAAATTATATTCGCAGGCGGTTCCCCCCTCCGTCTCCTTTCCTCATTTACCGGATGCTCATTTAGTATCTCATAACTCATCCTGACAAATTCATTTGTGATGGTTGCGGTCTTCTTCTCATCCTCGCCTTCTTTAAGCGGTTTGCATTCTTTTACAATGCCACCCGCTTCATGCGTGTCCACATCTGAGACGTATCTGGACAGATTTTCACCTTTCATTACCACTGCACATCTATGCTCCGTGGTATTCTTCAGGAATATCTTAATGCCTTCTATTTCAAGCCCGTTTAGCGTTTCTGCCAGTTCTTTACTCCCTTTTCTACCTGCTCTTCTATCTATGACCTTCATTTTTTCATCCACGGTAGCGAAATTAGCCCTGAATGCAACATCTCCCTTATCCAATTCCATATCAGCACCAAGCGCTTCAAACACACCCCTGCCCGGATAATACTTGTAAGGGTCGTAACCAAGGATTGAAAGATGTGCAGTATCGCTTCCTGGCACTATTCCCGGCGATATTACGTCCATCAACCCATTTATTCCCTCTTCACTTATTTCATCCATATAAGGCGTATTGGCAGCTTGTAAGGGCGTCTTTCCATTCATGGATGGCCGGTCTCCAAGACCATCGTATACCAACAATATCACTTTATTTTTATCATAGCTTGACTTTGTGGTCATTGAATATTTATTAATCTACTATATTTATAAAGGAACTTTGAAAGAAACTTTGAATGTAGACCTGAAATCTAAATTTACTGGTGCGCTAATAGGAAGTGCCGTAGGAGACGCATTAGGCGCTCCTGTGGAAGGGTATAACATGGAGCGGGTAAGTTCGGTGTATAGCGATGGAAAGGGGTGGGAAATGATTTACGGTCGCTACACGGACGACACGGAGACGATGATAGGAGTTGCGGAATCATTAATAGAGAATAAAGGCTTCAATGGTTCGGATATGGCACTTAAGTTCATCCGGAATTACGATGCAAGAAGGGGATACGGTCCAGGGTCTAAGGAGGCTTTAAGAAGGATAAGCGAGGGTGAGAGCTGGGAAGAGGCGTCTAAAAAACTGTTTGGTGGAAAAGGTTCGTATGGAAATGGTGCGGCAATGCGAATCGCCCCTGTGGGAATCCTTTATTATGATAATGCAGATGTGTTGAGGGAAATAGCTTATAAATCAAGCCATATCACACATTCTCACGAGCTTGGCAAAGAAGGAGCGGCTTTGCAGGCTTTCTCCATCGCTTTAGCGGTGCGTGGACAAAAAGAAGGTATGCTGCTCGGACTGAAAGAGTTTGTTAAAAATGAAGTGTATAAGGAGAAGATAAGAAAAATAGAGATGCTTTTGGATAAAGAAGCGAATAAAAAGGAGATAATCTCGGAATTGGGTAACGGAGAAGTGGCTTTTAACTCCGTGCCTACCGCTATTTACTCTTTTCTTCGATTCGACAATTTTAAGGACTGCGTTGTCTATGCGGTGAGTTTGGGTGGCGATACAGACACCATAGGAGCGATGGCGGGAGCGATAAGCGGTGCTTATTACGGCGAAGGGGCAATTCCAGAAGAGTGGGTGGAGAAGTTAGAAGAAGGGGAAAAAGGTAAGAGTTATATAAGGTGGTTGGGAGAAGAGTTGTATCGTGTTAAATTTGGATGAATAAGAGATGGTAAACGGAGATGAAAGAAAATATATTCAAAGCGTTGGGCAGTAAAACGAGGTTGAAGATGTTGAAGCTTTCGATGGAGGGCATTTATCATATATCAGGGTTAGCAAAAGCAGTAGGTATATCAGTGCCTGTTGCAGCGAAGCACGTAAGAATTTTAGAGGATGCGGAGCTGGTGAAAATTAAAAAATTCGGTAAGACGCATGTGTTAATGGTGAATAAGGAGAAGCTGTATGAAGCGATGGAGGCTTTTAGCGAGGATTATGAAATAGAAATTCTGGGGGGGGCAAGCATATTGGATGCGTTAAAGGAAGTTGCAGGAGTAGGGATAAAGAAAATAGGGGATAAAGAGTTCATTGCATCAATAGACAATGAAGGGGGTTTTTATGTATATGAAGTGAATGGAAAATCTCCAAATATGCCTATTAACGAATATAAGATGGAGAAGGGGGGCGAGATAGAAATAAAACGGTTAGTTCCGGTTCTTAAGAAGCGTGTAAAAGTAAGCGTAAGAAGTAAAGAGGAGAAAAACAGTAAGAATAGCTAAGTAAGAGATTTCATGCAGGAACACGGACTGGGTTCACGAAACTCCAAGACACACTTCTATTTTGAAAGCTTTATATAGTACTAATTTTATATTTTAGTAAAAAATAAAAATAGTGATGCAAAGATGGGCGCTGCGGCGATGCAAAAAGTGTTAGATTCATTCGCGAAGGTGGGGAAGCAATGCGGCATGGGAGAATCCGTAGGGCGTGTTTGGGGCTTTTTACTCTTTAAGTCCTGCCCCGTAACGCAGAAGGAGATAGAAGAAGGCACTGGTCTTAGCAGGGGATTGATCAGTCAATGTTTGCAGGGAATGGAAGAGAGAACCGTGGTTGAAGTAAATAGGAGTAGCAGAGAAAACCTCTATTCCATTAACTCCTCTTTAGCCACGAGTTTTGGTGAACTAATGGGGCGAATATATGAGAGCAGGATAAAGCTGTTGATTGAACTCCTGTCTGAGCATTCAGATAGAATCAAGGATGAAAAGGTGAAAGAATCTTTTCGCTCAATCATAGGCGAATATAAGAAATTGAGCCTCGCTTTTATCCTGTTTCCCAAAATAATTGACCATATAAATGAGATGAACGTAGATGTAACGGATATAGGAGAATTGGCAAAAAGAATCTCAATAGATATAGGGGGTGATATAAAGGAGCGATGAAAATGAAAGAAAAAAGAAAAAAAACCAGAGCTTTCATTGCAACGCTTTTGACTGCTGTCTCTTTATTACTCCTTGTGACAGCCACAGCATCCGCAGCCGAGGGTCCTGCCGTTATGATTTCCAATTACACAGTGATGCCTGAAGTCTTGATGCCCGGCGACACCGGCACTATTACGCTAACCATAAAAAACATGGACACGAAATCATCCGTGATTTCGACTTCTAAAGATCTTCTTACTGAAACTACGACGGCATTAAGTGCAGAAATAGAAACCATACGGCTGAGTAGCAGAAGCAAAGACATAGAATGGCAGGAAGAAGATTTTCAACGCTCTGAATACTACAACGTTGGTGCTTTAGGACCTGGCGAGAGCATAACAATCTCTATACCAATAAAAGCCACTGCCTATGTCCGTGATGGCACTTATTTCCCTGAAGTGTACATAGAAGTGGATTGCCCGGAAGTGGGGGATTTCAAAATCAAAAATGTGAGATTCCCAATTCCAGTGAAAGTGGACAGCAGTGAAGTGGAAATACTTGAGAAGGACATCCCTTCGGAGATTTCGCTCAGCGAGTCAAAGCAGATGGGGATAGTGGTGGCGAATAACAGACCAAATTCAGTAAGTGGTGTGAATGTGCTCGTGAAATCAAAGAGCGATGGGTTGGAATTCACGCCAGAGCGAATATTCATAGGTGATTTAGCGGCGTATAAAAAAAAGGAGGTGAATTTCACGCTTCAAACTTTAAAGAATATTTTGACGCAACAAAATTTAGAAAAGTTCAATCAAAATATAGAGTTCTCTTTTGAGGTTACATACAAAAACGGTGATAATTTGCATCACAACGAACTTAAATCGTCTGTATTGGTAAAGAATAGCTCAGATGTTAAGCTTATCCTGGTGAATGCGCCTGAATCCGTTTTCAAAGGTGACGTTGCAAAGATAGACTTTGACGTCGCTAATGGAATGACGAAGGATATTAAAGCGGTATCCGTGGTGCCAGCGATAGAAGGATTCAGAATATTACCTTCAGAATATTTTATCGGGGATATGGAAGTAGGGGACGTCTTTTCTGCTTCTTTTGATGTCTATACCAACGACTTGCGCATTGGGGATACCGGGATACCTTTCAAACTGCTATTTCGAGATATGGACACTGACAGGAGATATGAAACCCAGGGTTACGAGGTGCATATAGACGTAAAAGAACCGCAGAAGAGTGGGTTACCGAACCCTTTGTTCTTTGTTGCACTGCTTGGAATTATCTTCTTTGTCGCTGTGTTGGTGCGAGTTGCGGTAAAGCGAAAGAGAGGAAGGTGAAAGGCTAAGAATAATAAATGATTCGCACTGAAAATCTGACGAAGGTTTACCGGATGGGAGAGGTGGAGGTTCAAGCACTGCGAGATGTGAATTTAGAGATACAGGATGGTGAGTTCATTGCCATAGCAGGACCATCGGGCTCGGGCAAGTCCACTCTCCTCAATATGATGGGCTGTCTGGATAAACCAACGAGCGGTGCGATCTTCATAGATGATATAGATACCGGTATGCTAAGCGAGAACAAACTTGCAGAGATACGAAGGGAGAAAATAGGATTCATATTCCAGCAGTTTAATCTCATCCATACGTTAAATGCGTTAGAAAACGTTGCACTTCCCATGTTCTTCGCGGGTGTAGGTCGAGAAACGAGGTTGAAGAGAGCAGAGGAGTTGCTTGCAAAGGTCGGACTTGAAGACCGCGTAGATCATAAACCTTCAGAGTTGAGCGGTGGTGAGCAGCAGCGGATGGCGATTGCACGCGCGCTTTCTAACGACCCGGAAATTATCATTGGCGATGAGCCAACAGGAAACGTGGATACCGAAGCGGGAAATGTAATAATGGACATTTTAGAAGGTTTGAATCGTGAAGGTCGGACGATAATCGTGGTAACGCACGATGCGGAGATTGCAGCCCGTGCAGGGAGAACAAAAAGGATGCGAGACGGAAAGGTGCTTGATTAAGCAATGAGAGATAAGTTTCTTATGGCGTACCGGAGCATAAGGGAGAGAAGAGCTCGTTCGATACTCACCGTGCTGGGCATTGCCGTGGGCATAGCGGCGATTGTTTCTTTGATGAGCGTTGGCTATGGCATGGAAGAGGCGATAACAGGGGAACTGACGAAGATGGCAGATATGATATCGGTGATGCCAGGAGAAATAAGCGGGCATGGATATGTGGAAAAAGGGAGTTTTACCGATAGGGACGTGAACGACTTGCAGCGGATAGGCGGCATAAAGGACGTATCAGCAATGACGTACGACGCTGCGGAAGTGGAGTATCGGAACGAACGAACACCCATTTTTGTACTCGGCGGTGATACCAAAGAGCTGGGGAGCTTCTATGTGGAGCCTGTTGGGCTCAAAGAAGGGAGATGGCTTAGAGAGAATGATTATAAAGGGTGCGTCATTGGAGACCGGGTAGCCAATGACTTCTTCGATGAAGTCATACACGTCAACGATAAATTAGTAATAAATGGTGAGAAATTCATTGTGGTTGGCATTTTTGAAAAGGCAAGCACGCTGTATGCCGCTGATGTCGATCCGCATATTTTTCTCACGTTGCGTACTTCAAAGGAGGTTCTGCAGACAGATGAGGTAAAATACATCATGGTGAGGGTCTATAATATCGCTGATGCCGAAGAGATAGCAGAGGAGATCGAGGAAGCGATAAATGATAATCATGGGCTTGATGATTTCACCAATGCAATGACGATGGGAAGCGCGCTCGAACTAATAGGAACCGTTTTTAATATTATACGAGGCGTATTGGTGAGTATAGCGGCAATCGCACTCGTTGTCGCATCCATTGGCATCATGAACACGATGTTGATGTCTGTGATGGAGCGGACGCATGAGATCGGTGTGATGAAAGCGATAGGCGCGAAAAGCAGGGATGTTCTCACCCTTTTCTTATTAGAATCGAGTCTGGTGAGCTTTGTAGGTGGTGTGACTGGCTGCAGCCTTGGTGTTGTGGTGGCAAAAGTCATGAGTCTCGGTGCAGGCACGGCAATTGGCATAGAAATGACTGCAGTGGTGAAACCCATGGTTCTGTTTGGCGGCATGACGGTTGCAATGGTTGTGGGCGTTCTATCAGGGTTCTATCCCGCGAGGAAGGCGTCGAAAATGAGTCCAGTCGAAGCGGTGAGGTATGAATAATGGGGGATGTATTTTCACTGGTATATCGGAACATAAGGGAGCGAAAAGGTCGTTCGGTACTGACGATACTGGGTATTACGGTGGGCATAGGTGCGGTAATCGCATTGATTTCCATTGGCTACGGTATGCAGGAGTCAATTACGGCAGAACTCATTGAGATGGCAGATGTTATTATGGTAACACCGATGAGTATGGAATTTGGCAGCTTCGGCGCATTTGGCAGCTTTACCGACCGTGATTTGGAAGCGGTGAAACGGATCGGGGGTGTAAAAGAGGCTGTAGCGATGAGAGGCGTGACGGAAGACATAGAATACCGAGGTGAGACGTTCAGGGTGGAGGTTGTTGGTATTGAACCACGGGATATGGGTGCGGTCTTTGGCGAGACGGTGAAGCTGGAAGAAGGAGGTGACGACGGGGGAGGAACGACGGGACGCGAGTTGCGGGATAACGACCACAAGGCATGTGAAATCGGGTACAGCATCGCGTATGATTATTTTAGTGATGAGATTGGCGTTAATGACCGGCTCACGATAAACGGGAGCAAATTCAGGGTTGTTGGAGTATTGGAAAAGCAGGGTGGATTCAGGTCTGATGTGGATTCGCAGATATACGTAACGACACGGGATGCGATGACTATTCTCGATAACGATGATATTTCAATCATCTTTGTCAGGGTAAGGAACATAGCGGATGCGGAGGAGATAGCGGCAGAAATAGAGGAGCGCATAGATGATAATCACAAGCTTGACGATTTTACGTCTGCAATGACGATGGGAAGCGCAGTAGAGCAGTTAGAATTCATTTTCGGGACAATACAAGTGGTTTTACTTGCCATCACTTCTATATCGCTTATCGTTGCTTCTCTGGTGATCATGAACACGATGCTAATGTCCGTGATGGAGCGGACGCATGAGATAGGCGTGATGAAAGCGATAGGAGCAAAAAACAGGAATATTCTTTCTCTTTTTCTGCTCGAAGTAGGTGTGGTGAGCGCAATAGGAGGCGTTTTTGGTTGTATCTTCGGTGTTATTGGCGCGCATGCTATGAGTTTCGGACTGCAGACTGCACTTGACGTGGAAATTGCAGCGATTGTGAAACCAGAAGTTCTACTCGGTGGTGTTGCGGTTGCAATGCTCGTGGGTGTCCTATCGGGGTTGTACCCGGCGAGGAAGGCGTCAAAGATGAGTCCCGTGGAAGCGGTGAGGTATGAATAAGAATTCTAGTATTCTTAACTGAAAATCTTCCATAGAAAATACAGTAAACCAAGGATTAAAATCAAAATTACAATTGTTATGATGATATAAGGTAAGAGTTTAATTATCAGCCATAATACGCCTAAAAGGATGAGGATAATAAGCAATAGAAACACCAGTGCCGGTATCCCGCTCATAAACGATGAATATCGCATTCTCTCACCACTTGCACCATTTCCTCTGCTATTTTTAACAATCGAAGCCAGGTATTCGCCGCTGCCCTCACGCTTATTATATCATCACCGCATATACACACGCTTAATTTAGTCCCTTTAAAGGCGATGTCAACAAAGGAGCGTCTTTTATCTTTTTCTATATCTCTCTCCTCTTTTATGGACGCATATACCGTTTTTACTATCTCTTCCTCATCTTCTAACTCAAATTCCGCTTCGATTTTCATTTCAACCATTAGGAAAGTTTGATCAACAAACCTTTAAAAAAGGTTGAATCCAAAAAGTTTGCTTTCATTCTGCTTTTACTGTTTTCACTACCACTTCCGGTCTTCCTTTTCGCAGTGCTCTGTATCCACAGTAAGGACATCTTACACCCTGATATCCAGAGACGTTTATTTCCACATACCTTTTACACCTCAAGCAATAGTATCCCATACTTTGCTTATTCACCTCACTCCTCTACCACACCCTCTACTTCCGTCTCTTCCTCTCTTCCCATGTCTATTTCCACACCTCTTTCTGCCAGCCTCTTAATTGCCCTCTGTGCTGCTATCCCCAATGGCGTCTGAGGGATATAGGTCCCGCCGGTGAAAGTGTAGCCGCATTTTGCACATTTCCATATCCCCGTGCCTATTCTTGACACTGACTTCCTTTCACATTTTGGGCAGTTATGCAATGCTTTTGTCCGCTCTTCTACCGCTGCAACTGCTTTTCTTATTTTTCGCCCGTATCGCACGCCAAACCTACCTGCGGATTTCGTTTTTCGCCCCTTCTTTCTTTTCTGCTTCCTTGCCATTTTTCGTTTTATAACCAGAAGATTATAGAGATTCTCACAAATAAACTTTTCTTTTTAGGAAGGGTTGAAGTAATATATATTTATTGATTGATTCCGAAAATGAAGTTATCCGACTTAAACCTGGGAACCGAACTGGAGCCTATTGTCGGCGATAGCGATTTAGAGTTGTATCCACCGCAGGAAGAAGCGATAAAGGCAGGCTTGCTCGATAATAACAAGAATTTCGTTATAGCGTCGCCTACGGCAAGTGGTAAAACGCTGTTAGCAGAATTGGTGATGTTAAATTCGATTTTGCGGGATTCGGGGAAATGCCTTTACGTCGTGCCTCTGAATGCGCTGGCATACGAGAAATATCAGAATTTTAAGGATAAATACAGCTCTGTTGCAAAAGTTGGCATATCAACCGGCGATTATGAAAGCTCTTCCAGATATCTTGAAAGATACGACATCATACTTCTCACGCTGGAAAAGCTGGATTCACTCACGAGGTTAAAGCCTTCCTGGTTAAGAAAGATTTCAGTTGTGGTTGTGGATGAGGCGCATGTAATAGGAGATGAGAAAAGAGGTCCGAGGTTAGAAGGAGCAATGGCAAGGTTCATGAGTTTTAATCCTTCGGCGCGGGTGATCGCTTTATCTGCAACCATATCAAACGTAGAGGAGTTTGGAAAATGGCTGCATGCATCCGTAATAAAATCCGAATGGCGACCTGTTCCCTTAAAGGAGGAGGTATTTCTGGCAAAGGACGATAGGGAGATAATAGAGCGAGTGGTAGAGGAGGTAAAAGAAGGTTCACAAGTTCTTGTTTTTGTAAATACGAAAAGAGGTTCGGCATCTTTTTCGCGAAAAATCGCAGCACGGTTGAAAATGGCGAAGGAAGAGTTGAACGAGCTCGCAGAGCGCGTGGACATTGGTGTGGACGACCTTACGGAGATGGTTAGATGCGGCGTTGCCTATCATAACTCGTGGCTGCACCCAGAGCAGAGAAGAGCAATAGAAGACAGTTTCAGAGACAGGATATTGAAGGTGATATGCTGCACGCCCACTTTAGCAATGGGGGTCTCTTTGCCTGCAAAAATGGTTTTAATCCGGAATTATAGGTTCTTCACGCTTGGAAGGGGGATTGAGCCGATGCCCGTATTCTGGGTAAAGCAGGTATTTGGTCGTGCAGGAAGACCGGAACACGATGCGTATGGAACGGGGATAATAGTGGCGAAAAGCGAGAATGAGTTCGAGGAGATAGAGCGTTTTTATATACATGGCGAATTAGAACGGATAGAATCGCAGTTTTCGGCAGAAACAATGACAGAGCAGGTTCTCGCAACCATTGTCGGTGGTGCGCATCGTATGGACCGAATCCTCGAATTTCTTGACAGCACCTTCTATGCGCATCAAAATACTGATGAAATGGAACTCGTGAAAGAAGAGATGGACGACATACTGGTGGAACTATCAAGAGAAGGGTTTATAGAGCTGGACGGTGATAAAATAAGGGCTACAAAATTCGGCACTCTTTCTTCAAGGCTGTATCTATCCACGAACTCGGCACTGGAACTGAAAGAAGGGATAAAAGTTTTAAGCGAGATGGATAAGAGAGGGCGAGTATCGGATTTTGACCTCCTGCTTCTTTTATCTAAATGTGAGGAAATTGTTCCGCTGAACGTGAAGGATGCGATGGAAATAGCAAGCAGCAGCCTTAGTGATAACCTCGAATGGGTGTATTGTTGCGCACGTGCATTGGGTAATGCTATCGTTGCACATGCATGGATAGACGAGTTCACGTATCCGGAGCTGAAGGAGCGGTTTGGGACATATCCGGGTGAGATTCACAACAATATATATGTTCTGGAATGGATAGCTTATGCGGGGTCGAGGATGGCTGAGCATCTTCGGGATGAGAACATGTATGCGAGACTAAGCGGGTTAAAGGACAGGATTAGGTATGGTGTTAAAACAGATTTGCTCGGATTGGTAACAATAAGAGGCGTTGGGAGGGTGATAGCACGCGGATTGTATTCTGCAGGCTTCAGGAATCCGGTAGAAGTAGCAAAAGCCGACCTGGCGCTGTTGGAAAGAGTTCCCGGCGTTGGAACTAAGCGAGCCAAGAAGATAAAGGAAGAGGCGTTGGGGCAATGCATGAGATAAAAATACCGACACAGAGTGTATACTTTCTTATTTACCCCCTTCTACATACCTATACTTATCAGACAAGCAATTTCATATAACCTTTCCAGCATATACGATGTTGCCGGAGGCAATGTCCCGAAGGGCAAGGGCGTAAGCCCGCAGCGTTATATGCTGTGTTATCTGACGTTGCCTATTAAGGAGCATATTCTTTCCCTATATCCTTATAAAACTGGATACGCTCTTTCCGTGAAAGATTTTCTGTCAGGTAATGATGTAACAAGCGCACATAATGAATTTCCTGCATCATTTCATCGTCAGGGAATTCCCTTCTGACTTCCTCCCAGAGCTGCTCCCTTTCGCTTTCTGTTAGCTTCTTCATAAAATATCACCCCCTATAATTCCGGTGGTGCCACAATCTCAATTATTTCATATCCCATTAAGGTATTAAAAAGATTTACTGCTCTGCGTGTGCTTACCTTGACAATATGCTTGAAATTCCAGCTCACAAAATATTCAACCCCCTTCACTACTGCAATGGCAATATGGTTGGCATCAGAGGCGTATTTTTCTGGAAAGACACCTTTTTCGACATATTCGCCTGCCAATTCATCCGCTTCTTCATTGAAAACAAGCACTTCAAATCCTTCCACGAGCTCTTCCATTTTTCTCCGCTTTTTTTCATCCGGTGTATCGCTAATTTCTGATAAAACGATATTAGAAATTACGGGCTTGAAATTTGGCAAACGCTCAGCCCAGAAAACTCTCGTGAGCCGTTTTCTGTCTGGAGCCCGGTCATCATAGTATGCACTTGGAACTGTTGTATCCAAATACACTTCCACCTTTTCCATATTCCCATAAATGGCATTGCGATATTATAGTCTTTACCATGAAGTTAGAAAAGCAATGCCACATAACTCCGGTATATCCGCAGTACTGCATATATCACTCCAATTTGGTATTATATCCGCAATATTGCGTATATACATCCCTCTGGATGAACCACATATCTCACCGATTTCCCTTCCGCTCATCCTTTCACGCCTCCTCCTCACTCTTTCTCAAACAAACTATCTAATGGGCTTTTTATTCCAATTAAATCTTTTATTTCCCTTTTCCAAGCCTGCACTTTTGGTCCTTTACTTTGTCTCCCAGCGGTTAATATTAGATTAATAATACACTTATCTATAAATCGGAAAAAATGCTCATAACCAAACAAAAGAGCGTAAGAGTAAAAGAATTGAAGAACTACGGCTCTTCTCTTCGTCCTCTATATACAATAGGGGTGGTAATAGAAATACGAGTCGGGGAAAGCCCTGATACACTTCATAAAATATTCGCTGAAACGGGACTCATAGCAAGAGAAACGATACCTTTTGACGTAGTATCGAATTTTAGAGGCTCGGCAGACAATAAGCCTTTTTATTCCGCGCTTATCGTGCATGAAGGCATTGCGAAAAAATATGAGGTGGTAGCGAGAGACACTGGCGGGTTTCTCAAGACGAGGATAAATTATAAGCCGATGGTATATCCAGAGGAACTTCATTTAACACATCCCGCTGAGTTCTCTCGACTGGGCGTAGAAGTAGAGGAGTGGGAACTTCATAACTACAAGCATTATTTTATGCGTTTCATCTCATCTAAACGATACGAGAGCTTTGATATGTGGGTAAAAAGGGAAGGAGGAGGGAAAGTGGATTTGGATTTTACAGTGATAATGGTAAATCTTGCGGAATCGGAGTTAAGAGAGAAGAAAGCGCCTTGCTCCTGGTATCTGAAAAGGCTTTCGGTATTTGAAGGCCTGGACCTGGAGAATGAAGTGAGGAGAGAAATAGAAGTGGTATGAGCGTTGGCGTGGTAACATTTAAGTTTAAGCAGAAAGTAGAGAAAAGATAAGAAAAATAAAAGAAGAAATAAGAACGATTGGAGTAATAAAAATGGAAGAGGATATAGAAAGCGTATTAGATAATTATAGAAGTGCAGGAAGGATTCTGGCAGAGATAAGAGAAGAAGCAATAGGAAAGGTAAAGGAAGGAAGTTTGTTATTAGAAGTTGCGGAATTCGTCGAGACCAGCATAAGGGAAAAGGGTGCGGAACCTGCATTCCCCTGTAATATATCGAGGAACGAGGAAGCGGCACATGCTACTCCTTCGATAGACGACGAGACTGTTTTTGGCACTGACCTCGTGAAGATAGACATCGGCGTTCATATAGACGGTTATATTGGGGATAGCGCTGTGACAGTGGATTTAAGTGGCAACTGCGATGCGCTGGTGAGAGCATCAGAAGCGGCGTTAAACGAGGCGATAAAGATAATTCGTGATGGCGTAAGCACCGTTGAGATAGGAGAAGTAATCGAGAATACCATAAGAGGGCAGGGATATAAACCCGTGGTTAATCTGAGTGGACATGGTCTCATAAGATACAATTCGCATGCTCCGCCCACAATTCCTAATGTAAGGTATGAGCATGGAGTGATATTAAAGGAGAACGACGTTGTTGCGATAGAGCCGTTTGCAACTGACGGTACGGGTAAAGTAGTAGAAAGCGGTAATCCGGAGATATACAGCCTGACAAAAGCGAAGCCGGTTAGGTTGAGAGAGGCGAAGAAGCTGTTGGAGGAAATAAAGAATTATCAAGGGTTGCCGTTCGCCAAGCGATGGCTGCCAAGAGAGCGGCTTGATTTAGCACTCCGAACTTTGAAAAACACTGGTGCATTAAGAGAGTATCCCGTGTTGAGAGAAGAAGAGAAGGGGTTAATTTCGCAAGCAGAACATACGGTAATCGTGAAAAAGGATGGTTGTGAAGTTACCACCAAACTTTCTTTGTAAAGGTTCTTTCTTTGAAAAAGAAAGAAAGTTTTATGATTGAGATAGACGGCTCATTTGGCGAAGGTGGCGGGCAGATAATAAGGACTGCAATCGCACTTGCGGCAATAACGGGAAAAGAAGTAGAAATAAAAAACATAAGGGCGAATAGACCAAAGCCCGGGCTTGCCGCACAGCATTTGCATGCGGTGAAAGCGGTAGAGAAACTGTCCGGTGGTAGAACGGAAGGGCTGGGGCTGCGTTCTACGCAGTTAAAATTCGCACCTGCGGCGTTAAAAGGATTTGAAGGAGAAATAGACATCGGCACTGCGGGAAGCATAACGTTGCTATTACAATGTCTTATTCCAGTTGCGCTTTTTGCTGATGAACCAACGAAAGTGCGTATAAAGGGTGGAACAGACGTAAAATGGTCTCCTCCGATTGATTTTTACACTAATGTGTTTCTCAAAGCCATTCAAGAGATGGGCTGTGATGTGCAAATAGACATGAAGAGGAGGGGTTATTATCCAAAGGGTGGTGGGTTAGTAGAAGCGAGAATAACTCCTTCGCATTGTGGGGCTCTGCCCCACGACCCCGCAAGCCCTGTAAGGGCTTACTTGAAAGGAATTGTTTTTAAGGAGAACGAAAGAGAAGGAATCATAAAAGGCGTTTCTCATTCCTGTGGTCTTCCAGCGCACGTGGTAGAAAGACAGGCGAAAGCTGCGGAAAGGATATTGAATGAGAGGGTATACGATACCGAGATAAAAACAGAGATAGAGAATGATGGTAAGAGGACGACAGGCAGTGGCATAACGCTCTGGCGTGGATACAAAAGTGGCAGTGCATTAGGAGAACGAGGAAAAAGGGCGGAACTCGTTGGTGAAGAAGCAGCGAGAAACGTCATAAAAGAATTGGGATCGGTTTCGACTGTTGAAGTCCACCTGGCTGACCAGCTTATTCCTTATATTGCGCTTGCGGATGGCAAATCGGAGATGAAGGTTCGCGAAGTGACAAAGCATCTCGAAACAAACATGTACGTGACGAAGAAGTTTTTGGATGTTGGATTTGGGGTGGAGAAAGAGGAGAAGGAAGGAGAGGTTTTTGTGATTGGGAAAGAGTAGGGCAGAGCTTATAGGATTAAAATATTATCACTAAAAGATTTTATATATAAAATACAAACGACCAAACATGGAAATCAAGGAGATTTTAAAAGACCCAAAGAAGATAGAAACTCTTCGTGTTATTGAACAACCTGCCAATATTTCTTCCCCTTTGGAAATATCCGTTGAAACTGGAATTGAGATGGAAGAAGTAGAGGAAGCACTAAGAGAGCTTGAGAACGCAAACTTCGTAAGACAAGAAGCAGGATTTTACGGTATTACTCTTGAAGGAATGAGAACGATGAAAAATATTAGGAAAAATAAGCTGATTTAAGATGGTAATTCTAACAGAACTCAGTTACATCGGGCTATCAGTGTTACTCTTATATGTTGGGATTTAATGGACTTTTATATTGAACTAAGGCGATTTGATTTTCTACTGGTAAAACCTTTTTGGTTCCACTATGTGATAAGGATGTTCTTCTCTATCGTCATTCTGGAAATACTATTCACGCTTAATTTGCTCAATATAGCTAATAGGTTCGTAATAGCTTTTTTAACTCCGCTATTATTTCCGATAGTCCTTCAAAATTTAATCATTGAAATAGGGGGCGAAGGAATTAACATTCGGGATATATTTTCACGCTTTAGAGAGGCGATAATAGAGGGAATGCAATCCCGCCTTAGAAGTAAAAAAGTGTGGATTCAAACTAAATTATTGAATTCGTCTTTATCAAATGATTATCTAAAACAGCAATGTTTATTTCTAGCTCCTGGGTCTGCTGAATTCGATAGATTGGAGAAGTATCTGAGTCAAAAGGATAAAGAGGAGGTAAGAGTGGGTTATATAAAAGAACTCACAAGATGGGATGGCATAAAACATGCGAAAGAATTGTTAAAAGGCGAGAAATGAGTTTTAGGATTTTTAGGAGGCTGTATCAGAACTCTTCTCCGCGCCCTTCGCTATCGCTTCCTCCACAGACGCCAAATCCTTCATTACAAATACTCTATCCTTTTCTCTTTCTGTGGAATCAATCGAATTCTTCAGAATTGGCGCATACTTCTTAAATCTGTCTATCTTCACGGTATATTCAGACGTGTCCTCAATCGGGACGGTTTCAAACCCATTCTCCTCAAGATATTTCATCACTTTATTCCTCTCTTCAACGTTTTTAAGCTCAAATCGGTATTTCTCTCGGTTGTAGTATTCAGATAAACCCATAAAGATTTCACGGTCACCGAAGAAATATTTGAAGCACCACAGATTTCCTATTTTGAAGACATTGATTTTGTCCCCTTTTACATTCGCATCAGATGTTTGCCCGCTCATTTTATTCCCCCTATCTTCTTATTCTTCATGCCTCAAAAAATAGTTTTGAAGTTGGATATATAAGCCTTTTTATTTTTTCATCAGAGATATTCTTTTGATGCAAAAACTCGGCTTTGGTGAAGGCGACCGCATAAGGATAAAGAAGGAAACCGATAGTGGCGTTGTCGTTTACGAAGGCATTGTAATGCCAACGGCGTCAAGAAATATTGCTATAAAACTCGATAGCGGCTACAATATTGGCATACGGCCGGAAAATGCAGAGATAGAGGTTATAAGCAGGGCTGAAGTATTAAAAGAAGGGACAACGGAAGGAAAGCAGATAGGAAAAGTAAAAGAAGGTTTACCTATTTTGTCCATTCTTTCCACCGGCGGCACAATTGCTTCTAAAGTGGATTACAGAACTGGTGCGGTTTCGCCTCAATTCTCCACTGAAGATATACTTGAGGCAATCCCGGAATTGGGCGAAATAGCGAAAATCCGCGGAAAAGTAGTTTACAGCATACTTAGCGAGAATATGCGTGCCGAATACTGGCGTAAACTCGCAGCAGAGGTCTATAACGAGATAAAAAACGGTGCGGAAGGTATAATCGTCACGCATGGCACTGATACGATGGGCTATACCGCCGCTGCACTCTCTTTCATGCTGCAAACTCCCGTGCCCGTCGTTCTCGTTGGTTCGCAACGCAGCTCAGACCGCCCTTCCAGCGATGCGGCAATGAATGCGATATGCGCAGCAAAAGTTGCATGCAGCGACCTTGCGGAAGTCGTGGTTGTAATGCATGGTAACACCTCTGACGATTTCTCTTTCATTCATCGTGGCACGAAAGTGAGGAAGATGCACACCTCTGCACGTGACGCTTTTCAATCGGTAAACGACGTTCCAATAGGAAAGGTGTATTATGATGCGAGCAGTGTAGAAGAAATAAGGCTTGAGTTCTTCTCCGATTATAAGAAGAGGGGTGAGAATGAATTAGAGCTGAGAGATAGGTTTGAGGAGAAATGCTGTCTCATAAAATTCTATCCCGGTGCTGACCCTGCAATACTCGAGTTCTTCATAGCGCAGGGCTACAAGGGCATTGTATTGGAAGGAACAGGATTAGGACATGTATCTGCGGAGTGGATTCCCAGCGTGGCGAGCGCGATAAAACGTGGCATACCCGTAGTGGCGACTTCGCAATGTTTATACGGGACAATTTGTGACAGGGTGTACGATACCGGTCGCGATTTACTTCATGCTGGAATAATAGAGGGCGAGGATATGTTGCCGGAAACTGCTCTGGTTAAGTTGATGTGGGTTCTGGGTCAGACTACTGATATGGAAGAAGTGCGACGCTTGATGCACGAGAACGTCGCAGGGGAGATACGTGGAAGAAGAACGAAAGTAAGTATCAGTAGTTCGTAAAGCCATACATTCAATATAAGCTAATTTAAAAGAAGGCATGATGTTTTTCTATTATCCTATCCTTTTCTTTACAGTAGAAACAAAACTCCCATGTAGTCTGGATAAACATTCTTTGATTCTCCTGATACCAACTACAACGCCACAAATTCCCAGAAGCACTTCGACAATCCAGACGATCTTGTTTGGCTCATAATAATAAACCAATGCGCCTTGAGAGAAGATTGAAATTGATATAATAATGGAAGTGAAAGTTACAAGAATTGCAAGCCCAAGAAATTCCATAAAATCTCTCATCATTTCTTCCTGTTAGTTGGTTCTCAAAGGAATTATAAAAGAGTTTAAGCAGAAATAACACATCTAAGGGACATATAGAAAAAACAAGTGCTTAAAGCACGTTTTTCAAATCCAAACAAGAAGCAACTGTCATAACGCTATGTGATTTAATGATTTAAACCTTAAAAAGGTTCTTTTTTAAAAGAAAGATTGCCTTTTAAAAGGTTTCTTTTGATAAACCTTTTTTCCAAAGAAAATCTTTTAAGAAAGCCATTTCACCATAAACGGTCCCTCACGCATGTAGCCAACCCGCGCATAATATTCTCGCACGCCAATCCCGCTCATCACCGCTATTTTCCGGTATTCATTATCAACCGCTATTTCCTCCGCTTGCTTCAACAACCGTGCACCGTAGCCGCGATGCTGCCAGCTATGCGCTTTCCTCTCGCCCAAACCGACCAGTTCGCCATACACGTGCAGGTCGCGAACCAGAGCAGCGTGCTTCAACTCCTCCCTGTGTGGCTCGTATGGAAATCGCAACCTCAAAAGCGCAATTAAAATGTCATTCTCCACGTCTTCGTAATAAAGGAAATATTCCGTACCTTTGCACGCCTCGTATCTCTCGGATAAAAATTTTATATTACTTTCATCGGCAATTCGTCCTGCCAAACGCGAAAGCCCCACTTCCCTGCACCTTATACACTGGCATTTATCGCCCATCTCGTGCAGCCGTTCCTTCGCTAATTGCCTTAAATTACTCTTCTTCACGCCCGCTTCTATGTGCTGCGCAGGAATGTCTCGCTGTATCCTTTGTATCCTCACCCACCTCGGAATTATCCGTTTTGCATAAGCGATTATATCAATCGCTTCTTCCTCATAAATCGGTGCATACTCGCCCCTTTTCCACAGTTCATACAACTTCGTCCCTTTTACTACCAGCGTGGGATATATCTTCAAATAATCCGGCTTGAAGTTCGAGTCATGGAAGATACGCTCAAACATTTTTTTATCGTCTTCCGGAGTAGAGCCAGGCAAGCCGAGCATCAGATGAAAACCTACTTTTAACGCACTGTCCCGCACTTTCCTGTTCGCCTCTATCGAATCTTCTACCGAATGCCCCCTCTCTATGTTCTCCAAAATCTCGTTATTGACGTGCTGCACGCCCAACTCGACTTTAGTAGCGCCCATTTCCAGCATCCGGTCTATTTCTTTTTCCTTCGCATAATCCGGTCTCGTCTCGAAAGTAATGCCCGTGTTTCTTATCTCTCGCCCTCGCACTTCTCCAAACTCCTTCATCGCCTCCAAGCACCCTCTCACAAACCCTCTTTGATAATCCAGAGGTCTCGCAGTTAGCGTGCCACCCATCAATATCAACTCAACCTTCTCGAAATCGTGTCCTATTTCCTCTATTTGATATAGCCTCGCTTTCACTTGCTCGTAGGGCTCGAAACCATGTTGAGCCGCTCGGATAGCCGCAGGCTCCCTACCTATATAACTCTGCGGCGACTCGAAATCGGAGAACGGACCACCAGGACACATTATGCACCTTCCATGCGGACAGTAATAAGGAGCGGTCATCACAGCAACAGGTGCAACGCCTGAAGCGGTTCGCATTCTCTTCCGCTTTAACCGCTCTTTTAATTCATCCCGGCTTAATTTCAGCACATCTGAATTCCTCGGAATGCTACTCAGCCCATATTTCCGGCTTATTTCCTTCTTTAACTTATTTATGCTCTCTATTTCGGTTATTCCACTTTCCGCTACGACATCTGCTATCTCCCTGCATGCGTTCTCGTATGCATTCGTATCTGTTGCCATTGCGCCTCATAATTCACACGTATCCACGCAGTTCTTCTCTCTCCCTCTCTCTTCCTTTTTCTTTCCTCTCTTCTATCAGCCCCTTTTCTACTCCCCTTTTTTCTTCTAAATCTGATGTATCAACCCTGATTCCCAATATCTCACCTAATTTTTCCAATAATTCCTTCGTCGCATTTAAATCCGGATATTCAGGGTCTGCTAAATTCTGTGCCGTATTTGCGAATAAACAAACGCCTTTCAGCCCCTTCATCCGTCCTATTGCAACCACGAGCCCGGAAAAGCCTATAAATCTATCTACAGTTGTCTTCTTAATTTCGTATTTATACAGCTCTTCCAATAAGTCCAGGTCGGTTGCACAGCCTCTTATCCCCTCTTCTATTACCTGCGCACCAAGCGAAATCACCCTTTTCACCCGTAACTCCGCGAATAAATCCGTGACTTTATCAGCGACCGCGTATTGATTAAGAGCATCAGAAGCCTGATAACCTCTTGTTATTATAATGTCCTGGCTCTGGTTTTCATTTTCAAGAATATAAAATTCCGCTCTTGGAAGTTCCACTACATTGCCTTTTGCCACTTTTACACCCACGCCGCTGGGCACGCCGAGATAAGAAGCCCCGTAATAAATGCCCGGGAAACCGTATGAATAGAGTTCGGCAAATAATCGGGGATGTAATTTCTCCACAAGCATATCTACTGCAATTTTACCAACGGACCTTAGCCCGGATGAGCCCACTATTGCTATCGGCTCCTTCAGGTCCATCTTACTCTTGTCCCTGTAATCTATCCACACTTTCTTCGTTATCCCCATAATTTTAGAATAAAACTTTCTTTTTAAAAAGCAAAAAGTAAAAGTTTTTAAGTTGATTATCACTTATTATAATTATAGAGATAAAAGGAAACATGGCGGAAGTGTTAGTTGAACTTGGGCTTAGGGACACAAAAAGTCGAGGAGTGATAGATCAGGGACTTCAGGAAAGTTTAGCTGGTGGTAGTAAAGGTACTGATGAAGTTAAAGTTAAAAGCCCTCTCCCTGCATATATTGATTTCAATGAGCGAGTTGGATCCTTACTTATAAACTTTGGTTCTATCGAGGAGGAAACGCTTGAATCAGATGCCCTTGCTCTGGTGAGCTTCTCTGGTCGTGATTTGGCAGGTATTGAAATACTATTTGATGATAAAAACGTTGTTAAAAGGTTAACGGAAACTCTTAAGCCAAGTCGTTACAGGTAGTAGGCAATCTGGAGTTTCTTCAACAACTACATTTATTTTCATATTTTTTTCAACAGGTATATGAACACGGTATCTTGACCCTTCATGGCCAACATGCCTTCCATCCTCCGTTATCTTTCTCTTTTTGTAGTATTCGAGTATCGTATCCTTTAAATCATCAAAATCTATGGCTCTTATTACTTCATGTGTTATGTATCTATTCCCAAAATGTTGATCCGCTATTGGAGACGAAGTGAGTTTTGTGCACCGCCTCTTGAGCATTACTATTATTCTCCCATTTTCGTTAAAATTTTAGTTCCCCAGCGTAGGTAGTATACAGGATTCCCAAGGTCATCCCTGTATTCTAAAGTCCTGGCGGCGATTGTTGGCTCTATTTCTATGATAACACTATATGTGTGTCCATCTGTGGCTGTATATTGACATTCATCGAAAGCATTCTCAAATTCGATAATGTCTATTATTTCCCATATCTCTAAATTTTGGATATGAGAGCTATCAGGAGGAGATGATGGCTTTTCTATCACTTTATCTTTCAGCGGCTTTGGAGAATCAGCTGCGATTATTATATTATGTGCGATGTGTAGGTCAGGACCAACCGGTTTTTGCATCCCTTCCCTTATATCTGCTATTGTAACTCTCATGGAGATTACTGTCTCATCAGATAACTTGACATGTCCAATTTTACCTCGTGTAATCATATTTTTCTTACCCATCTACGATACCTCTGCATTATGCTATCAAGATAAGGATATATAAAAGCTTTTTTATCTTGTATAAACCACCCTTATTATATCACCGTTTTTCAATGCGTATTTCTCACCAAGTCGGAGTTTTGTTCTTGCATCTACCGCATAAAGAAAACCCTTACCGATGTCAGAATGAACCGAGAATGCCAAGTCCCGGGCTGTGCTCCCTCTTTTCAAAAGAAACGCATCCGGCAGGGTTCTTCCCGCAGAATCACTGAACTTATGCTCATCCTCCACGGGATACGCAACTACGTAGTCCAATAAATCAAACACCACACGATTTATAATATCCTGGACTCCAGTGCCGCCATACGCACGAATTAATTTTCTTATCCTTTCCAGTCCTTCTCTCTGCTTCTCCGTGACTTCACGAGCAATCTGAAAATCGGTATCTCCGGGCAGATATTTTATGAAGTCGTTCTTTGCTGCGGTTCTCAAAGCAAGTTCTGCCTCTGCGGAACACGGAATTACCAACTCTTCATTTTTTACTTCCCTTCCAGCACTCAGTTTTTTTATGTTCGCTTCAGGTGCAATGTCGGCTTTATTCGCCGCAATAACCATCCTTTTGCTCCTTTTTATTATATGCAACGCCAAATTTTTCAGGTCCTCATCGTTCCATGACTTCATGTTAGCCTTGTCTGAGATGTCGGATTCAAATACAGCCGCCTTTATTTGCTCTTCGGTTACTCCAACACCGGCTAATTGTTCAGAAAGCAACCGCTCTATCTTCGTTCCTTCTAATTCCGCCTTTCTCTCCAGTTTTCTCCAATTCCTGCTTATTATCCCGTACACCCACATATTCAACTCTTTTTTGAAGAAACTAACGTCTTCGAGTGGATCATGAGTCCCGATTTCCACCACATTACCATCTGCATCTGTGCCCCCTGATGCATCTACGACATGTATCATCGCTTCTGCCTGCCTGAGTTCGTCTAAGAATTCGTTTCCTAATCCTTTTCCTTCGTGTGCACCTCTGACCAGTCCCGCAACGTCTATGAGCTCCACGGGCAAGAAGCGAAGACCATCAATGCAATTCCCGCATCCTTCCGGTGGTATCCCCTGCTGGATCTCTTTTTCTTTACAAGGGCACTTTACCCTCACGTATGCTATCCCTATATTAGGAGATATAGTGGTGAATGGATAAGAGGCTATTTCAACATCTGCGAGAGTAGAAGCCTTAAAAAAGGTAGATTTACCAGAATTTGGCTTTCCCGCTATTGCTATTGTTATCATTTCATTATTCAACTATCATTCCACGGAAACCGTTTCTAACTGACTCACTATGCTCCACACCAACGTCCTCGTATGAGAAGGGATATTAGGATTGGTAGTTAGCTCCTCCAGGTCAGAAATAACCGCTGCCGCTCTCACTGCCAGTGATTTATCGCCGTTCAGCAGCTTATTTTTTACTTCACTCACGGATTTCCTTATGTTTCTCGGAACCGTAGTATCACCAATCATTTTTTCAAGCATCTCCGTGCATTTCTTTATGATTTCTTCTTTATCTCCCCCTTCCATTCGTTCTTTCACCGCCTATGTTTTTCTTATCTACCAAAACGAAAGGACACTTGTAAAAATTTAATAGGATTCTTCACTAAAAATATTTTACTCTAAAATAAAAATAAATGATTAAAATAAGTATGCAAAGATGAAGAATCTGCGAGTTATTGAAGAAGAAGTGAAGGTAAGACAAGGACAAGAGCAAAAGCCGTTAACGCTGTTCATGCTCGGTGGCGTGGACGTGGGAAAGACTTACGCAGCTACTTCTATTGCAAACCGACTTTATGAGCAGGGGCTAAAAGTGGCTGTTGTGGATGCCGATGTGGGTCAAAGTGATATAGGACCTCCGTGTTGCATAGGCATGGGTATTCTGGAAAAGGGAATAAGAAAGCTCTCAGAAGTGTCTCTTCACAGCCTCTATTTCGTTGGAAATACATCGCCTAATGGGTGTATGCGAGAATGCGTAAAAGGAGCAGCAGCGGGTGTGAAGAAAGCAAAAGAACTAAATGCTGACGTTATACTCGTGGACTCAACGGGCTGGATAGAAGGAGAAGATGGGTTAAAGTTTAAGATGTTCGAAATAAAGGAGATTGACCCTTCTTTTGTTGTTGCCATCGAAAAGAACAGTGAATTGGCGCATATCCTACCGCATCTAAATAAAATTTTTGAGGTCATCAGGCTACGAATGTCGAGTGAAGCAATGAGCAGGACGAGGGAAGAGCGAAAAGCACTGCGTGAAGAGGCGTATAATAAATATTTCAGAGCAGCTAAGGACAGAGTTTTTGCGCTTTCTATTTTAGAGTGGCTTCCAGAAGAAGGCAGGATATTGGGGCTTTTCGGCAGAATATGCGAAAGTAAAGACGAAGAGGAGGATGAAGATAAAGGAGGAGGTGAGGAAATTCTTGGGCTTGGGATATTGAGAAAGCGGGATTATGAGCGAGGCAAGGCAGTAGTATTTACTCCGGTGGATGCTGGTGCAGGAGAGGATATAACAATAAAATGGATAAAACCGGGTAGTGTGAAGCTAATAAGGGTAAATGAAGGATTTAAAGAGTTTAATTCTTATCAGCCACGGGATTGGGGCATAATCAATAAATGTCTTCTTAGAAGGTTTAAACATCGTTGAACCTGTATTTTTTCAAAATCAACCCGGGCAGCAAGTAATTTTGTATTTCATTTAACAGGAACAACCATCTCTTCTTCAGAATGTTCATCAATCAAATCCATTTCCAGACTTAGCAAATCTTTTACCAACCTATTTTTCTCATTTAGCATGTATAACTTCTCCCCTTCTTTTCTTACCGATACAATTAGCCCATACCGTTCCATCTTATCCAACATTTTGGAAAGGGTACTCCAGTCAATCCCTGACCCTTTCGCAATCTCTGTCTTCGTGTAGTCGTAGCCAATATTCTCTATTAAAAAATCTATTACCCTCATAAAGGGCGTGTCACCAAAAAAATCCACCAATACCGATTTTTCCTCAAACATAATTATAAGTATAGTCATGGGCATAAATAATTGGACGAATTTAGATTAAAAGGTTGTGTATGTGTTTAGCTACTTAGCTTCAACCTCAACATCTGGAAGCTGTTGAACCCTTGCTGCGCCCACGTCGCCAGTA
>JAFNKG010000079.1 GCA_017883965.1 Candidatus Methanophagales archaeon | reverse complement strand
TGCATACGCAGGGCTGAATTCATGTGCACACCTTGCGGCCAAAGACGCATGGGTGCTGGGACCGTTGATCAAGGTTGCGTTCTCGGACCGAGACCTGCCTTTCGACTGGGGCTACACGACGAGAGAATTCGGAAGAGGTGCGCTTCACGAGTTCACGCCTATGGGCGAGAGGGACCTTATCATACCGTAGAGACAAGAAAAAACAAACAAAACGGGAAAAGGTTAAGGGGGGTGTTTTTTTCTCCCCTTTTTTATTTTTTAGACACGGATTATTATTTCTGTCCGAAATCTTTAAATGGAAAGTTTTTAATATTGTAGTATTAAAATTAAAGAGAAACCTACTGAAAATGAAAACATATATCTTCAAAGTTGTTCTGGAAAAAGATTATTTCGATGATGGTAGAGAAGCTTATCACGCTTACGCTCCGGCTTTAAAAGGGGCAGCTACATGGGGATATACCAAAGAAGAAGCTATTAAGAACATTAAGGAAGTAATTCAAATGGTGGTGGAGAGCATGATTGAACATAAAGAACCATTGCCAGGCGAATCTTCAGATATGGTGATAGTGTCTCCTGAGATCAGGGTATCTGTGACGGTATAACCATGATTGATTATAGTCGGCTACGTTCCTTAAAAGCCAGGAATATAGTCAGTGCTTTGATAAAGGATGGTTTTGAATTTGATCGCCAAAGAGGCAGTCACCATCTTTACTATCACGCCGACGGTCGTCGGGTAACTGTTTCTTTTCACCATTCTGCAGAAACTTTTCCACCAAAAACGCTAAAGCGCATAATTGAAGAGCAAGCTGGGTGGACTGAAGCAGACCTTCGGCGTTTAAAGCTTCTTAAATGAGATGCGAGGCGTGAATTCTAAAATTTTTATGCCCTCGTCATTTTAGACCCACATACGCCCCCTACTTTCCCTTTTTGAATGCGAAAAACAAAAACGCTACATTTTATATTTAGAGCATTTTATATTTATAGATTACAGTGGGGGTGAACTGAGCAAATGGAAAAGAAAAGTGGGATAGTAGGCTTTACAGGACTATTTAGAGAAAGCGTAGCGAATGTAAAAGAAAGGTCTAAGGTGGTGTTTACAGGCTCGGTAGCAGTATGCACACCGTTTATCGAATTGCTCGCTTACGCGGTGAGGGATAGGGATTTTGAGATGTTATATGTGCCGAGAGCAGATGCGAAGGAGGCAAGGAAGATAAAGGGGGTAGAGAACATAGGGTATACCGTTGTAGATGAAAAGGGCGATCCCAAAGGTCCTGATGCGGTTGTCGTGCTTGGTGGATTAGCGATGCAAAAGTTTGGATGCCCGCCAGAGGACGTCAATCGTATGGTTGAAGCTATCGCAGTGGAGAAAAAACCGAAAATCATCGGCGTTTGTTTCATGAACATGTTTGAGCGTGCGGGGTGGGATAAGAAGATAAAGTTCGATACACTGATAGATACTACGATGGAGAGCGTTGTTAAATAGATAACAATGCGCCGACCGGGATTTATACTCGCGTTAGGGGCTCTTTGCCCTCTCTATTTTTTTATTTTAATTTGTGCTTGTTTAGTTTCTTTTATAAATTAACTTTTAAATACTTTGAGATGTAGATAAAAAGTGATAATCAAATCAAAAATAAGAGTTCAAATGAAAAATCAGGTGGTGCATCCGTATATCGCTGTGAAAGAAGGAGTATGTGGTGGAACTCCAGTAGTAAAAGGGACCAGGATTCCAGTCTGGGCTATTATTGGCTACTACAAAATCCTTAATTACTCTATCGAGGAAATCTTAAAACAATTGCCTGAACTTACTCCCGCTCAAGTATACGATGCCTTTTCGTTCTACTATGACCATCAGGAAGAAATAGATAAAGAACTTGAATTGAACATGGAAGAAAATTGGAAAAATTGGTGGAGTTTTGAAAAGGCTCCTTAGCTTAGTGAATACTTTATCTGCTGAGGATATGGTGAACCATCTTGAATTCTCGAGTAACTGGAAGAAATAAAATAAAAGCTTGGCTTACATCTTCGGTAGCTTTACAAGGAGGAAAGTAATCAGAGATATAGACATAGCAATTTATGCAGTCCCTGCTTTAACTTTCGATTCGCTTTTGGATTTAAACGCAAGAATAGAGCTTATACTGCGCATACCCGCTGATTTGGTTCAGCTTCAGGATGTCAGCCCCTCGCTGAAGCAGAAAATACTCATGCATGGCTTGTCGCTCGTTATAAAAAACAAGGTAATGCACCACTCTTTGCTATCACAGGCATTATCTGAATTCTTGGATTTTCGGAAGAACCTGGTGCAATGTTGCAATAATTGATGGTCATACCAAAAAAGTTTAATATACATTATGAATATATATTCACTTATGCCAGGACGGAGACAGTGCCGGTGCGTAGGCTTTCAGCCAAATTTCCTTTACTTCGAGCCGAGGTTCGAGTCGAAGCGAGGAGAGAGAACGCCCAACTCCAGTGTGGGTGAAAGAATATTGAAAGTGGAGGAACTGGAAAGCATAAGACTGAAAGATTATATAGGGCTGAGTCAGGAGGAAGCTGCTGAAAGGATGGGCGTTTCACAACCTACTTTCCATCGAATAATAAGCGAAGCGCATCGAAAAATAGCAGAAGCTTTTGTCGAAGGGAAAGCTATACGGATAGAAGGCGGTAACTATGTAATAATGAGAGCTAAGGATGAAGCGCCTATGCCTCATAAGGCGCCACCTGGCTGGAGGGGAGGACGGCATAGATGTGGTAGGTAGAGCGTATTGATTTATATACTTATGAATATATATTCACATAAGGTAGGTGAAGAGAAGATGAAGATATGTGTAACCGCAACGACAGGGGACTTGAATGCCGAGGTAGACCCGCGATTTGGAAGATGCCAATACTTCGTATTCGTTGATTCCGATACGATGGCGGTCGAAGCGATACCAAACGAAGCCATTACCGCACCAGGAGGAGCAGGGATTCAAGCAGCGCAAACAGTCGTGAATGAAGGAGTGGATGTGCTTATCTCCGGGAATATAGGTCCCAATGCTTTTCAGGTGCTTTCCGCAGCCGGTGTGAAAATCGCAACGGGCGCGTATGGCACGGTGAAAGAAGCAGTTGAGATGTATAAAAGCGGTAAACTAAGCGAGACTGATGTTTCGACTGTCTCTGCTCATGCAGGTATAGGCAGTGGATTTGGCATGGGCAGGGGAGGAGGACGAGGCGGCGGTAGAGGTATGGGTTTTGGCACACCGCAACCATCGCAAGCGCCACAAGCACCCTTAACGCCTCGAACAAAGGAAGAAGAACTCGAACAGTTATCGGACATGGCGAGTAGATTGGAGAAGGAATTGGAAGAAGTGAAGAAGAGGATAGAGGAGCTCAAAAGGGGATGATGAGATGAAAATAGGCGTTCCGACAATGGGAGATAAAGGATTAGAGGAAACGGTTAGCGAGCACTTTGGGAGAGCACCAACTTTCACGATTGTTGATATGAAAACGAATGAGGTGAAAGTGCTGCCGAATACAAGTGAGCACTTTGGCGGCTTTAAACTCCCACCAGAGATTTTAGCAGAGGTGGGTGTAGAGGTGATGCTCTGTTCCGGGTTGGGACCGCGGGCAATAAGCATGTTCGAGCAGTTTGGTATTGAAGTATATGTGGCTGTGGATTCGAGTGTAACAACGGTGATGGACGCAATAAGAGCTTTTCAGGCTGGCTTGCTTCACGAAGCTTCGGATAAAAACGCCTGTGAGATGCACAGGCATTAGTTAGCTGCGATTGAAAGAATAGGCGAATAAAAGAAAAAAGGAGGTGGTGATAAAGATAAAATGAGTGGCATGGGTAGAGGTGGAGGAAAAGGTCAAGGAATAGGACGAGGTGGTCAAGGGCAAGGAAGAATGGGTGGCAGTGGATTGGGTCCCGGTGGAGAATGCAGATGCCAAAATTGCGGATATACAATGCCGCATCAAGCGGGAGTGCCATGCTATCAGCAGACTTGCCCGAAATGTGGATCAAAAATGACGAGACCGTGAAGTATTTTTGATCAAACTTTTTGTTAAAAAGTTTGTTTAGGGGGTGATATGAAAAAATGGCAGGATGCAGATGGAGAAACACGTATTATCTGACGGGTTTGCCAGGCTGGATGAGGTTCGGATACTCTCCAGGCTGGATAGGAAGAGGTCCGACTGGATTGCCGCCAGCCGCACAGTATCTCGCCCAAACAGGATTGCTGCCGCAGTTTGCTTCCCGGCTACAGCAGCAAGCACCGGTAGGAATGCCGAAGGAAAAGGAGATTTCAATGCTTGAGACGCAGGCAAAAGCACTAGAGCAGCAGTTGGAGCTGATAAAGAAGAGATTGGAAGAGTTTAGGAAGTGGTGCTGCCAGAATAACAGGTCCTTGCGGTGACACACTGCAAATACATCTTAAAGTGAACGGAAGTGAAATCGTGGATAGCAAATTCATCACAGATGGTTGTGGTCCATCAATTGCATGTGGAAGCGTAGTTACAGAAATGGTGAAAGGTAAGACAATCGAAGAAGCATTCAGGATAGAGGATAAGGACATTTTGTCTGTTCTGGATGGTTTACCAGAGGAAAATCTTCATTGTCCTGTACTCGCAGTAAACACACTAAGAGCGGCTATGGAGGATTACAAGAAGAAAGGGTGATTATTTCAATAGCAAGTGGAAAAGGGGGCACAGGGAAAACAACTGTTGCTGTTAACCTCGCTTTATCGCTGGATAATGTCCAGTTTTTGGACTGTGATGTCGAGGAGCCAAATGTTCATATCTTCCTGAAACCGGAAATAGAAGAGGAAAAACAGGTTCATATAAAAATACCCAAGGTTGACAGAGAGAAATGCGACTATTGTGGCGAATGTTCCAAATTCTGTGAGTTCAATGCATTGTTCGTTGTCAGACCTAAGGGTGAAATAAAAGGAGACGTACTCATTTTCCCGCAACTTTGTCATGGGTGTGGTGGCTGTTCAATTGTATGCCCACTGGATGCACTAACAGAGGAGAATAGGGGAATTGGTGTGGTTAAAAAGGCAAAAACGAGTGCCGCTAATTTAGACTTGGTCTTTGGCGAGCTGAACATAGGTGAGCCGATGCCTGTGCCGGTGATAAAGGCGGTGAAAGGCGAGATTGATAATCATAAGACGGTGATAATCGACTGTCCGCCGGGAACTTCATGTCCGGTCATACAATCCGTTTATGGCAGCCACTATTGCATTTTGGTTACGGAGCCAACGCCTTTTGGATTGCACGACCTCAAGCTCATGGTAGAGGTGTTAAAAGAGCTCAAAATTCCTTTTGGTGTTATAATAAACAGGGCAGGTGTTGGAGATGAGAAGGTATATGAATACTGTAAGGATGAGCGAATAGAGGTCTTGTTAGAGATACCATACGATAGGAGGATTGCAGAGCTTTATTCACAAGGTATTCCTTTCGTTAACAGGATGGAAGAGTGGAAGTTAGAATTTTTGGAAATGTTTGAAAGGATAAATCATGAAGAGACTTCGAGAAGGAGACTGGAATGAAGCAAATAGCGATAATAAGTGGTAAAGGAGGCACAGGTAAAACAACAATAGCAGCTTCTTTCGCTGCATTATCTGCTTCAAATAAAATAATAATCGCAGACTGTGATGTAGATGCTTCGAATTTATACCTATTATTAAATCCAGAGATAAGGGATAAGAAAGAGTTCACGGGCTCTAAAACTGCTGTAATAGATAAGGAAAAGTGCACGGGATGTGGGATTTGCGAAGAGAACTGCAGGTTTGATGCAATTTCCGATTGTGAGATAAACCCTATTTTATGCGATGGATGTGGTGTGTGCGTTATTTCATGCCCTGAAGAAGCAGTAAGTTTGAAAGATAGAGTATCGGGATATACATTCATATCGGATACAAAATACGGACCTATGTCCCATGCTCAGTTAAACATTGCGGCGGAAGCTTCTGGGAAATTAGTTACGGTTGTGAGGAGTAGGTGTGTCGAATTAACGAGAAAATCGCAAAGCAATTTGTTCTTAATTGACGGACCACCCGGGATAGGATGTCCTGTGATTGCATCGCTCAGCGGTGTTGATATGGCACTAATCGTGACTGAACCTTCTCAGTCGGGATTACACGATTTGAAAAGGATTCTGGGCGTGGTGGAGCACTTTGGTGTGAAACCACTGGTGTGCATAAACAGGTATGACATAAACGAAGGGGTAACAGAAGAGATAGAAGCGTTTTGCAAGGAGAAGGGGATAGATATTGTAGGAAAGATACCTTATGACGAGTCAATAACGAAAGCGATGGTTGAGGGAGTTCCTGTGGTGGAGTTTGAAGCGGAACCAAAGAACAATGCGGCAGAAGAAATAAAAAGGATGCGGAATCGCATTAAAATGTAACAACTTTATCGCTACCTTTTATTATTTCATACAAATCTTTCATCGTTGACAGCGGGCACATCTCCGAACCCTCGGATTGCCGAATTTTGAGGCACATACCACAGGCAAATATTTCTCCACCATTATTAATTAACGTTTGCATTTGTTCTGTCACCTTAAATGTATCCGTGTCCAGAGACTCGCACTCCACACCTCTGGCGAGTAAGAATACATTTACTTCGTCGCCCTCGTTCAATGCAAAATTGCCAAACCGAAAGGCGTTCCATACGGTTTCCGAATCATCTGAATAAATTACGATTCCTATCTTCAAAGTTTCTCCCCTTTTCCCCATTTCAAGCGAGGGGATAGAGCTTTAGTGATTTTGATTCGGCGGTGGTGTGGTGGATTTTCCAATATGGTGTCTACAAGTTTACCCATATCAGAAAATCCGTGCCAAAAACCTTCCGAATTACGCCGAATCCAGCACCTCTTTAATGAACTTGCCCTCGCCGACGTTCTTCATCACGTTTCCAAGCCTCTCACGACCCGGTTTTGTCCTGTATTTGACAAACGTCTTCGCAACAGCATCAATCAACTCTGGAACCTCCTCCTTCGTGCAGAACGACTTCAACAATAAACCATCAGCAGGTCTTCGCGCATCATTACCGCCGACCCACATCGAGTATCCTCGCTCCGCCTCGATCGCAGCCTCGTGCGGACAGCCCTTGATACACCATCCACATAACACGCACTTGTCGCGGTCAATCACTGCCTTTCCGAGCACGATTGGAATTGCATCTACTCTGCACAGTTCTGCACATCGTCCGCACCCATTGCACTTCTCCATGTCTATCTCTGGACGAACCTGCCCGATGAGACCGATGTCGTGACGTTTTGCCCTGCTGCACTCATTTGGACAAGCAGAGATGCTGACTTTCATCTTGTGCGGCGTCAGCCTCTGCGCAAACGCCATTGTGAGTTCAGAAGCAAGTTTCTTGGTCCCGACGAGCCCTTCAATGCAGTAATCCATACCAACACATGACGCGACATACCCCATACCGATAGTTGCAAGTCCGCTGGCATAGACCTCTGCCATCAGTTTATCCACATTCGTACCTGGAACGCCCTGAATTTCAGCGCTCTGTCTGGTTGTAAGTTCGAGCGTCCCATCGCCGTACTTCTTGGCAAGTTCAGCGGCTTTCGCAAGATAATCCGCATTCGTAAGCCCTGAATTTGTCTTTATCTTGACGAAAAAAGTGCCTTTTGTCTCGCCCATGACACCGGGGTAGTCTGATGCCCAGTAGAACTTGACTTTCCCTCCTTCTTCAAGACGTCGTTTCAGTTCCCACTTGAACCGCTGCATCTTCAGTCCTGCAAATTCCTCGACCCTGTGAAAATCTATATCTGGCTTTGTCTCAATGTATCCGGCTTTCTCCGCAGCCCCGATCAACTCAACTCCCTTTGCGGTTCTCCCTAAAAGCGTGGTCCAGCCCTTATCCGAACCCATGTATCCCGCGGAGACATCAGCGAGGTTTGAGACCGCGTCCCTGCATATAACACAGCCACCCTGAACACATCCGGCATTCCACAGATCATTGAGATCGAACTCATAAGTGCCTTCTTCGGTTGTCACGACCAGTGCATCGAGGTGTATGGTGGCTCTTTTGTACTTTTTGATGTCCACACCTTTTTCTGCAAAAAAGCTGGCTAATTTATCGTAATTGTAGTTCTCGGTACAGAACAAGCCGATGACGTATGCTATGTTCGGAACCTTGATCCTCTCGCCGTTCTCGCCAATCCCATATCCGTGTGCTGTCAGTCCGGAGAAGAACTGTATTTTTCGAACCCCATAAACATGACATGGCAGCCCGACCACCGCAGCATTCGTTATATCGCCCGCATCCTTGATCGCAGAGAGTACAGGAATTGATGAATATCTCGTGCCTGCGGTCTCAAGCAGTTCCTCCTTTGTTCGGGCAACGCGAGAACTCGGTTTTTCCATATCTCCTGTTGTAACCACGCCATCAATCAATCCTTGATCCATACAATATGTCAGCAAAGCAGTCACAGCGCCGCCGTCATGACCTGCTTCCTGAATCGCAGCATCGGTCGCACGCGCCGCCACTGCCGTTTCATACTGCCCGAGCAGTGCTGGTGGTTTTGCTTTGAATCCAAAGATATTCGGACCAATCTTTGAAGCAAACGTCACCACCCGCTGGCACACGTCCCTACACGCACCCTGTCCGTTTCTTGGACATTCTTCCTTCAGTGCTGGACCATCTTCCCTGAACTCGATTCTGTCGTTTGGACAGACTGCAACGCAAGCGCCGCAGAATGTACACAGCCCTGTATCAACAATCTCATCTCGCAGAAACCATTTATATTCTTCTTCCATAATGCCCACCTCTTTATCCCGGCCCGAGATAAGTTTTACAGCTTTAAAAAAATCAATTATCTCTGGCTTTGAGACAGAAATAACCGAATACGCCTTTCTATGTCTAAAAAAATAAAAAAGGGGGAAAAACCATCCCCCTCAACCTTTTCCCGTTTTGTTTGTTTTTTCTTGTCTCTACGGTATGATAAGGTCCCTCTCGCCCATAGGCGTGAATTCGTGAAGCGCACCTCTTCCGAATTCTTTCGTCACGTAGCCCCAGTCGAAAGGCAGGTCTCGGTCCGAGAAACTGACCTTGATCAACGGTGACAGCACCCATGCGTCTTTGCTCGAAAGGTGTGCACCTGCATTCAGCCCTGCGTATGCG
>JAFNKG010000078.1 GCA_017883965.1 Candidatus Methanophagales archaeon | reverse complement strand
CTCCTTTTTTTCGAGATGAGTCTCCGCCTCTCGCACATCCTTTTTTTCATTTGTTGCTGTTCACGTCTATATACGTCCAAGTCTTCTTTCTTCTCGGAAAGTTCCTTTAGTAACTGTCTTACTTCATTACTTTGTGTCTCCTTCAACACCTCTTCGAGTGCCTCTTTCAAGCCTTCACAGCTCATTTCAAACTGGGTTTTTATGAGAACCTCTTTTAGGAAGAATAGGGGGCCATTTACTAATAAAGACAAATTTTCATCTACAACGATATCTGTTATGAACTTTTTTGCTATATCTTTCTCCCTTATTTGAGGATGCTTTTCCATCCAGCTTATGGCTTTCTGTTTAGCTTTTTCCTTTGATTCTGCTACTGACAGCTCACCAAAGGGGGTATTAACGTACCAGGTTCTTCCTTTTAGTTCTTTTGTTACCATTACCTCTTGGGAAGGGTTACTGATGAGTTCCCAAAGAATACTCGTTTCATCTTCGGCTATCTTTTTCCAGTTTTTTAGTTTCATAGGTAGTTAAAATTAGATATAGATTTATAAAGTTTAATCCAACGGGAGTAAAAGAAGAGATCAATATTAACAAAGATTGAACATTCAATAAATGTTCTTTTCCGCTCATCGTAATTTCTCTCGTGAGCTATCTATCTCGAGTATTAAAAAAACTCTATGATTAGAGTGTCATTGACAGAATTCCAAATCAATATCCTCCAGTATACTAAATTGAATCCAATTAATTCTCTGAATAGCATCTAAAGTATATGAAATTAACAAATCAACATCTTTAGGGACTCAAAGTTTTGATTCAAGATCTCACAAACCGAAACTGACAATTTGAAGAGTAAACCTGATAAATAACAAAATCAAACTGAGATCAATAGAGTTGATAGACTGAGCATTAGGCTGCCTGTACCAGCTGTCTGGCGAGTTATTGAGTATTAACAAGAGCTAATTATCAACAGAGAGTGAGTTTATGAAGGAAGCGGGCGTAGCACGAGGTATGGGTATTAGTGACTTGCAAACGGATGTTCCGAGAACTCTCTGTGATCGCTATACTATAAAAATAGACCCGGACTGATACACAGTGCAAGTGGAATTATAATTTAATTCTTACCCTCCCTCAAGGCCTTCGCTGATGATAAAGAACGTAAACACCTGGACCAGATTGCATACTGCGGATCTGCTCACATGTTAGGACGGGAGAGTTTGTGAGTTGAGCCAATAAAGCGTAATACCTTTGAAGATTTCCCCGGTTCCACGGTTTCTGTGTCCTATTTAGAAGCGGGTTGAGTTGATCGATCACATACCATTGAAAATCCTCCGCTTCTGAAGCAGACGCACACAGTACATATTTCCACTCGCCCGAACGAATATAATCGGAGACATCCTGTTCCCCCCTATGAGGATCTGGAAGATCGATTCGAATCCTCGTTGAGCCACTTGGACGCCTCGTTTTTTTGATGCGGTAGTCCTTTGCTTGGGCCACGTGTTTCCGAAGAGCGGAACCTTCGACGTTACCTCTACAATGATTAGTCCGGATGCGCTTTATCACGTCTTTGGAGTCGCCTACATATACAATTATCATCGCAATAATTCGAACCTTCTTTCATATTTTACCTAATATGTTTATTTGCAAACCTACAATGTTTTGCCCGCTTCCCCAGATAATTTAGAAATCAAATGCGTAACGACAACCCCCAAATCGTAGATGTCTAGCACGCCATCCATATTCGGATCCTGCAAATCTAGGGTGCCTTGAGTTTCATGCAACTTGTGGGAAAGTTTGAGAAATTTGGAAAGGACTAAACTGGGAAGTTCATCAACCTGTTCCTCGCCATACCACTCAAAGACATCACGAGCCCCCTTACTACTATTACATGGCTTACAGGCCAACACACAATTGTCCGATGAATTGAGAAGGATTTTTACTCTGGGGTCTACCCCAGCCCTGGAAACTGGGATGATATGGTCTGCAGAAAGATTGTTCGTGGCACCCAGTATGTGCACACGCCGCCCTTTTCACAGGCCTTTTGAAAGTCTCGCATAGTCGGGGACCATCGCATTTCTCCCGATTTTAGTTTCTTGTAACGGGAAATCACAAACCCATAGTTCCCCGCAAAACCTGCCGATCTGGCTATCAGGCCAGCATACAGCCAATAGATCAGGTCTCGAACAGTTCTGACGTATCTGCTGGGAGGCTTTAAAGCCACGGTTTTTGGCTTTTGGGCGCGCTTATCCTTGCGACTTACAGGCACTTCTACCATCGGTGCTTGCGTGAGAGACACACCTAGCTTTTGGGCGTATTTCCGAATTGTCCGTAAATTCAATTTTTCCAGATCTTGCCTTAGTATGTCATTATCCGAGGAAGGGTCAATGTGTATCTCTCGTTTAGCCAACCGGCCCTTTTCCGCGCCGATGATCATGATCAGTTGCTCCCTATTCATGTTTGCTAGAAGGACCCTTTTCTCACTCATACCATCATTCACCGCCAGGGATCATATTGGTAGTGGAGGCCATCCCCAAATAATGTGGACTAGCAGGATCAATATTATCAGGTTTAGGAGAAAATTTAAAATGAGAAGTAGTTTACTAATAGTATTGTTTGGAGTCATTATTAAGTCACTAGCCTCAATCGTCCTTTGAATATAATTTATACTTCAGATGAATAATTCTATAAAAGATACATATAAAGGATTTCATTTTTGGATAGTGGATCTCCGGTTGGACTCTCTTTCAATTGTCAAGGCAATAAACAGGGAAAATCTGGTATATCTTTCGAATACCATCCTTCTAAGACAGATATTTCTCTTGTTTTCGATAGTTCAGCATAATAGCAGGAGTGCAATGCAACTAAAAGTGGTTCTGCGCTCCCATATCTAACACATCTCTTTAGAAAAATTTCAAGATCATCATGTGGTAAATTTTTATAGCCATAATCGTGTTTTACGCGTAATTCATCTACTAACACAATTTTAAAGCCCAAGTTTCTGGCTTGTAAACAAAAATCGATATCTTCTCCAGCGGCCGTTTCAAATATTTCATTAAACTGAATTCTCTCCAGAACCGTTGCTTTGACTATCAAAGTAGCCGTTGTGGCAAAGAACAACTCCCGTCGATTTACATAGACTCTTCCGTTAAGTGTTCCATTGGCATCATGATAGAAGTCCCACCAAGTATTCCCATATGCTAGGTTTAGGCCACTGAAAATATCTCCCTTCCTCGTTAATACCGCTCCTTTCAATCGTTTTATCCAATCCTTGGGGAATACCATATCAGAATCAGCAAACACCACAAAATCATAATCCCCCTCGAGAGCAAGTTCAGCTCCCCAATTTCTTGAAAAGGCAGGTCCCCGAACTTCCTTCGATTTTCTCAACACAAGTTTTGGGAATATGGATTTTGGAATAACTAGTGGTTCAAGAGATGCATCATCGATGATAATCACTTGTGAAGGGGGATGTTCTTGGCGGGCTAAGGATATAAGCATTCGGTTGAACATTCGATTGGCATTGGTATTCCGAACATGGGCGGGGATAACAAAACAAATCTCATTACCTGAGGTTTCACCGTTTTTACTACATGTTACGCAATTTTTACTTTGGATTGACCGAATGGACCTACATTTCTCAGACAATTTTGGCGTTCTTAGAATTTGCTTCAGTTCTTTTTTTAGTGTTTTTACCATGTTTTTTGCCCCTAAATAAAACGCACCCATTTCCAGAAGTTTCGAAAACAAAAAATCCTGTTTATTGAAGTTTTTCCTGGGGATTGTCCGCAGCTTTCGCTCCCAATATTCTAGGGTAGCCAGAACATTGGGGAGATTTATGCATTCTACGATGGCAGTGGTAATCTGTGGCCCAAATTGTTTCCGGATACCGCGAAGGACCGGAGAATAGGCGGTGAGTAATTTTTTAATCTCCTCCCGTTTCCGATCCAAGGTCGTGGTAGATTGGATAACATGAGGGATTGCCGTCATGAGACTTCCCTACCTAAGGTCATGATCACAAATGAACTCACAGTTCGCACAATAGGAGTGGTGTTTTTGATTCCCTAGAAACCAATGGTGTCGTTCACTTGCCCATATCGTTTCAAAGGATTCCGTTTCCAAATAGCCATAGATAAAGGGATGAAACATATTACAGGGGTAAATCGTACCATCATACCCAATGAAGACCTCGGTCCGAACATTTGGACACGCCGCCACCGTACCACTGGTTTTATGTGTAGCAAACTCGATTTTTTTCCCCCAAATTTGATCAGGGATTTTCACTCGGAGTCCATGCTCTTCCAGGCATTTTTTAACTATTTCAAGCTCGGTTTGAATGGTGGCCCAGTTCTTTGTTAAATACTCCCAGAACTGGGTGCGATAATGCGGATCATCCACCCGCACAACATTATAAATCAGATTCACTTCATAATCCAGGGCAAACTGGGCGATATCTACGATACGATGCAAATTCGCAACTTGAAGGGTAAAGACTAAGGTGGGGCGGGGATCCATGAGTTTGATCTGTTCTAGGTTCTGCAGAAAAAGATGGAACGAACTGCCCCGTCGAATGGCTTCGAATTCGTTCTGGATTGGGGAATCAATGGATAAAAATAACACGACCCGTTTCTCTTGGAAACAGTTCAAAAGCGGATCCTTTTTCCAGGAGAAATTTGTAAATAAACTCAGCCGGATGTTGTTCAATATATCGGTCTCTTCAATCATTTCCGTAAAAGCAGGATGTAGTGCGCTCTCGCCTCGGCCATTTAAGCGCAGTTCAGTTGCCTGCGGAGCCACTTCCCGCAAAATACGCGTAAAAAGTGCTCGTGGCATAAAGAATTCTTGTCGAATGGGATGCCCCCCGAACCCGCACATGATACAATGCAGATTACAATTCCAACTGATTTCGATCACAATGGTTTCCGGTAGGGGTAACTCTCTGCGCATTTCCTCCGAATTAGTCAGCCTTCATCCCCTCCGCACATGCTCACCAAGCCGGTTCCAGAGATAATGATCCCAACAAGTATCTGTTAGGGGATGGCGGCATGTGAATCCCTGTAATTTCCCATAAATCTCATTAAACTCTTCATGGATGATATTCCCAAAACTGAGTCCCCGACGATAGGATTCCGTTAAGCAAGGATACACCTGGCCATCGGATTCGATAATTACATGCTCTTTTCCTGCTAGACAATGCTTTATCTGAAGGATTCCCGCTTGATGCTGTTCTAAATATTCCAGAAGGATCTGATTAGGAAATTTAAGCATATTTTTCTGTTGAAGATTCCTCATGTGCTGAATGATATGCCCAAGCTCGTCTTTGGTGAATTCATTATAATATTGCGGGGATCCATCAACAATTTTTAATGGTTCCACCATTGCTAGGGAGACGGAGACGTGTCTCTTCCAAAAGAATTCGACCAACGTGGGGAATTCTGTAAAATTCTCGCGGGTAATCACCGAATGCACTTGAATATTTCGGTGATCATCTGAGGAGTAGGCTTGGGTAAGATCCTGGATCTTCCAAAGGTCGGATAAGACTTGCTGAGAATTTTGATATTTGTAATTCGGCATAGTCAGACGGTCGATCGAAGCCACCAGATATGCGGATGCGGCTTTACTTCCAAAAAGGGCCCGATATAGATCTTCATTGAAATGTTTCATGTTAGTAATGACTAACAGGTGGCAGTTGTTCCGTTTCTCAGTAAATGGTTTGAAAATAGCATTCCAATTTTGGCGGAGTGAGGGTTCCCCCCCGAGAAATGCAAAGAAAGTGAAGCCTAACTCCATAGCTGCCTTATTCGTTTGAATGATCGCTTCGATAGGGATCTTTTCCTGAGCTGTAGGGGGATCCTGCTCCACTCCACAATAAGTACAACAATTATTACAGCGATTAGTGATTTTAAAATCGAGCCAGCCAAAATTAATTGATTTCCCCAAACAACTCACCTTAGGAATGTTGATGATCTTTGAAAACACCTCGCCTTTCTCGTTTTGGCATGATTTCGTCCATCTTCTCGTGCTATTCCTTTTGCTTATCATTCATCTTAGCAAAAATTTCATGAAACATCATTTTTTGAGATGAGAACTTAACTTGGAATATTTTGCGTGGAATCTTAATTTCTCAGGGACTTCATTCCTCTTCTGTTGTTTGTAGATACTTAAAATATGCCTTGGGCCGGCCCCTTGTCGCAACTTGAATCACTGCTACATTGTCCCACCGACGTAGTTCTTCCTCGAGACGTCGCAGTTTGAGTCGGAGAGCTTTTTCTAGGGTTGTTGAAACTCGTGTCTCGCCAGCCGCTTGCAAAAGGTTACTCCACTTTTCAATAACCTCGTCTCTTGTAAGTCCCGGATATTCTTCACCTCCACCACGATCAAAATTCTCACGATCTTGCCGCAGAATTTGGAGGACTATCTGCAGATCCGACTCTCCTGAAGAAAACAATACCTGAATCGCAGATCTAAATCGTTGTAACTCGGATGTGAGCTGTTGCGCAGATTCCGCCCATTTATCTAACCGTTTATGGAATTCAAGATCGGTCAATAGGGGCCAAAGGATATCGATCTTTTTCATTTGTTCTATCTGGGTCTGAAATCGACGGTAGTCACGAGCCACTGCGTCAGCTAGAACAAATAGAGTACCCCTATCGACAATTGCTTTTCTCTCAGGGATACTTTGTAAGATCGTTGTTATCAAATGGGTTTCATCAATAGGACGGGAAATTTGAATCGAGAACAAATAAAACTGACCAAAGATGTCACACTGATACCAGTCTCGGAGTCGAAAGAATGGGTTCTTCATCTCTTGTAAGAATTGCTTATTCCAATAATCGTCTTCGCTGTACACGCCCTGCTCATTATCAGCAATACGATTGCCATGAAAGTAGCCCTGATACCAGACCGAGGTGGTCGTCTCGTCAAGCATCACTCCTGGATAGGAATCATCGACGATCGCTTGATATAGCTTGATGATTTCGTCATTCAAACCCCAGGGCGCTTCTAGAGCTTTCAAGTATAACGCTCTATCATCGGATTGCAGAACATCCGGGTGCTCCGATTTGAATGTCATTGCCCAGTCCGATACCTTGGGCCAGAACGTTTTATCCAGAGCATAGACGAAGGTTTCATTTTGTGTCTCAATCCATACTAACTCGCAGTGTATTTCTGCTCCTTCGTTCCCTTTCCATTCCCAATACGTTGGTTTGTACGGACGATTCGGGTAGGGATGAACCAACAAGAAAGTCGCACATGCACGTTCTTCATCTGAAAGTAGAGCATTGCTGTTTACATCAAAAGAAGGGAGACAGTTCCGAACTTCAGGACGTGCTAGAAGTTCTTCCCTTCTCAAAAGTTTCACACTAGGTTTTCCTTGTTCATCTTCCTCGATAAATGCGAGATCACTATGCGATGCGTGCCAATCTGCGATTTCAATGAGCAATTCCATGTCCTCGGATTGAACTCGTTCGATTGCGTTCTGAATCCCGCGTCGAACTACTTGGGCATGTAAAACGCGTAAATCTTTCCCCAGTGTTACGAAATCAAGGAATTCCGTCACAAACTGGGTCACGGGCTTTCGGAGATATTCCCGAAGAAAAACGAGTGGGTTCTTTATGATGGCATATTCTTCATCTGACAACACGCTGGACATTAGGCTTTCACTCCCGTCGAGTTTTTAGTTTCTGAATTTGTCCTTGTGAGGTGACCATTCCTTAGTTTAGGAATGATCACTTGTAGCTCTCCCTGAACTTTTGCAATCATAAATCCCATCCGTCGCACAATGATATTCCCCAGTTCCTCCTCGTACTCCCGGTATCGATCATTAGAGATCGGAATGCCTCCCGTCACTTCTGCAAGCAAGAGCAGCGTTTCATCCGATTCATCCCCTGTGGGCGCTTCATGGATGGCAATTTTCTGAAACAGGTTGTTGTAAGCAGCTTCATCACGAATTCGCCCCCGGAGCCTCCGGCCAACCACCGTTATGGGTTCGCCAAATTGGCTCAAGTAATTATGGATCGCAAAGATCCTAGCAATCGAGGCTTTCCCATCTTCCCCGATAGCTACATTGTCCCCGTCAACAATGAAGATGTTCATGGTTCTTCGCGTAATATAGTATACGATTAACCTTTTAAGATTTTTTAAGTCCAAAAACTACTTAATTATCAAAAAAGTTTAAACAGCAAAATAACTGTTCTATTCTTTTTAAAATCATTCTAAAATGGAAAATACTCATTCTAGTTTTTTTTCCTAAATTTATTACTGATGTCCTTCTTTTAACTTGGAATATCTAAAACCAATATTGTTAGGGGTAATTCTCAGCCCAGAGGATTGTCCCCTGCGACAGGGCCGATAGTTCCACCCGGTAGAGGGGGAGTATAGGGGCTCACTCTCCCAGCACTTCTGCTATAGTGTCCAAAGCTAATGGTTTATGTTCCGTATGCAGCCATCTTACTTTGAATTGCTTGGAATCACCTTCTAATGGCACTAGAATGAACTCTCCAGCATTTGCGGTCATCATTTTGTCAATAACCGTTCGTAAGTCCATTCCTGATCGCCGAAGTTTTGGCTCAACCATGTTCATGACTTTTTCCACACTCTGCCTTGTTAGAATCTTTCCAAGAAACAGTGTAGACGTATTGTCCATAGCTCTATACTCGATGTCACCAGGAGATTGAGTAGCAAGCACGCAACCTACCCCGTATTTGCGGGCCTGTCTTAGAAGCATCATCAACATTTTCTTGCTGGATGGATTGTGGGGGTGTCTCGGAAGGAAGTCTGCAACTTCGTCAATATAGAATAAAAGCCGTATTGATTCATCTTTGGGGGGATTGCGTAACATCCAGTCATAAATTTTCCTGATAATCCAAGACAAAACCATTTGTCGTTTCTTCAAATCGGTGCCGACACCTCCCAGATGGATGATATAGGCCCCGTACTCTCCCCGCAGTAACGCATCCAAATCGAGTAAACTGCCTGTTCTGAAAAATATCCCGTCAGTCCCGATTGCAAAGGCCATAAGGCCATGAGCAAGGTTCGTCCGTTTACGCTTCGAGATGAGCGCGTCTACTGCTATTCTTTCCTCTCCTTCGATTGAGGTAATTTCATCCAGCTGTGTAATTTGTTCTGCAACCATTCTAAACGTAGGCGACTCTCCACTCCTCCAGAGTTCCTTGATCAACGCTTCAAGAAACGCTTTCTCAGAT
>JAFNKG010000077.1 GCA_017883965.1 Candidatus Methanophagales archaeon | reverse complement strand
CGGAAAGTATTCATTTAAATAGAAAGGAGGTGAATATAGACGGTAAGGGTAACTAGGTGTCATATGGTACTATTGGTATATATTGGGATTTGAGATTTTTAACATGAGAGATGAGTTTGATGATTTATACGAGAAGATAAGAAAGGGTAAGGTTGAGAGAGAAGATGCGATATTTTTAGCAGGTAAACCTTTTTATTTATTCTGCATTGCAGATGAGTTGCGAAAGGAGGAGAAAGGCGATGTTGTTACTTACGTGGTGAACAGGAACATAAACTTTACAAATATCTGTGTGGGTGCGTGTAAGTTCTGTGCGTTCGGGGAAGAGAAGGAGGAAGGATATTTGTTGAGTATGGATGCGGTTTTGAGTAAGGTAGAGGAAGCGGTGAATAACGAGGCAACGGAGATATGCATTCAAGGTGGATTGCATCCTGACCTTGCCCTGACTGACTATTGTGGAATTATTGAAAGCATAAAATCGAAGTTTGATGTGCATATACACGCCTTTTCGCCAATGGAGATATACCATGTGGCAAAGAATTCCGGGATGAGCGAGGAGGAAGTGTTGAAAGGATTAAAAAATGCGGGACTGGGTTCTATTCCGGGAACGGCTGCGGAAATACTCGATGATTCCATAAGAGAAATAATATGCCCGGGGAAGATAAAAACGGAGAAATGGGTAGAGATAATAAAGACAGCACATCGGTTGGGAATTCCATCAACGGCAACAATCATGTACGGGCATATTGAATCAGTGGAGGACAGAATAGACCATCTATTTAAGATAAGGGAGATACAAAAGGAGACAGAGGGATTTACTGAGTTTGTATTGCTGAAGTTCATGCGAAAGAACAACGAATTGGGGAGAATGGTGAACGGAAATGTTTCTTTTCTGGAAACTGCAATGGTTCATGCGCTATCAAGGGTTATTCTTCATCCGTATTGCAATAATATACAGGCGTCGTGGGTGAAGTTGGGTATGAGGGACGTGCAGAAGATGCTTTATTTTGGTGTGAATGACCTGGGTGGGACCTTAATGGAAGAGAACATCTCAAGGTTATCGGGTTCTCCCGCTGGCGAGTATATGAGTCCAGAGGACTTCGAGAGACTGATAAAGGATGCGGGGAGAACGCCTAAGAGGCGGGATACGCTGTATGAATTGATAATTTAAATCTTTGAAATGAGTATCTGTATCTGATGATTAAAAGCGAAAAACCGTTAGAAAGATGCAAATTGGAAAAATCACCCTCTTTTACTGACCCAAGATACGGTTGCGCACCAGAAGCTCGCACAATAAGGGAGCATATCGAAAGAGGCGTGATTAATATAGATAAACCCGCGGGTCCAACATCCCATGAAGTGGTTGCATGGGTAAAAGATATATTGAAGATAAATAAGGCGGCGCATACTGGAACACTGGACCCGAAGGTTACAGGAGTGCTGCCTGTCTTGCTCGGAACGGCAACGAAGTTAGCCGATACTTTCGTTGCAGATAAAGAATATGCGTGCGTGATGAAACTGCACAGGGAGGTTGAGGAGGATGCGCTGAGGAAGATAAGCGAGGAATTCGTGGGCAAGATATATCAAAGACCACCACTGAAGTCTGCGGTCAAGAGGCGGATAAGGACAAGAACGGTGCATTACATCGAAATAAAAGAGGTGGAGGGTAAGAACGTGTTGATGAAAGTAGGTTGTGAAGCCGGAACATACATAAGAATGCTCTGCCATCATATCGGGCTCGCTTTAGGCGTAGGTGCGCACATGTCGCAATTGAGAAGGACGAAATCATTTCCCTTCGATGAGGATAATCTCACGAATTTGCAGGACTTGAAGGATGCATACGTTTTTTTTGAGGAAGGGGATGAGAGCCTTCTACGAAAACTCATCATGCCAATGGAATATACGTTAGGGCATCTCTCGTGCATAATTGTAAAGGATAGTGCTGTTGATGCGATATGTCATGGTGCAGACCTCACTGCCCCCGGGATTTCGAGGATAGAAAAAGAAATAAATATAGGAAATCGTGTGGTAATATATACGTTAAAAGGGGAAGCGGTGAGCATAGGCGAAGCAAAGATGAACTCGGAAGATATGTTCAGAGCTGAAAAAGGTATATGTGTAGAAACAGAGAAAGTGTTTATGAAGCCCGGGACGTATATGAAAGGATGGAGGCGAAGAGCCGAGGTGGCTGAGTGGTAAGGCGCAGGCCTGGAGTTTATGGAGCCAACGGATAGCCTGTGTTCCGAAAGGAACTCAAGGGTTCAAATCCCTTCCTCGGCGAAATTGCATCTAAAGAGAGAGAAAATACAAAGATGGTAGAAGAAACGGAAAAAAGAGAAGAGGAAAAGGAAGAAGAGAAGGAGGAGTTCAAGCATATTGTCAGGATTCTGGATACTGACTTAGATGGTAAAAGAAGCGTAGCATATTCGCTTTGCGGGGTAAAGGGAATAGGAAGAAGAGTAGCAAAGGCGGTTGTTACTTCTACAGGAATAGACCCGAGGGCAAAAATGGGTGAGCTCTCAGAAGATGAAATAGAGCGGTTAAAGGGTGCAATTAACAGTGCAGAGAAGCGATTGCCATGGTGGATGCTGAACAGGAGAAAAGACTTAATTAGTGGAGAGGACAAGCATATAATGGGGTCGGACCTCGTGTTGAAGTTACGAGAGGACATAAATTTGTTGCGCAAGATAAGGTCTTACCGGGGCATAAGGTATGAACGGGGATTGAAAGTGAGGGGTCAAAGAACAAAATCAACGGGACGAAAAGGATTGGTAGTAGGAGTATTAAGAAAGAAACAATTAGCAGCAGCAGCAAAGGCAGCAAAGGCAGGTGGGAAGAAGAGAGGTAAATAATATGGGACATCCAAAGAGAAGAAGGAAGACGTATGAGAAGCCAAGAAGACCCTGGGAAATAAACAGGATAAAAGAGGAGAAGGAGTTAGCTGAGAAGTATGGACTAAAGAACAAGAGAGAGATATGGAAGGCAGCAAGCATTGTAAAGAAATACCGAAGGGAAATAAGGGAGATTTTAGCGGAAATAGCCGGGATGAAGCCCACAGAACATACGTTAAAGAAGAAAGAAGACATTCTGGCAAGCTTAAAAAGGCGAAGTATATTGAAAGAGGGAGAAGGTGCCCCGAAATTAGAAGACGTTTTGGCGCTGAGCATAGAGGATGTCCTGGAAAGGAGGCTACAGACAAGGGTGCATAAAAAGGGACTCGCTAATTCGCTAAAACACGCCCGGCAACTCATCGTTCACGGTCATATTGCCGTTAATGGTAGAAGGGTTACCATTCCTTCTTATATAGTGGATGTGGAGGAGGAAGGGAAAATAGGCTACTATGGGCAGATTCCCACCACTACCACCTCCGAGGAGAAAGGAGTAGTAGAGGAGGGAACAGAATAAAAATGCCGGATAACAGATGGGCAATAGCGCATATATTTTCTTCATTTAATAATACCATTATCACGATTACTGATATGACGGGTGCGGAAACGATTGCAAAGGCTTCTGGAGGGATGATAGCAAAAGCGGACCGCGACGAGAGTTCTCCTTATATCGCGATGCAGATGGCAACGCAACTTGCGGATAAGCTAAAAGAGCGTGAAATACGAGGAATACATGTGAAAGTAAAGGCGGCAGCGGGGCGTAAATCGAGAACAACTGCTCCGGGTGCACAAGCGGCGATAAGAGCTTTTGCCCGCGCAGGACTGCGAATAGGAAAAATAGAGGACGTGACGCCGATACCGCATGACGGCACGAAGCGCCCTGGTGGAAGGAGAGGAAGAAGAGTTTAAGCTTTTGCGTGCAAAAAGTTTATGGAAGTAAAAATAGTGGAACGAGAGGAAAACGAAGTAAAAATCGTGCTTTCAGGTGTGAAAGTGCGGTTTGCAAATGCACTTAGAAGAGCAATGATTGCAGAAGTGCCGAAACTTGCAATTGATGAAGTGAACATTCACGAGAATACATCTTTATTATACGACGAGCAATTAGCGTTGCGTCTGGCGTTGATACCATTGAAGACAGACCTTAGTGCTTGTAGTGCTGATGACGTGTTTTTTCTGAGTTTAGAAGCGATAAGCCCTGAAAGAGCGGGCTACACGATGGTTTATTCTAAGGAGCTCATCTCGTCTGACCCCAAAGTGGAAGCGGCGTTTGAAAATATACCGATTGTGAAGTTGATTTCAACGGAAAGAGAGATTGGGATAATAAAAACGATTGCGAGGCAAAAGATTTCTCTGGAAGCGATAGCAAGACTGGGCAAGGGGAAAGAGCATGTGAAATGGCAGCCTGTTACCGCCTGTGGTTACAAAGACATGCAAGGCGAAGAAGAACCTAAGAACGCATTACTTGTTACTGTTGAGGGAGATGGCTCTTTGCCAGTGGATGAGATAGTAGTAGAAGCAGCGAGGATAATGCGGGAGAAATGTGAGAGCGTGGCTGAGGAGCTAACAAGTTCATAGATTTTGGTGTACAATTTCTCCCCCTCCACTGGAAACAATACCGAAAGTTTTATAAGAAGTAACTTTCAACTAATTATCCCCTATGCTACATAAAATTGTAAACATGTGGGGATGGGATAGAATACAATTTCGAATCGGGGATTCAGATATGATACCAAGACCGATACGGATTTTGCATGTGGATGATGAACCAGCGGATTTGGAGATAGCAAGGATATTCTTGAAAAAGGAATGGAAAGATGATTTTGAAATCTCCGGTGTGCTTTCCGTAGAAGAAGCGTTGAATAAACTTGAAAGTGAGCATTTTGATGTCATTATCACAGATTATAAGATGCCGGGAATGAGCGGTATAGATTTTTTGGAAGTGGTGAGAAAAAATGAAAAATATACGGATACACCCTTCATCATTTTCACCGGTAAAGGCGGAGAAGAAGTAGCTGTGGAAGCTATGAACAAAGGGGCGGACAGATACATTTCGAAGACCGGAGACCCCGCCAGTCAATGCGATGAATTGGCACATACTATACAAGAGTTAGTGAAGAGGAAATTGAACGGGGAAGAACCTGAGAAACCGAATTTCAAAGTTTATACACTCTAAAAAAAAATCTTCTTTACTTTACGCAGTCACTAATTCCCCGCCCTTGTCTATTACAATCTTACAAGGTGTAGGGAGCTTATGACTTGCCCGTTTCAAAGCTTCCTTTGCATCCACGAAATTTTGCTCCTCGACCGCGACGCTAATTATCTTTTGCCCACTCTTCACCCTTGCGGCAGTACTTACGGGTCTCCCAAATGCGTGTCGCATGCCACTCGATACACGGTCTGCACCTGCGCCAACCGCCAATTTGTTCTCTCTTAGCACATGATGCGGATACACTCTTATTTTCAAGTAAAAATTCTTTCGCCCTATGCCCGTTACCAGGTATCTATTAGCAAAAATCCTCGCCGCTTCTAATGCATTGTGCCTTATTTGACAGGCTTCCTCTGCAACTAAGGATAAAGAAACCGGGAACTCTCTGCCTGGATTGCCCATATCGAAAATTGCTATCTTGCTTCCCGGCACTCCCCCCATGTATTCCCTTCGCACATACGCATGTCCTGATACCCGCGTGTACATACGAGCTGGTTTTCTCCCCATATTTTTCTATTACTCCACTCAGCTTAAAAAGCTTTTTTTAGCCTGGTTAAGTTTAAAAGTAGGATAGCCCAAGTAAGGGACTCTTGCTTTCGGCACCGCTATAACCCATTCAGGTTTCACAGGCTCATACCCGAATGCTCTTGGATTCTGATCGTGATAGAGATTATGGTCTCCTTTAGTGATATATCCCGCATGAGGCGCAGGCTTTCCATCCGGCATCTCGTCCCCTTTCTCTACCCAATACATTGCCCTATGTATGATTCTCTCGGAGGTCATCCCATCCGGATGATATATAATCACATCCCCATAATTGTTAAATGATGTATAATTGAGCATTTTACCTTCTTCGTATGTCGTGATGTCCGTGCGCTCTGGTGATTGCACGAAAATCAAATCGCCTACCTGCATATTCGGTTCCATGCTTCCCGACGTAACAGCAAACCCTATACGCCAGGACCCCGTAGCGGCGTATGCCACCGAAATTACTATGGCAACGATTATTAACGCCTCAGCCAGATTTTTGCCCATTTCTATTAATAATTCTTTCATCCCTGCACTTACTTGCCTCCTGTCCTACCAACAATTAAAGTTATATTTACAAAGACTTTTTTCTTTGGTAAAGCTTTCTTTAGAAAAGAAAGATTTGTTATATATTCAATTGAAGAAAGATGAACACAGTCACGGGATTCGTCTATCACGAGGATTACCTGCGACATGACACGGGGTATCATCCAGAGAGCGCCGAACGGCTGATATACATAATGAAGAAGCTGGAAGAAGCGGGTATTACTGAAAAGATGAAACGAATCACTCCGACGAAGGCGTCGAAAGAGCAAATAGCGTATGTGCATGCAGATGCATACGTGAAGAAGGTGGAAGCGATGTGCAAGGGAGGTGGTGGCATGCTCGACCCTGATACGCCGTTATGCAGTGATACTTACGAAATAGCATTGCTCTCTGCGGGTGGAGTAATAAAAGCGGTTGACGAAGTAATGGATGGGTCTAATAACCTGAAGCACATTTTTGCTTTGATAAGACCACCGGGGCATCACGCTACCCCGAGTAGAGGTATGGGATTCTGTATATTTAACAATATAGCGATTGCTGCTGAGCATTTAAAGAGAAAATATGGCATTAAACGCATTTTGATTGCTGACTGGGACGTGCATCATGGTAATGGCACGCAGGATGTGTTTTTCGATGACCCCTCTGTTTTGTATTTCTCCACACATCAATATCCCCATTATCCCGGCACAGGATGGCTAAATGAAGTAGGTAAAGGCGAAGGAGAAGGTTTCACAGTTAATGTCCCGCTTTCAGCCGGTACTGATGACGCTGGCTATTTATATTCGTTAAATAATATTTTAGTGCCGATAACTATGGAGTTCAGACCTGAATTTGTGCTCGTATCCGCAGGATTTGATGCACACATTGCTGACCCTTTAGCATCAATGAAAGTAACATCTCCCGGATTCGGGTTATTCACGGATGTGATAAAGGAGACAGCGAAAAAGAACAGCAAAGGGAGAATTGTAATGGCTTTGGAGGGAGGATATAACCTGGATGCTATCGCAGAATCTGTTTTATCTGTTTTCAATTCACTTTTATCAAATAGGGGTGAGATAAAGGAAGGTGCGGTAAGTAAGAATGAGCGTGTGAAGAAAAGAGTGGAAGAGATAAAAGGAGTGCAAAGGAGATACTGGGATATATGAATAACTTATTTAATCATTATTCACCATTTTAACCGTCATTTCATATAACGGTTCGAGCTATACGAAGTCCCGAAGGGATTTGGGCGAACGAAGTGAGCCGCAAAGCCGCTGTTATCTGAAGTAGGTTAATCATAAAAATATTGAAATTATTGCTAAGCTTGTCCAATAAAGTAAAAGAAAAACTGTCAATCTTGACACTGCTTTATGCTGAGATCTTGCAATTTTTCTAACCAATCTATCAAGGAACGTTGAACCTTTTGGTAACACAGAATAATAAGATTGTATAAGTTTCAGATGCAAGTTATCATTACCATTAATATTTATGCCAATTTCTTTACTATTCTCCAAGCAGATATTGCTCAAAATCCAATTTCTGCTCTCTATACTGTACAAAAACAAGGTTAAAACAAAGCCAATTATACAAATTAATATTCGATAATGCGAATGTACCCCTCCTAAAACATAAATTCCCGACAAAATAAGGGGCATTAAAGGAAAATAAAGCGAAATAATTGTAAATCGCTTGGCTACGTAAAATCTATGGTTTTCTTCAGCTACCTTATACAATTCTACTAAAACATCTAACGTATTTTGCTGGTCAACTTTTTCTCTTTCCATATTGTTACCTTCTGCTAAACTTTTAGTAAATATCGGCCTATTTCAGATAACGGTTTGCGGGTATCTGAAGTTTGCCCGAAGGGCAAATTTGGGTCGGAGCACCCGAAGGGTGCGGAGCCTGATACCCGCTTGTTATATGAAGTTGCATTCATATTCCTGACCATGCCTCCTCTTGCCATTTTTGTATTTTCTTATCTCCATCTGGTGGAGGCGTTGTTGATACTATCTCAGCGTTTGGCCATAATCTTTGTGCGATTTTAATTTGGGATTCAATATTAATCAAGAGAATAGACCTGAGATTCTTACCTTCAGATTGAAGTAAATTTAAAACCACATCATCGTAAGGGTTAAACGCAAACCCAAAAACAATCAATCGTGTAGTTTTTCTGAGTATTTCTTTGCTTAAATTAAAAACATATTTAAAAGACTCTGGTAATTGTTTTTCGGGTTTTGGTGCCACAATTAAAGCATGGCCTGTTAATCCACGTCTCCCATCAGTATAATAGTTATGTTCGTCCCATGAAATACTACCGTGAATCTTTGCTAACTGTACTTTACCTTTGAGTGTAACGGGGTTTTTCCACTGGGAAACAGGATATGGTCCTCGACCAGTCAGCGTTTGATTAGGAATCCCGTAATTGAAACTCTTTGTCCCAAGTGCATACTCTACAAGCATGTCATAATTTGTAGTTATAATACCAACTAATGATGGATTGTAAAAACGATGGAGAAAACTTTGTGCTTTAACAACCCCAGGAATGGTAAGTTTTCGATTTTCATCAATCATTAAAACATGTCTGCGCCATTTCTGTGCGTGGTACTCCTTCCAAATGAACGGTTCTGAAAGCCTACGAACAATATACCAAAGAATTAATTGTTTGTCCTTTTCTTGAAAATTTAATGCGTCAGCTATGAATTGTTCCGAAAGTCCATCCATGTGTGATTTATCCCAACCATGTTTGAGGGTTTTTACAATCTGAAGTTTTTTAGACTCACGTGGCCCCCATGTTTTAATGTTAAAATCGAATAACTGGCTAGCCACTGGCAAATCCGCAGCCCATTTCGAAAAACCTGCTCCAAGGAATATCGTTAACACAATGCCACCTTTATATTGTATAATGCAATTTCATATAACTTCGGTATATCAGACATTAATGTCGTATATCCTCCCATTTCGGAATGATATCCGAAACTTACTTCGTACATACCACCCTTTAGCAGACTGCTAATCTTCATCTCCTTTAATCCATTTTCAATAGTACCATATGACACCTAGTTACCCTTACCGTCTATATTCACCTCCTTTCTATTTAAATGAATACTTTCCG
>JAFNKG010000136.1 GCA_017883965.1 Candidatus Methanophagales archaeon | reverse complement strand
GGTTTTTTCCAACCTCGTCGCAATAGGAAATTGAGTGCCGTGGCGGTTTATAAAGAAAAACTCATTGAAACTAAAATAGAGCCCAATTTGGAGATTTACCATAATCCGTTCGCATCAAATCGACTGGGTGAAACCTCTTTCGAAAGCAAACGGTATGGCGTAAGGCAATTGGTCAAGGTAAACGACCAGAATATGGAGTGGATAGGTTAATTGAATGTCCAAGCCATCTAAAGTCTTAATCATTAGTTCGGGGCCGATTTTTATCAAGCAGGCGGTGCTTATTTGAGTCCCCATCCTCTTCCGACATTCCCCACCACCTCTGACTAAGAGTTCTCAATCGTTTGCGTAGCCTTCTCATAATGAAAAGCATACCTATGCCGGCAGCCACAAACATTATGCCGATTATGACAGCCCCAATCCAAAGTGGCGCCATTACCCACCACCAAGACCAATGAATGACCCCGGTCAGCCTGAGGACAACAAAGATGATGGTCAGTATGATACCAATTTCCATCGTCCGCTAGGTCACTTTTCAACCGCCTTACTTAGCAAGTGCCTATTTGCTACCCTCGTTATACTCGCCACCACTACTTCTGTCAATACTAGTGCAAGAGGACGGAATCAAAAATGGCGAAGGAGACGACAGGTGGCTTTGAGCTCAGTGTCGGCTTCCGGTTAAGCAGAATCGAAGTATTAACAGTATTAACATGTTGGGACTTAATGTTTAGCCCCGGTTTGCTCGAATGTCAACACATCAGCATAGAGATGAAAGCGTCTATGTGCGGGATGTAGTTACGACTTTGGAGAGGGAATTGAAGTTACGAGCGTCGGATAGAGCGC
>JAFNKG010000076.1 GCA_017883965.1 Candidatus Methanophagales archaeon | reverse complement strand
TGGTATGAAAAAGATGGTGAAATCAATATTTATTTTAGAAAGGCAGTGAAATCAATCAAAGAGATGCGTGGTTCCATTTCGGGTGGTAAGGATTTATCAAAGACAAGAACAGCGGACCTGCTCGATGAGGAGTTTGGGTTGGGTTAAATCATGACCGCAATATACCTTGATGCGAGTGCTTTAATCGCATACTTTAACACGGAGGACGAGTTTCATGATTCTGCCTGCGAGGTTATTGATTCCACTGAACTCAGTTTATACTTGTTTACATCTGATGTTACAGTTCTTGAACTGCAATACGTACTGTGGAGAAAGATAGGTACTGAAGTCGCAATTGAGAAGACTAAGGGCGTTATGGAGGCGGAGGATATTTCCGTATTATCTACCAGCACTGATGATGTTTTTAGAGAACTTGAGATATTCAAGCGGTATCCAATGCCAAGCTTTGATGCATTGATATGCGCAGTGATGAGGAGAGAGGGTATAGAATATCTCCTTTCATTTGACAGGAAACACTTTGACGCTGTGGATGAAATCACGAGGGTCGAGGATTTTATAGATTTGAAAAATAGGTTGAGGTGATTCCCGTTGAGTAACGATAATATAGAAAAACTCGTTGCACTTTTGAAAATGGATGAAGAAGGGGAAGCGATAGCTTTGCTTTTGAACGAGTTCCTTATTGACGACAGAAAGAAAAATGCACTCATTATAAGGCTAAAGGAGATAAAAGAGGAAGTTACTGCGTTAGGACAAGAGATAACGCTAACAGAAGCGGAAGAAGAGATAAGAAACATAGTCTTGGCGGAAAAGAAACCTATTATCGCAGAAGAAGTGGCAAAAAAGACTTCTGGAAGGTTTAAGAGCTTGAGACATACGACACATGCCTTGAGAACGCTTGAATCGCTGGCATCTAAAGGCGTGTTGGGTAAGTTCAAACGAGACCGCTTTTTTTATTTCACCACGCCAAAGGAAGCGGTAATGCAGGCATTGAAGAAGCGCGGTGAAACTCTTGGGGAGTGTTCACCAGGTGAAATAGCGAAAGAAACGGGAATGCCATTATACGTGGTTTTGGACATAATAGCAGAATTGCTGCCTTAAAACCTTTTCTTAAAGAAAAAGTTTATTTGTATAGCGGAGGTAAAAAACCACGAGATTTCACGAGACAGACACAAGACCAGAAATCAGAGAATAGAATCTGACTTCTGTTCTCTGACTTCTTGTATCTTCACAATTTCTCGTGGAAATTATGGGACTCTGTCCCATGGGAACGATGCAAGGAGAACTTTCAGGTGAAAAGGTCATAGTAGCGGAATCAGAAGCAGATATTCCTGGGAAAGGATACGGGAGGAAAAAAGACAGGTTAGAGCTATCGCTGGAAGAAGCAGCTTTTTTGCTTGAAACGGGGCGGATAGTGATAAAAGAGGAAAAAGAAAAAGAGATAGAGTTAAGTCTCGAGGATTTCTTAAAGCATGCAGTGGGCATCGCTCCGAAGTTCGGGGTGAGATATATCGTTTACAAGGATTTGAAGGAGCGAGGCTATGTAGTGCAGCCAGGTGGTGTTGATTTTTGGCTTTATCCACGTGGAGCCAAGTCGGGAGAGAAGCCTGCAAGGTATTTCATCCGTATTTTATCGGAAAGCGAATTTTTATCGTTGAAAGAACTGGATGCGATACTTATTTCAGCTCATAACATGAGAAAAGAGCCAATTATTGCTATTGTGGATGAAGAAAGCGACATCACTTACTATGCGGTGAAGGAAGCGAAGTTTGAATTCGTTGAAAAAGGGGAGGAAAAAGAGAAGGAAGAAGGGATAGTGGAAGAGATAGGAAACGTGAAAGTGAAAGCGACTTTGCTCGGCGATAGGGTGGTCTTATGGGACGCTGCCCTGGCTGAGAATCTGTATAGTAACAATTTTTATGGTATGCTAACGAAAGAGAAGAAGTTGTTGCTTTCGTTGGTTGAAGCGGCTTATTTGATGAAGAAGGGTCTGCTGGAAATAGAAATTAGAGAACAGAAGTCAGAGAACAGAAGTCAGAAGTCAGGGGTGGTAAATGCTCGATTCCCGAAACCTCAAACCTCAAACCTCAAACCTGTGAACATTGAGCAGTTCATCGAGCATGCGAGCTCAATAGAAAGCGATTTCATGGATAAATACGTGGTTTACGAGGATTTGCGGGAAAAAGGGTTGATAGTGAAGACAGGGTTTAAGTTCGGCTCACATTTCAGGGTGTACAAAGCAATAAACCAGAAACATTCTTCGTATTTAATTCACGTGCTTCCGGAAGAGCATGTTTTTTCAATGCATGAATTATCAAGGGCAGTAAGGTTGGCGCACGGAGTGAAGAAGAGGATGATACTCGCTCAAACGTTTGACCAAAAAATTAGATACGTGGATATAGGAAGGATGAAGCTATGAGGTAAAAGTCTAATCGGATGATAAAAATTTGAGTTTGTGGCTGGCTATTTTAATCATCACTGTCTTGCTGGCGACGGCAGTTCCTTTAAGTGAGGTATACATAATATTATATACAAATTCCTAAGTAGCAATATGGAGAATTTTATGCCAATATCAGCACAAGCACTCAGCGATAAATTTGGCTCTGCGAGTCATCTGTATTCTGATGTTAAAAGAGATTTAGTAACACTCTGGGAAGAAGTAAAAGATAGGTCTGATATAAAACTAGAATTTGATTACTGGCTAAATACATTTAAAAATATTTATGATAAACCCTCCTTGAATTTATTTCTTGACCATGCCTATTTGATTATCTTGACTAAGATTTTAGTTTATCAGAGACTTAGTAAGGGTAAGCCAGATAAAAATGACATTATTGAAGTTATAAATGGAAGCTATTTCCCAAAAAGAGGCATTAAAAATTTCTTAGAAGAAGATTTCTCTAAATGGCTCCATCATTCTAAAATAAAGGATAAATCTCTTACCCTATTTTTGGACATCATTGGAAAAATGACGAATTATGATTTTTTCGAAATAGATGAAGATATTTTCAGGGTAATATACGAAGAAATCGTTGAACGAAAGGAAAGGCACAAAGCTGGTGAATACTATACCCCTGAATGGCTCGTTCAACTTATTCTGAATGAAGTGATAACTTTATGGGAAGAGAGAGAAGTTAAAGCTATTCCTAAAATTTTAGACCCCGCTTGCGGTTCTGGCTCCTTCCTGTATCGTGTTATAAAAATTCTCGGTGGAAAAGGAGTATCTATAAAAGATATTATAAAAAATGTGGTGGGCATGGATATCAATCCATTAGCTACTATTCTTGCGAAGGCAAATTACTTAATAGCAGTGGGGGATTTCATTGAAGATTTAGAAGAGATAACCTTGCCAATTTACACAAAGGATAGCTTAAAATCCCCGGATTTATTTGATTATGATATAAAAATTGGATATGATATAATCGTTGGCAATCCTCCATGGGTTGTTATGAGGTCTATGGAAAACAAAGAGTATCAAAACTTCTTGAAGAAAGAGATTTTAAAATATCACCTGCTCGAAAACAAAGATGTTCATCTTTTCACACAAATGGAACTCGCAACGCTTTTTTTCTGCAAGTGTGCCGATTTATACTTAAAGAGAGGGGGGATAATAGCGTTTGTAATGCCAAGAAGTATTGTAGCGGGAACAATCCAGCATATCAACTTCAGAAAGTTTAAAAGACCCACTACAAAATTGATCAAAATAATTGATTTAGAGAATGTAAGTCCACTTTTTAATATGCCCTCTTGCGTATTGATTGGATTAAAAGGTGATGTAACGAAATATCCTGTATTGTTGGAGAAGTATGTAGGAGTGTTGCCTGATAGGAATAATGGCAAACTCTTTGAAGTAATAGCAGAATTATCCACTGAAGTGCGTGAATATATTCCTCCCGATTTCTCGGCGGAACCAAGTTATTATTACGATAAATTCAAAGTAGGGGCGAGTATATTTCCCAGATCGCTTTACTTCGTAGATTTTATGCTTCATACTGCTTCACCTTCGCGAATATCAGTAAAAACGTCTGAAGATATAGTTAAAATAGCTAAAGACCCCTGGAGGGTAGTATTAGAAGGCAATATAGAGGAGGACTTTCTCTATACCACTTTGTTAGCTTGGGAGATGATTCCATTTGGTTACATTAAACTTCATCCAGTTGTGCTCCCGATTAGAGAACATTTTGATGGATATAGGATATTAGATGTGGAAGGGCTACAAAGAAATGGTTTTACGGGCACTGCGGGATGGTTCAAGAAAGCGGAAGAAATTTGGGCTGAAAGGAGGACGAAGAAATCAGAAAAGCGTTTTCCTTTTTTATCAGATAGATTAAATTACAACAATCTTCTTACAACTCAAAACTCTTCTAGGAGATATGTTGTTTTATATAACGCTACCGGGACTAATCTGGTATCCTGTGTTGTTGATAGGCACTCACTACCATATTTTGAAGTTGATGGAAAGCATGTGAATGCCAGAGGTTTTATCGTGGATGTTAAAACATGGCTTTTTGAAACTGATAATGCGGTAGAAGCACACTATTTGAGCGCTATTTTTAACTCAGAAACAATCAGCAAGATAATAAAACCTTTGCAACCAAAAGGGCTTTTCGGTGCTCGTGCAATTCATAGGAGACCTTTACTTTTTCCCATACCGGAATTTAAGGGTGACGAAGGTTTGCATATTGAACTTGCAGGCATCAGCAAAGTATGCCATGAAAAGATAAATTTTATGAGATTCCCGCAGAAAAATAATATCAGGGGTCAAGTTAGAAAGGAACTTAGAGATGAGGTAAAGGAGATAAATCTATTGGTATCTAAACTTTTAAACTCCAGTAATTATCTTATAGAGGAGGGAATAAAATGCCAGCCAATATGCAATTATTGTTAGAAAAACTTGAAGAGATGAAAGAAGCATATGAAGATGCCATTAAAAAAGGTGAATATACAGGTCTCATAAGGTCTAAAAGACTCATTAACCTGCTTCATGAATATGTGATTGAGGAGTTAAAAAGGCAAGTAGAGCCGAGTTGGATTGTTACAGATAAAAAGGTTTATGGATTTCTAAAGACAAAGGAGCAGGATATCATAGTTCAACCGCCACAAAACGGTAGGAACGTATCTGTTGGACCGATTATGGCAATCAATGTGAGAAGTCAATTGAGTTCCATCGAAAAAAATTATGACACGTTATTTGAAAGGGTATATGCAGAAGCATTAAATCTTCATAATAGGTTTCCCTACATGGTTTTAGGTTATCTTTATCTACTTCCAAAAATAGGATATAATTCTGAAGCCGCAAAGAAAAATAGAGTAGAATTATCAGAAAGGTATAACATTGAAAAATATATTTTAAGCTTTTTATCCATCACAAATAGAGGAAGTCCATCTGATGTGCCCTGGAAATATGAGAGGGTGTCTCTCTTAATTGTTGATTTTGAAAGGGATCCTCCTGAAGTCATGGATGACATGCAAGTATTTGCGGATGATAAATTAGTTAGTAAAAGATTTGCCAGGCTTTATACTTTTGGGGAATTAAGTGTGAGAAATTTCTTCGATGAGTTATACAAGATGACGATGGAGAGATACTACTTGCTGGGATTCAGAGAAGAGAATAGCAAGAAGGGTAAATAAGTAGGAAGAAAATGCCCACCATAAGACTATCTTACGAGGATTTGGAAAACCTTACCAGCGTTAGCATCGAAAAGATAAAGGAGAGGCTGCCGTTGATGTGTGCAGACGTAGAAAGAATGGAAGCCGATTATATGGATGTAGAGTTTTTTCCGAACCGGCCGGATTTATTTTGCGTGGAGGGTGCTTCTCGTGCACTGAAACAATTTCTGGACGTCGAACCGGGATTGGTTACTTACGTGGTGGAGAAGTCAGGTATAGAGATGGTTGTGGACGCTTCAGTTCTGGAAGTGCGACCTTATATCGTTTGCGGTGTGGTGAAGAACTTGCAGTTAGATTCAAGTGCGATAGAATCGTTAATGCTCTTACAGGAGTATTTGCATCGAGGGATAGGACGAGACAGGGAGAAAGTTTCGGTAGGCGTGCATGACTTAGCGAGGGTGAAACCACCGTTCAGGTATCTTGCTGCTGACCCAAGTTTCTCTTTTGTCCCGCTTGACTACGAAGAAGAGATGACGATGGACGAGATTTTAGAGCGGCATCCAAAGGGAGTTGCGTTCCGTTACATTCTCGAAGATAAAACTAAATACCCGTTGATTTTGGATTCAGAAGGAAAAACTCTTTCTTTTCCGCCTATTATCAATGCAGACCAGACGAGGGTGACGGAATCCACGAACGACATATTTATAGAAGTTACTGGCTTGAATGAGAACGTTTCGGCTGCGCTAAATATTATAGTCTATGCGCTTGCAGAGCGCGGGGGACAGATTCAATCTGTGATTCTTCGCTTTCCGGACGATGGAAGAGGTGCGGAGAACGAAACACCCTGTTTAGACCCTAAGACGATGGAAATATCAGTGAAAGACGTTAATTCGCTCATAGGTATTGATTTAAGTGCAGAGGAATGCAAGAAGTGCTGCGAGCGAATGGGTCTTGGTGCGGAAGTAAAACCGAATGGACTGATAGAAGTGAAGATACCGGCTTATCGGTATGATATACTCCATACATGGGACATAATAGAAGACATCGCTATCGGTTACGGATATGACAGGATAGAGCCGGAGATTCCAGGCACGATGGTCATAGGCGAAATGCATCCGATAGAAGAGAAGAAGAGAACGGTGAGGGAAATAATGACTGGTTTTGGATATTTTGAGGTGTTAACATTCACGCTGACCTCGGAGAGGAAACAGTTTGAGTTGATGCGAAGAAAGAGAAGAGAAGAAGGGAAAGTGAGAGTTGCTTCACCGATAAGCAGTGAGCATACAATGCTTAGATGCTCTATTCTACCGAATTTATTAGAAATCCTTTCGCTTAACAAGCACCGTGATTTACCACAGCGGATTTTTGAAGTTGGACCGGTACTGTTGGGCTTTAAAGAGGAATATAGACTTGCCGCGGTTTCAACGCATGCAAATGCGAACTTCGCAGAAGTTAAGTCAGTGGTGGATGCGATGCTAAAGGAGATGGGAATGGAAGATGCAGAAGTGGTGGAGTCGGAAGATGGTGCATTTTTAGCGGGTAGAAGAGCGGATATAATAAGGGTAAAGGATGGCAAGCATATAGGCGTTTTTGGTGAACTACATCCGGAAGTAATCCTTAATTTTGCATTGGACCATCCAGTGGTGGGATTTGAGGTGGATATATAATATAGAGATAGATATAACCAAGATAGTGCGGTGAGAGTCGTCCATTGAAGTCCGGTATTTTAACTTTTCGATCTATTTACCTTCGAGCAATTTACCGCTCAAACAATGTAATTCCCCTTTTAACCGCTTCCTGAGCAATGGGATTATTTAGCTCTTTCTCCGTATAAGGAAAAATTTCAACCGGAAAATCCATTGAGAACCTCTCTGACCACTCCGCAATCCTATCCATAAAAGGTTTATCCTCTCTTTCGAGTATGATTAAAATATCCGCATCACTTCCCGGCACACCTCTTTTTTCTGCTAAAGAACCAAACAAAATGATTTTTAATATGTTCCCGTCCTCTTTACCTATTTCCCTTGCAACTTTATAAATTTCTTCGACCAATTTTTCCTGTTCAAGCCAGAATGCCTTTACAGAATTCAATGATTCTTCTACCACAAACGATTGCATCTTCTGCATCCCTCCTCGTGAAATATTCGTATGGACTCCCGGATTCAAAACCATTTGGATACCTGGTGGGAACATAATATTTATCCAGGCTCCTGGCGCAATTTAAAAGGTCATCATTCACCACCACTTTCTTTGAAAGAATTCTCATAAGGTCGAATATAGAATGCCCCCAAGCAGCAGCGTTTAATTTCTGGAATACCGCCTTTACAGCTTTTTCCGCAGCTTGCTGAGCTACAAAACAAGACCATTCGAAAGATTCGTCTTTCATCAGCTCTTCAGCTACTTTTAAGTCTTTTTCTGCTTGATTTATCCAGTCCCTACTCCTTTCTGGCATCTTTTTTCTTTTACTTCTTTTATTTGGATTTAGATTCTCTATTTATCTTCTTCAATAAAAACCTATCTTATCTTACTATTCAATAGTTACAACCCGCTCATACCTTTTTTCCTCTCCCAACTCCTTCGTTGCATCAATTCCTATCTTCGTTGTCAGCCCATTTTTTGCAGATGGGTCAAGTGAAGACCCTCTTACTTTTGGTATCAACACCACGTCTTCATCCCATCGAACCCTCGTCGCTATTGCATACTCCATATCATTCGTGTTAAATACGTCTATATCGTCATCAACAACGACAACGAGTTTAAGGCTGGGATGTGCAGCGAAAGCAGCGATAATCGCATTCTTCGCCTCGCCTTCTCCTTCCTTCTTTATCTGCACCACCGCATGCAAATAACAACAGCCGCCTTCTGTCAAAAAAACGTTCTTCACACGTGCCACACGCTCTACTGCTCTAAATATCAAAGGTTCGTAAGGCACGCCCATAAGCAACTTATGCTCACTGCCCGAAGGAAGAATCGCATGATAAATCGGGTCTTTTCGGTGATACATCTTCGTAAGCGTGATAACAGGCTCTTCTCTTATTTTGTCATAAGTACCGGTGATATCCAAAAAAGGACCTTCTTTTACTCTTTCTTCACCTATGAAGCCCTCTAAGGCGATTTCAGCATGTGGAACTGCCACACCGTTACCCAATTTGAAAAGCTCCACCGGTTCTTTTTTCAAAGCCGAGGCATATTCAAACTCCTTTCCCTGCGGGACCCTTGTCGCTGCTGCTAAAAGAATCAAAGGGTCCACTCCTATGGCTATTCCCACTTTTAATTCCTCTCCCCTTTCCATCGCTTCGCGATGCATCTTATACAGGTGACGAGGAGGGACAAGCCTCGCTGCCAATCTTTTATCATCCAGGACCATCATCCGGTGAATTGATGCGTTTCTCACGCCATCCAATTCCGCAACAACCACACCACTGGTGATATACGCGCCGCCATCTTCCTTGAAATAGGTTAATATCGGCAACTCGCCTAAATCTGGCTCTTTAACCACTTCTTTTGTCGTCGAATCCTCCACTATTTTCACCTTGCTATCATTGCCACCTCCGCTTTCATGGATTCCCGCTAAAAAATGCACGAGATTAGAGGATGATGTGCCAAACAACTCCGCCAGTATTTCTCTTCCGCCCAATACGTTCATTATAACCTCATGCGTGCCGTCAACAGAGCGAAAAAAAACAGGCAGCCCTTTTCGTTCATGCTCCACACAAATAGATGCAACCTCGTATTTCGATGATACCGCTTGCTCAATCTCTATTAACTTCCCTTCCCTCGCTAACTTATCTTTGAATTCTCGCATTTTTAGTATATAACGTAAATTACAAAATAGATATATGCATTACGTAACTTAACACCACTATCCCTTCCTGAACTCGGTATAGCCGCATTTACCACACGAATACCTGTCCTTATGCTCTGCTAAAAACACCCCGGCTCCACACCTTGGGCATACCTTCCGCTTTCTGTGCAACTTTAATCCCGCTTTCCCTTTTTCCTCTACCATATCATAAAACTTATGGATTGCCGCCATTTTTGTCTATCCCCTTTGTTCCGCTTCACCTTTTTCTTCACCTTTTTCTTCGCCTGAACCTGAGCCTGAGCCCGTGCTACTAAAGTTCCTCGTTATTATATGTTCCCGTTCTATTTCTCTTAGCCTGTCTTCACTTTCATATACCTTTGCATAGCCAACCGTTTCTCTTTTCCCGAACTCCGTTCTCATCTTATCTATTACGAGGAGGTTTGGACTGCACCGAAGCGCCTTTATTAAGGCATTACGTGCTTCTTCTCTG
>JAFNKG010000012.1 GCA_017883965.1 Candidatus Methanophagales archaeon | reverse complement strand
CTCGAGAGCTTTGAAGTTCCAGATTTGAAAGAAGGCACAATTCATGAAGATTGCGAGCTCGAATTCGCTCAGACCGCACACTCAATCGAATGCTACTCGGTTGCGATTTCAAAAAACGGTAAAAAATTAACTTATACTTCTGATGGCGCTCCAACCGAAGATACGGTCTCGGTTGCGAGAAATTCCGACATCCTAATTGCAGAAGCATACTCCGAAGGATTTTCAGGTCATTCTTCAGCAGTTAAAGCAGCTGAACTCGCCTTTCGCTCACGCTCTAAATCACTCGCTTTGGTTCACGTAAGTAGAAATAAGAATGGAGAAGAAGAACTTGCGAAAGCGAAGAGAATATTCAAAAACTCTTTCCTACCAACTGATTCGCTCACAGTGACGATTTGATATTCTCAAAGTTTTTTGCCTTTAATCTTCGTTGTCAACTAATGTTCACACAATACCTTTTATCCCTTTCTCAAGCTTCTTCGCAAATTCTAAATCAGTAAACGCCTTTAAACGCTTGATCGTGGTATCGTAAGCGTCAATTTGCTCCTCTTCCAGTGTTGCAGAATAATTTGCAGATGGGTCAATCTCATTTAACTTCTCTACCAGAGTTTTTCTCTCTTCCTCTGGCATAACCTTCGAATCGGTCATAGCAGCTGCTCGCGCATATATCCCTTCATCCAAGAGATATTTTAGTGCTTTGAAAGGCAGTTCATAATAGCTTCCAATAGCGCCTGTTCGCTGAGTAAATCCTTCGGGCATGGCAGCTTTAAACGAAACGCGGACATAAAGTCTTTCTTTAAATTCCGATAACTGCTTCGCATAATCTTTATCTGCTCCTAAAAGTATGCCATTTGTCTCCAGGATAAAAAGTGAATATTTTGATTCCATCACCTGCCTCAAAACCGAAAGTAAATGCTCTTTTCCAAGCGTAGGTTCGCATCCAGACAAGCGGAGCTTATTCACCCTTAGGTGTCTAAACCTTTCCCACCCGGGAGCGGTTATACCCTCTTCAGCCGCTTCAAAAAGTTTTTGAGCAATCTCTTTCGGTGAATAAAATTTCCCAAACCGGTCAGGAAAATCTCTCGACCAGTTGGACCAACAATAAATGCAACGCAAACAACAACCCACAGCATAACCTGTTGCGATTCCACCATACACGGGAGCTGAATATATGCCCGCGTACTTCCTTTCCAACCCCTCTTCACCCATTCTGGTTACAATTTTCTCTGTTTCTCTCGCGAGTTCTAAAGGGTCAAAGGGTTCAAAACCCGGCGTTAGATAACGTTGATATTCTTTCATTTAGCATTATTCTGTTCTTTTGCTTTAAAAACTTCCGAAAACTCCTCGCTCTTTTTCCATCCTCTCAATCACCGCTTCCCTGCAAGGAACGCCTTCTACACCCTCCTTTTCAACAACAAAAGAAGCAGCACAAGATGCAAATAGCGCGGATTCAACCGCATCTTTCGTCTCATAATACCTCAACAAGAACGCAGCGCCAAAAACATCCCCGGCACCAGTAGCATCCACCTCTTCTCTTTCATACGCAGGTATATGTTCATGGCGCTTCCCTCTATCGCAATACAATTCCGCACCTTTTCTTCCCTTTGTCAACACAAAAATATTTGAAAGTTCCACATATTTCGGAACATCCTCCTCAAAAACGTCCTCTTCGCTGACTATCACAAAATCCACCTTCGGCAAAACCTCATTCGCTTCTTCCCACTTCTTCTTCTCTATTCTCCCACCTTCACCAACGCTTCTCATCCAGCCCTGTGGTGCTACACCAATCATAGAGCGCTTAAATCTTTTGATTATCTCCTCTTCTAACTCATCCAATACCGGACATATATAAACGATTTCGGCGGTAAACCACTCCTCCGGTATCGTTTCTTCCTTTATCCTATCCGCAACACTCGTGAAGTATTGAATCCTCCTTTCACTTATATCTTCCCTTTTTTCTTTGGTAAAGCTTTCTTTTTGCGAAGCGTTTTTGATAAACATTTTCTTAAAAGGTTTAAAGAAAGGTTTATTTATGAATGTCGTTGTCCTTTCCCCTATTTGATACGCTAACCGAATGCCTTTTAAGGAATCGCATTCTTCAAAATCCTCCCCCATGCTCGTGGCAATTGCAGAAGCGACCCCAAAATTCCTTGCTAATATTGCTGAATATGCCGAAGCACCACCGATTATTTTCTTATTCTCGCACAAATCATGAGTTATGAACCCCAAAGAGAAAAAAAATGGGTGTGGGGATTTAGGCTGTAACAACCCTTCTTCTTTCTCCCCAACTGTCTTCAATTACTTTCCCTCTTATAAATCTTTCCAAAAGTTCTCTCGCCATTTCGTCGGGATACTGTATCGGCGGATGCTTCATCGTATACGCAGATATTTCTATTAACGGTCCTGCAATTCCTCTATCCAGCGCAAGCTTGCATACTCGTATCGCATCAATTGTGCTTCCTCCACTATTAGGCGAGTCCTCCACTGAAAGTCTGAGTTCAAGGTCTATCGGAATATCTCCAAATACCCGTCCTTCCATCCGCAAGAAACATATCTTGTTGTCGCGCTGCCATGAGACGTAATCAGAAGGTCCTATATGGACATCATCCGGCATCAACGGCTCATCCAGAACCGATTGCACCGCCTCTGTCTTTGATATCTTCTTTGATTTCAATCGCTCACGGTTCAGCATATTCAAAAAGTCGGTATTTCCACCTGTGTTAAGCTGATACGTCCGGTCGAGCTTACATCCGCGGTCGTTGAACAACTTCGCAAGCGTTCTGTGAACAATCGTCGCACCAATCTGCGATTTCACATCATCGCCGACCACAGGCAATTTCTTCTCCTCGAATTTCCTTCCCCATTCGCGGTCGGATGCGATAAACACTGGCATGCAGTTGATAAACGCCACACCTGCTTCCAGAGATGCTTTCGCATAGAACCTCGTAGCCTGCTCCGAGCCCACGGGCATGTAATTCACTAAAATCTCGGCACCGCGGTCTTCAAGCTCCTCCACCACATCGCAAGGCTCTTCATCCGCAACCAGGAAGGTTCTATCCTCGGAATACCTGTGCATGTGTGATGCAACACCGTCCAGAACCGGTCCCATCTTCACTTCCACACCGTAATAAGGCACTCGATGAAAAACCGCAGTGCAGTTAGGCTCTGCAAAAACCGCTTCACTTAAATCCTTCCCCACTTTCCTCTTATCTATGTCAAATGCCGCTACGACCTCTATATCCCCTGGTCTGTATCCATTGACCTCATAGTGCATCAAACCGACGCAATTCTTCGCATCCATGTGTTTATAATATTCAATACCCTGGAGAAGAGAACATGCGCAATTCCCAACGCCAGCAATTGCTAATTTTATCTTTTTCAACTCTTTTTTCACCCCCTTTACCCGTCTTAAACTCGAATCCGCTACTACAATTCCAACTCAATATTGAAATTATACTTTCCCTATATAAATCAATTTCACTTTTGCAAAAACCGGCACCTTTGATGTTTCACTTCACTACCTCTATTATTTGCATTAGAATAACTCACCAAAGCTCGTATATGCCTCTCGATGAAAAAATCGTTTGTCGAATCAGCGAGTTCCTTTGCTCTTTGCTCACCTTCTACTATTGCATACGTTGCAGGACCAAAAGAGGACATACCATACCCTAACGCATGGACTTCGAAGAAGCCAAAAAGCTCCTTTATTATATCATGCTGAAGCGCTATCTCTATCTTCTTGAACCCCACCCCCTGTAAGATGGTTAAACTTTCAGCAAAAGTAGCTATATCTTTCTCAAGCACTGAGGGCAGTGTTCGCATAAGCACTATCCTGCATATTTTTCCCACTTCTTCCCGTTCTATCGGACAATACCGCTTGAAAATTTCTATCTCTTCAGCACCATACGCTCCTCTTTTCACCTTGGGTATTGCAACGACAAAGAACCAATCTTCGGGAAGCGCATGCTGAAAGAGAACAGGCGGCGGAGAAACCTTCGATGCAGAAGAAGGAAGGAAACTCGTCTTTATCTCCTCATTCTCCATTCCATTCTCGACCTTGCTCTCATCCTCTCCCTTCCGAAACACATGCCCCCCATCTAAGATGAAACCGCCTTTATCAAAAGCAGCCGTGCCGATCCCGGAAGTGCCTCCTCTACCCACCAGTTTTGCTAATTCTACCACACCATAGTTCCTGTTTTCCAGCACGCTTATCGCTTTTGCCACGCATAACGACAATTGTGTCCGGGAGCCCAAGCCCACATGCAATGGCAATTTCTTCAATATCTCCACCCTGTAATTCCCCCTTAACCCCGGCTCTATTCTACTTCTTATCCGTTCCAATAGAGAAAAAACTTCTTTTGGATTCTCTTTCTCCTCAACCTCTTTATCAACCGCCGATACCTCTATTTTCAAAGAAGGCTCGTTTAATGCCACTCCTATTCCACCATCTACTCTTCCAAGCTCACCGTTCAGGTCTATAAGGGAGAAGTGAAGCCTGCTCGGCGAAGTTATAATAACGCTCATCTTATCAAATTTTTTATATGCATCATTTAATGTATTCAAATAAAAATAGAATGCACCCTGAGGAAAAAGACCTGATAAGAAAAGCCATAGACACAATAAAAAGCGGTGGCACGGTAGTTTACCCTACGGAAACGGTATATGGATTAGGAGCCGATGCGTTATCCGAAGAAGCAGTGCGGAAAGTATATGAAATAAAAAGGAGAGATTTATCACAACCGCTCTCTGTAGCCGTTTCCTCCTTCGAGATGCTGCACAAAGTTGCGTCCGTAGATTCGGAATCCTTAGAAATCATAACCGAGTTGCTACCAGGACCTGTCACGGTGTTATTGAGAAAAAAAGAAGTTGTGCCTGATGTCCTAACTGCTGCGTCGGAGGTCGTTGGCGTGCGATTCCCGGATAATGAAATCGCAACCCGCATAATAAAAGAAGCGGGACCTATAACCTCAACAAGTGCGAATGTATCGGGTAGAAATCCGCCGACCTGCGTAGAAGAAGTGGAAATAAAAGCTGATATTATTATAAATGGTGGTAAGAGTAAATATGGTATGCCGTCCACCGTGGTGGATATGACGAAGGCGAGGACGAGGACAAGGGCGACGGCGAATGAAGAAAAGGCGAACATAAAAATAAAGATAGAAATAAAAAGAAGAGGAGCATGCTATGATAGAGTATTGCACGTCCTGCGGAGTAAAGCTGCTGGAAAAGGGCTTCACGGTTTTCCCATGCCCTAACTGTGGAAAAGTCGAGATAGGTAGATGTGCGAAGTGCCGGAAGCAAAGTAATTTATATAAGTGTGAAGAATGTGGTTTTGTAGGTTCGTGAAAAATGAGATGGCAAGGTAGGTCAAGGCGGAAATACACGGGGGGAAGACTTCACTTTCACCGTAAGAAGAGGAAGCATGAGGCAGGCAGACCCGCCGCAGAGACTACTATTGGAGAGACGCGAAGAAAAAAAATCAGAACGAGTGGCGGCGGCGAGAAAATGCGGTTGCTCAGATGCGAATTTGCAAATGTCGCAGACCCGAGAAGCGGAACTACGAGAAGGGCTAAGATAATGGCCGTGAAAAGTAATCCCGCCAATCCTTTCTTCGCAAGGCGGAATGTAACAACAAAAGGTGCAGTAATAGAGACTGAAATTGGAGATGCGATAGTAACAAGCAGACCTGGTCAGGATGGGATTGTGAATGCGAAGTTAATTTGATATGTATAAATTAGTAGGCACAATTTCGGGTGAAGTTGGACTGCATGAGTTCGATTTTATCGTCACTGGAGAGGTAAGAAGAAACGAGTATGTAAAAGTATGGAACGAATTAGATGGATGGATACTGGGAAGAGTGGCATCAATAGTTGAAGCGGAGAAAAAAACCGCTACTGTGGAGCTCATAGGATATAAAGATGATCGCGGATTTTTAATGCAGCCAAGGAACACTTTCTCGCGCGATGAGAAGGTGTTCAAGGCAGACCAGACTTTCGTCATGGACACATTGGGGCTCAAATCAGGTGGAATCTACTTAGGTCTGCTGGATGGGCGCAATATACCGGTGTATCTGAGGAAAGAGGAACTCATCCAGAAACATTGCAGCATATTAGCGAAGACGGGCAGCGGGAAATCATACACTGCCGGCGTGTTAATAGAGGAATTGCTTGAAAAGGATGTCCCTTTGCTTATAATTGACCCTCACGGCGAATATATTTCATTGAAATACGAAAACAGGAGTGAAGAAGAGCGCAAACAGATGGAAAAATTCGGCATCTCGCCAGAAGGGTATGCGTCTAAAGTTGTTGTTTACACACCTGCCAATTTTTCGATAAATCCCGCTGCCGATAAACTATTCCGCATAGATGGGATAAATTTGAGTGTGAAAGAATTATATGACCTTCTTCCGTTGTCTGATGCTCAACTGGGTGTTTTATACCAGTGCATAAACGGAATAAAGGCGGAGAAGGAGTTTTATACAATAGAGGACATCATTAAGAAGGTGTCAGAGAGCAAAAGTAATGCTAAGTGGAGAATTATTCACTTCCTGGAGAGAATCCGAGAGACTGGTATATTATCCGACAGCCCCACGCGCATAGAAGACCTCGTAAAGGTGGGGAAGGCGTCTATAATAGACATGAAAGGAGCGGAGCCGAAGTTACAGCAATTGATTGTTTATCGTATCTGTAAAGAAGTATTTGAAGCAAGGAAGATGGGGAAGATACCACCTTTTATGCTCGTTATCGAGGAGGCACACAACTTTTGCCCTGAGCGAGGATTTGAAAAAGCCGTCAGTTCCAATGTTTTGAGAACCATCGCTTCGGAGGGCAGAAAATTCGGGCTTGGATTGTTAGTCATCTCGCAAAGACCTGCTCGTGTGGATAAAAACGTTATTTCTCAGTGTAATACGCAGATAATCCTCCGTGTGTCGAATCCAAACGACATCAGAGCGTTGAGCCGCGGTCTGGAGTTCATGAGCAGTGAGATGGAGGAGGAAATCAAAAGAATACCTCAGGGTGTTGCATTACTCTCGAGTCCGAGCATAGAAATGCCTATTCTGGTTGATGTGCGGGTGAGACGAAGTGAACATGGCGGTAGAGCAGTAGAAATGGAAGAGGTGGAGAAAAAAGAGAAAATAGAAGCTGAATCGAAGAAGAAAGAGTGGAATGCAAGGGAAGAGGAGGGAAGGAGAAGCATGTTTGCAAAGTTGCTGTTTGAATAGTCTTTCACACTAACACAAGACAAGATTACTCCTATAAACCACCTCATCGTATTCTTTACGACCCAAAATTTGTTCGATTGCTTTTGATTGCACGCCTTTTATCTTTTCTATATCACTGCTTGAGTAGTTAGAGATACCCTTAGCGAATTCTACACCTTCGGCATCAACAATGCTCACAGGGTCGCCACTCACGAACTCGCCTTCAACACCAATGATTCCAGAAGGAAGCAAGCTACCGCCTCTTTTGACCAAAGCAGTTTTTGCGCCTTCATCCACTTTAATCTTGCCCTTTGGCGATGATGCGAATAGAATCCAGTGCTCTCTATCGTTCATCTTTTTCTTTTTCGGCATGAATAATGTTCCAACAGGTTCGCCGTCTATAATCCGCATGAGGATGTTCTCTTCACCGCCGTTTACGATGGCAAGAGGAATGCCTGCTTTCATGGTGACCTTAGCGGCTTGAATTTTCGTCTTCATACCACCCACGCTGCTCGTTTTTCCGCCGGATGAAGCAATACGCTCAATTTCAGGTGTTATCGCATCCACAACCGAAATGAATTCCGCTTTCTTACTCCGTTTAGGGTCATAAGTGAACAAGCCATCAGTGTCGGTAAGCATAATAAGTAAATCAGCGCCGAGATTGCTTGCTACGAGAGCCGATAAATTATCGTTATCACCTAATTTTATTTCATCCACAGCCACGGTGTCGTTCTCGTTGATTACCGGGATTACATCAGACTTGAGCAATGTAAGCAGAGTATTTCTAAGGTTGAGATACCGCTGTCTATCAAAGAAGTCTCCGTATGTTATTAAGACCTGAGCGATGGTCTGCTCGTACTTTGCGAAGTATCTATCATACGTGCTCATCAGGACGTTCTGACCAACGGCAGCCGTTGCCTGCAATACCTTAATGTCGCGGGGTCTTTGCTTCAGGTCGAGTTTACCAATACCGGCACCAATAGCGCCTGATGTCACCACAATGACCTCCTTACCCTGCTTCTTCAATTCGACAATTTCTTTAGCGAGCTTTTCCACTTTCCGTGGCTCAAGCCGGTAGCGCTTATCGGTGAGGTTGCTGGTTCCTATCTTTATTACGATTCTTTTTGCTTCCGAGAAATCCCTGACTCCTACCATCTTCTCCGTGATTTTGATTACCTTTTAGATTTGTTAATGGGTTTAAAAGAATATTTTTTATTTCGCTTTCTAAAGTATAGGTTAAATATAATTAACATAAAATCGATTATAGGTTATACATATAAAACATGACAAAAATTAAGGATGTGTTGTGGGATTTGAATCCCTGGTGGAAGGAAGAAGTCAAGATAGAATATAAGCATAGAGAAATTTACAAACAAATTAAAAAGTTCATGCCTTTGCCTCAGATAATAGCACTTAGTGGTTTAAGAAGAGTTGGAAAAACGACTTTAATGCTAAAAATCATAGAAGACGCCATAGAAAATGGTTTTGATTCGAGGAATATAATTTACTTCTCCTTTGACGAATTCAGGGAAGTAGAAATAAGGGAGGTTATGAGGGAATATGAGGAACTAATGGAAAAGGACTTTAGACGACAAGGGAACTATTTGCTCCTACTTGATGAGATACAAAAGCTAAGCAATTGGGAAAATCAATTAAAGATCATATATGATGTATTCAGTAAAAGAATGAAGATAATAATTTCGGGTTCAGAATCGTTATTTATAAGAAAAAAGACAAAAGAAACGCTTGCTGGGCGAATATTTGAGTTTAAAGTCGAGCTTCTTTCATTCAAGGAATTTATTCGCTTTAAAGAAGTTAATTTTGAGCCGAGTGGCGTTTATGAAAGGGAATTGACTAAGTTGTTTAACGAATTCACCCTGACCATTGGTTTTCCTGAATTAGTGAACATCAAAGAAAAAGACGTGGTGAAGAAATATGTTAAAGAAAGCATAGTAGAAAAGGTTATTTATAGGGACATACCCGGATTGTTCAAGATTAAGGACATATCGGTGATAGAATCATTATTTAATGTAATTATGGAAGAGCCGGGGCAACTCATAGAACTTTCAGAATTGGCAAAGAAGTTGAAAATTTCAAGACAAACGCTTTCTAATTATCTGACTTATCTCGAAGAATCCTTTCTTATTAAAAGACTGTACAACTTTTCAAGAAGTAGGAGGAAGACGGGACGGAAATTAAAAAGATATTATCCGACGATAATCTCTACCGATCTCTTGTTCAGAGAAGACGAGCTTTCTAAATCGCGGGTATTTGAGTGGTTGGTAGTTAATCAACTTAAAGCAGAATTCTTCTGGAGGGACCCGTACAAGAATGAAGTTGATATAGTTATGACAAACGGAGAACCTGTGCCAGTTGAGGTTAAATATGGTAAAATAGATTTCAAAGGATTGCTTGCGTTTATGAAAAGGTTCAAAGTTGAGGAAGGTTATGTAATTTCAACTGATAAAGAGGAGACGCAAAAAAGTAATGGAAAAGTTATTTCAGTAGTTCCTGCATTTAAGTTTTTCCTCGTGTCCCGGGATCGGTTGAGAGTTTAGCAAATTATCCCGTATAAAACATCACAGCGCTGAAAATCCTCTTTTCTCGCATTTTACGCATTCCAGCCGATTCAGCTCCACGCCGCCCTCTACGCCCAGAATCTCTGCACCATCAAACTCATCCATGCCACAGAGTAAATGCTGCTCAGGATGCGTCCCGGGGGTAATATCACAGCTCAAGACAATTCTCTTGCCCGCAGATACCACCATTTTAAGGCGAGCCGATGCGGGATGGTTTTTTGGCAGCACAATCAGCGGTGAATTGACTTCTCTAATCATATATAGCACGCACCTTAACCCATTCACTATTCGTTCGTCAGTGCCAAAGCCGGAAGCTACAAGCAACTCCTCAGGTCCCATCGCCAATACAATCTCGCCTTCTGGGGTATCAACGAAAAACTGCCTTTGTTCCCCTACCTTAACTATCGCTAACGTACCGCTATTTCCATGCACCAGCAGCATCTCGTTACTGCGTAGGGGTATCATGTCCGGTCATGTAAACCCTGTTCTTCACAATTTCACTACATTTTCCGACTGGCATGAAGGACAGACCACTTTCTCGCCCATCCCTTCAAACATGTTTCCACAGCCATTGCACTTGTATTTCCCTACTTCTAACTTCGCGACCTCCAGGCTGAAATCCCCACCGCCAACACTACACATTGCGATCACCTCCTTTATCTTATCCTTTGTTTTAATTTAATAAAATTGTTAGATACTTGATACTTATAAATATCTCACAGGAAAAATGAAATCCGAGAAGCTTTTTGAACTCACGTCGCGATACATGCCCGGCGGGGTTAGCAGCCCGGTGCGTGCATATAAGCCGTATCCGTTTTTTACGGTGCATGCGAAAGGCTCGAGGATATACGACGTAGATGGCAGAGAATACATTGACTACTGCTTAGCGTATGGACCGCTCGTTTTAGGGCATGGTAACGAGGAGGTGAAGGATGTAGTTAGAGAACAGCTTGAAAAAGGATGGCTTTACGGCACGCCGCATGAGAAGGAGATAGCGCTTGCGAAGAAGATAATAACCCATTATCCTTCGGTTGAGATGGTCAGGTTTGTCAATACGGGGAGCGAAGCAACGATGGCAGGGATAAGGCTCGCAAGGGGGTTTAAGGAACGTGATAAAATAGTGAAAATAGAAGGCGGGTTTCACGGTGCGCATGATGGTGTCCTGGTGAAAGCGGGTTCTGGTGCCACTACCTTTGGTATCCCCGACTCTAAAGGAATTCCAAAGGATTCCGTGAAAAACACGCTTCAAGTTCCGTTTAATGATGCGGCGGCACTTACCGCTATGCTGGAGAAGAATTCGGGTGAAGTTGCTGCGGTTATAATAGAGCCGGTGATGGGTAATGTGGGACCTATACCGCCTCAAAATAACTATTTGAGCGATGTGCGGGAAATAACGAAGGAGAACGACGTTTTACTCATTTTTGATGAGGTAATTACAGGCTTCAGGCTCGCTTTGGGCGGTGCGCAGGAATTTTACGGTGTGGATGCGGACTTAACGATTTTAGGTAAAATTGTAGGTGGCGGTTTCCCTATCGGCATGTTCGGCGGCAAACGAGAGATTATGGAGCTCGTGGCTCCCTCCGGAGCGGTATATCAAGCAGGGACGTTTAGTGGCAATCCTGTTTCCATTACCGCAGGGTTGAAGACGATAGAAATAATAGAGCGAGAAGAAGTGCCACAACGAATAAACAAACTTGGTGAACGGATGCGAGCGGCGTTAAGCGAAATATTGCGTGATTCAGGCGTTGAGGGCTATGTTTCCGGCGTGGGTTCGATGTTCAAGGTGTTCTTCAGTCCTAGCGGTGCCGAGGTGAGAAACTATGCTGAGGCATTAAAATGCGACAAGGATAAATACATGCGGTTTTTCCATAAAATGCTTTCTTCTGGTATATTCTTGCCACCTTCGCAGTTTGAAACGAATTTCATCAGTTTTGCGCATAACGATGCGGATATACAGAGGACAATAGAAGCATATAAGGAGAATCTGTATGCTCAATAAATCGCATTCTCATATCCCGCAATTCATAAAGCCCTATATGAAGGATGCGGTAGAGTTTCCGGACATCGAGACCTTATCTTCAATTCTCGGAATAAAAAGAAGAGAAGCGGAGAAGATAGTGATAAAAAATAACGAGGATTTAGCAGGATATAAAGTGAGGGAGGTCTTCTGCACTAAAGAAACGAGAGAATTAGAGAAAGAGATTCTGGAAATCCTCTCCTCTTACGCCGTAACGAAAAATGGTAGGGACGTGGTTCTTACACTTACTCCTTCCCTCGACAGGGAGGAGCTGCAAATGAGGCTTAAGGATGCGAGCGAGAGCGAGAAATTAAAAGAGCGAATGGGTGAGGGGAAAATAGCGAGGGTGCGGGAAGTAATTTCTAAAGCAGGGATAGAGAAAATGAGCTTTGGGCAATCGCCTCTTATCGCTATTCGTAGAAGCGGAGTAGAAGCGGAGATAAAGGAAAATTATGGCGATTTCGTGCGTGTAGCTTTTATTGATTCTGCAGATAAAGCGGAGGCGCTTTTGCGAAAGGAAAATATCATTCTGTTAATTGGCGAAGTAGGAGAGGCGGGATTTGATGAACCGGGCGTCATAAACATAAATATAGATGATTTGTCGGAGCCATGCGAGATTTATCCTGAGTTAGTTGCTAATTCTTTCATGGCAAAGAAGAAGGCAATAGAAGTGATAGTAAGTCTCTTAACCGAATTTGAGGAGCTCAAGGATTCGCATCTGTTCAAAGGTATCGCGGTAGGGGATTTAGAAGAGGTTCTGGCGGTTATAGAAAAAATAGAAGCAGCGAGGAGCAAAGGTGAACCCAACTTCGACGAAGTGATTTACAGGCGTGAGGAGGAGCTAAACAAGGAAGTGAGCAGGATTATGAGAAGTGGCGGAGGTGTGGAGGAGTTCAAAGGTTACTTAGAGGAGGTTTTAGTGAACATGGTGGATGAATTGATGCTTACAGGTGAGGATAAAAATGTCCTGCGGGAAAGTGCGTATGAGAACCTGGAGAGGGGACTGCCGTTTGAATTTTCGAGGGAAAAGACAGAGCGGTTGCGGCAGCGGTATAACAGGAAAATGGGCGAGGTGAGGTATTACAAGTCAAGAGAATTTGCAAAGCAACTGGAGAAACGTAGAGAAGAAGTGAGCAACGCCATTAAAATGCTTTTCTATTTCGATTTTATGCTGGGTGTGTTGCAATTTAGCATGGATTTCGGGTTGAATATACCGGAAATAAGCGAAGAGGGGTTAGGCGTGGTTATGGGCAGGAATATGTTTTTACTCGATGAGGAGCTAAGAGGAGGTGAGAAGGTAGTGCCGGTTTCTTATTCCATAGGAAAAGCGAATTTGGGTATTTTTGGCGCTACACCGCATCCGGTAGCCATCCTTACAGGTGCGAATAGCGGCGGTAAGACCTGTTTGCTGATTACGCTTGCAACCTCGATTATCCTCACGGAGCTTGGTCTGCCTGCGCCTGCGGAGAGAGCGGAAATACCGTTGATGCCTTTGTATTTATACCGGCGTAAGATGATAAAGAAAACGGGGTCTTTTGAATATTCGATGCGGGCGTTGAGCCGGATATTCATGCGTGCGGGAGCGAAGGTGGTTTTAATAGACGAATTGGAGGCGCTTACCGAACCAGGCGCCATGGGGCGGATAATGGCTTCTCTATTGAATAACCTGCCGAAAGATACGTTGGCTGTTGTGATAACGCATTTGATTCATGAGATATTGCCGCATATAAGTATGGCAAAAGTGAGAGTGGATGGGATAGAGTCAGAGGGATTGGATGCCGCTGGAAATATTATCGTTGACAGACAACCGATGTTCAATCATATCGGATCGAGCACACCGGAGTTGGTGATAAAGAAGCTTCTGGGAAAGGTCAGGAAAGAGGAGCTGAAAGTAGTTTATGAGGAGATAATAGCGGCGTTGGAGAAGGAAAGAGAAGAGGCGTTTTAAATGCAAAATGTAAAATGAAAAGTGAAAAATGAAAAAGAAACGCAAAGCAGAAGAAGGAGAGGAGATATACCTGTTTAAGGTGACCGTGAGTGATTGGTATGGCGGGATTGGAGAGATGCCATATCGGATCTTAGCTATTCCCGAAGCGTTCACATTGCACGAGTTAGCGGAATCTATCACAGACGCTTTTAACTTTGATTTTGACCACGCTTTTGGGTTCTATGATAACATAAAAAGCTGGACGGACTCAGTGGAACGCTATGAATCGCCCACAGGTATTACCCGCTCGATTTTATTTGCTCTGCTGCTCCCTCCTGGAGAATTGGAGGATAACAGAAATGTGGCGAGAACAAAAGTGAATGAGGCTTTTGATGAACCTGAGAAGAAGTTGTTGTTTCTTTACGATTACGGTGATGAGTGGCATTTCGTCGTTCAACTCAAAGAAATAAGGGCTCCTGAGAAGGATGCTAAGTATCCACAAATTGTTGAATCTGTCGGGAAAGCACCGCCGCAATACGGTGATGAGGATGAGGAGTAAGAGTAAAACATTCTATGCCAGCTCTTTCAAAGCCTTGACGTATCTTTCCTCATTGAAAGGCTCGTGGTTCTTCAAGATTCTGTATATCTCAGCAAGAACAACGCTACCTATTAATTTCATCGCATCTTCCCTTGAATAGCCCCCTTTCAAGAGTCTATCAAGAGTCTTTTTTGTCTCAGGTGGATCATTTTCTCTAATTTGGTTCTCCACCACTTCAAGGATTGTCTTTTGTAACCGCAGGTTTACCATTTCTAATTTTTATTGGTTTATGATAACTTAGTTGCCACGAAGTCGGCGATGATTCCATACACCACGCCAAATGCAATAAATGTCAAACCATCGGTTATACTCGTATCAATCATACCCCTTATTGCCATTGCCAGGCTTATTATAGCACCAATTACCGCACCTCGGATCACCGGATGAAGTGGGATATTATCACCTAATCCAATAAAGAGACCAATCAGTACTCGGTTATATACTATCAACGCCAAAAGCCCTGTTGTGATAACAAACCATAGTTTTGATTCTGCAATCCATATCGTCCCGTATGCGCAAAACAGCCCGCATAATAATCCTATCGCGGTTGCGATTGCTATTCTTTTACCATTCATTTTTTATTCCCAGCCAGTTATTTTGAAATCGTCATCCTGCAGCCCTTGTCGGTGAATTCAACGTCCAGCTTAAACCCTAAATTCTTTGCTACTCGCTTGAAATAACCGTTAATGCAACCGGAACAATGCTGTTCCTTCGTTATTGGCATGCCCTTTTCTGCGAATTGTAACGCTGCTTCCAGGTTACTGCATCTCTTCATATCAAGTACCGCTTTTTCCGGATTCCCCTCTACTTCTACATCGCCGCCGAATATGTTCTTGTTTACGACTGCGTAGTTCATTGCGAACTTCAATGCATCGTCAACGCCCCTTCCTTTCAGATCAGCAGCACAGTGTTTACCCGCTTCTTCATTCAATTCTTCCAGCGCCTCAGGACCTAATTTTCGCATGATGAACCCCATCGGACCCATCATCGCACCGAGCCACATTTCCATAAACAACTTCTGTTTTTCTTCTTCCGATAAAGTCGGTATTTCCATTTCTCTTTTACCACAATTTTGTATTATGTTGTGGTTGGTAAAACTTTTTGCTTATCTTCCATTTGACGTGAGTTGAGATGATATTTTTTTCTCCACCTCTTTTTCCAACTCCTCCAGGCTTCTTTTCACCTTCCCTTCCTTCGCCTGTCTCGATTTCACATCCGTATCCAAAACCATTTTTCTCGTTCGTAACATCCGCAGAACTTCTTTTTTTGCTGGACCACCTTTAACAGCCCGCTTTTCTATGTTCAATGCGATGTTCATCGCCTCTTTTACTTTTTCCTCGGTTAGCCCGAGCTCACTGAGTTCTTTCCCTATGACCGCCCTTGCCACCTCATTTACACCCTTTAATGCCACTTTATCCACACCTTTTTCAGCCAACGAAGATACGATTTTATGAGCAGTCCTAAAAGACACGTCTGTCTCTCTGACAATAGTATCAGCCAGCTCGGTAGCGGTAGTGAACCCAATTTGTGCCTTTTTCTCCATCTCTTCTTTTTTCAATTCCAATCCTTCTATCATGCTGTTCATCACTGCAACTGAAGCGGTAGTGGTTTTAGTGGCTTTCAACAGATGTGGTGTGACTTCTTGCAAATCGCGGTTGTAGGAATAAGGCAACGCTTTGCATATAGAAAGCACGCTCATCAAACATCCGTGGACAGTGCCTGCTCTCGCCCTGACGAGTTCTGCGTAGTCCGGGTTTCGTTTCTGTGGCATTATGGAACTTCCGGTTGCATATTCCGCAGGAATACGGACGAAATCGAATTCAGAGGTGCTCCACAGTATTAACTCTTCTGCAAGCCTGCTCAGGTTTGTCATCAGATTCGCGTAGCAAGAAATCGCCTCGATGACGAAATCCCTTGTGGAAACGGCGTCCATTGAATTTTCCAGCACGGAATCAAACCCAAGAAGTTTCGCCGTTTTCTCACGGTCTATCGGAAATCCGGTAGATGCGAATGCTGCGGCACCTAAAGGACTTACGTTTGTATGTTCATATGCATTCACAACACGAGAGAAATCACGAGCGAACGCATCAAAATGCGCTAAGAAATGATGTGCGAATGTAGTTGGCTGTGCATGCTGTAAATGCGTATAGCCTGGCATCACTGTATCAACGTTCTCAACCGCTTTTTCTATTATCGCTCTTTTCAACTCGTTTACTTCCTTCATCAGCTCTAACAGCTCTTCACGAAGCGCGATTCTTATGCACGTTGCCACTTCGTCATTTCTCGACCGCCCGGTGTGCATCATTCCTCCTATGTCCTCGCCCATTTCTTTTATCAATGCGGATTCGATTGCGGTATGCACGTCCTCGTAGGATGGGAGTTCGTGTTCGATAAAATCATCCCCCTCTATTTTAATTAAGCACTTCAGAATCTCCGCTGCTTCTTCTCTCTTTATTATCCCCTGCTCTTCTAACATCACTACATGCGCCTTGTCCACGAGCACGTCAGCGTGAAATAGCCATTCGTCCGCATCCAGCGACAAGATGTAATCTTTCAGGGGCTTATTTTGTTTTTGCATTTTTTCCGCCCTCATTTTCTTTTTTATTTATCACTTACTTTCAAGTTTTTCTTTGTATCATTTCGCTTTTGCGTCAACCAATGCGTCAACCAATGCGTCAACTCACTCCAGAACATAATATGTCGCTCTCCCTTCCCCTTGTGACTTTATAACTTCCAATTCTATTAATGCTTTTATTTCCTTGTGTGCTGCCTGTCTGGAGATTTTAAACATCCTCTGAATGTCGCCACTCGTAATTTTGCCTGCGGTATTGATAAATTCCACAATCTGCATCTGTCTTTCAGATAAAGCAATCTGACCTCTCTTTGCTTTTCTCAATCTCTCGCTGCTGAGCCTTACTACCCTTTCCTTTACGGCATCAATACTTATTGCTACTCCTTCAGCGAAATATTCCAGCCAATCGGTCAAGTCCCACGTTCTCTGGTCAACGCTTTGCAACGCTCTGTAATACGCCGGTCTATCGGAATCGTAGTAGTCATCAAGGCAGAAGAATTGTTTTGTATCGAAACCTCGCAGATATAAAATCAGCGTTGCCAAAGCCCTTGCGGTTCTGCCATTACCATCAACAAAAGGATGGATTCGCACAAATTCATAGTGTGCAATGCCTGCCACGAGAATAGAGTCAAGTTCTTTGGTTTCCTCGGAGTTCACCCATTCTACTAAATCTTTAACCAATCCCGGCACCTCTTCGTTTTCTGGTGGTCGAAAAATAATCTCACCTGTTATCCTGTTCCCAACCACAACGTAGCGATTTCGATAAGTTCCACAATCAGAGGGGTTTTCCAACGTGTCTTCGGTTAACATTCGATGGATATTCAAGATGTCCTTTTCGGTAATTTTGTCACCTTTGGTTACCCTATCAAGATTCTCCAATACCTTGAGATAATTCAAGACTTCCTGTTTGTCCTTGCGAATAGCCGTTACTTCACGTCCAAAGGCTAAATCACTTACCTGGTCTAAAGATAACCTGTTTCCCTCTATGCTCGTAGATGAATGTGCGCTGCGGATAATGGCTTCTCGCCTTAAGGTAACTTCCCATTTCGGAATTAGCGGCGAATTGAGTATTATCTCTCTCGATGCAGATATTTTAGTGAGCAGCCTCACGATTTTGTTCGTATATCTAAAATTCGGATTGAGCATTTTTATCACCTTTTATCACCATCATCCTTTTGTGAGATTTTGATCTCTATGAATTCCTTCATCTTCTATAATCCGTGATACTAATTGAAGTGTTCTTATTATTTCATCCCTTTGATTCTTCTTATCATGCTTTAAATCATTCAAGAGTTCTTTTAATATGTCTTCCAAAAATAAAATCGAGATTTTCTGCTCATTTGCAGCCTCCTTTATTGCCTTCCAGTCTTTCTTTGGTTTACTCCATATAACAATAACTTTCTCATAGTCATCTGTGCCGAATATTTCTCGAATATATTCCTTTACCCTTGGGTCTTCAAATTTCTTCTTTGGGTAATTGAATATATCAAATTTGTGAGCATCGTCAACCAATTGAAATGAGTAGCCAAGTCTTACACTTACTTCGATGTGTAGATACCGCTTTTCTTCACGATTTAATGCTATAATATCAATCTCACGATTCCCTTCCAACCTGATATTCGAGTTCGTCAAATACCCTTTTCTTCTGAAATATTCCTCAACAATATGCTCTTTGACTTCCATCTTGTATGGTGTTTTTTTTATGACCTTAAAGTCCGAGTTCCTGTCTTAACCAATTAGTTTGATTATACGGGTTTTTTACCATGTCCCATTGAGCATCTACCTTGCTACTACCAAACTTACTTGATAAATACTCTGAAGCAGATTTTAGTTCATCTTCATCAAGAATATTAACGAGATAAAATTCATAAACATTTTCATAGGGTTCATCAATATTACCGTGGCGACGACCAGTCTTTCCTCCATTCAAGCATAAAATCCTCTGATTGTCAATTCGTTCATTAAACGACCAGAATATATCTGATGACAATATCCGTCCTCCACCATTCTTCAAAACATTATTTTTATCTCTAACGACTTTCCAAGGAAGCACGCCAAAACTATTCTTTTCAGCTCCGATTAAATCTATTGATTTTGCTAATATTCCTGCGGGTGCGTCAACATCCAAAATTTTTTTCCAAATATCGGGTATACTTATTAGTTTGCCTTTAATCTCAACCGTTGTGCCGGATAAATAAGGTATGGTTGGTCTTTTTGTATCTACTTTAAAAAATACCGGTATACATTCTGGATCGCCAGCATATTCTGATTTATAATACTGGATAGAAGAACAATAATATCCTTCAATAGAAAATGGTCTGCATGGTATTGGATCAATAGGAAGACAATGTTTATATTCTGCCAAATCAATAATAAGATGCCTTGATACCGGAACAAAATCAGAATAAATTCCGGTCACATTTATTTTTGATCCATAATCTATCTGAGCGTTTTTAATCTGGTCAACTAACTCTTGGATTTCTAATGTGGATTCAGATAAAATCTCTTTAATAGATAATAATGAATCTATTGTCAACTTCAAAAGCTTAAAAAATGCTAAAATATCGGTTATAACTGACATTTTATGTAACCTCTTTGCATCGGTTATGAAATTTAAATAAACCTGGTTGCCTAATGTTTAATCTAAGATCTAGTGCAGATATTTCAAACGAATCTAAAACTCTTTCTTCTTCTGTGCTCACGTCTTCAAATAATATTTTTACGTCTCCTAGTTTAACTTTGACAATATACGGTTTTTTATCTGATAGATTTCGCATAAATTCAATCGTTTCGCTAGGATTTCGCTTATTTGGTGGGCAAGTAAAAATATCAAGATAATCAAAGAAAATAGAATGACTATCTCTCTTCCCCTGATATACGTCTTCAGCATATAAAAATTTGTTATCTTTCGCGAAATAAATGATATTGGGATTCTGTATTGTATCTTTTAAATAGCCCCAAAAAACTTGCCATTTGAAACCTCTGTCGTATAATGATCTTTCGAAAAATTTACGATTATCTTTATATACTCTCTCTATTTCATTTTTAGATACATCAGATTTATAGCTTATGTATCCTCCCAAAAGCGGGAAATCTACACGCAGAAAGTGCTTAGATTTTAAATCATCAATTGTTGAGGTAGAATAAAACAATGTATACGAAAAAGGAAATCCACCTACGTGTCGAATGGAAGGGATATGCGATGTCATTTTATCTTCCATATCTTCTTCAATAAAAGTCCTCAAAGCATCAAGTTCTTTTAAACCATCTTCTGATAAAATAGACAGTCCAGACAACCAAAATGGATCTAAACAATATTGTTCATCTTCAATTTGAACACAAGCGGGTCCTTTTATCCAATTAAGTTTTTTTAAGAGTTCGTTATGAGAGGGGCGAGTTAATCGAATATCCTCAGGATCAACACCCTCCTCTTCATCGAATATTATCTGGCTTTCATCCATTTTGATCTTATAATTATCATAAGAACCAATTTAAATAAATCTTTTTCAATACACTCCGTAACTCCTATTTTTATCTCAATACCTCCTGAACTAAATTAACATCAAAATAACAGAAATCTTGAGGTGGGGCAAAGTCCATAAGGTCTCGTAACTCATATAATGACACCTTCCTCTCAAATCTAAATGCGTTTTCTATCTCAATGACAACGCCTTTGTTGTAATCCTCATAGTATTCCCCCAAAAACTGAGAGGAAACACACGCTTCAGATAACAGTCGTGATATTTCTCTAATTGGCTTGACCTGAATGCCTTTAATTACGAAAAGTCCGGTGATGCCCTTGCTTGGAGAGCTTTCATAGATAATAGCGTATCTGCTTTTCTTTTTAGGAACCTGCTTTCTCAATTCAACGGTCTTCTTCCCACTCAAAATAAGCTCTGAGAACTCGGGTTTAATTGAGAACAGTAACATTTGTTCGCTTTCTTCGACTTCAAATAAACTTGGTAATTCTCTTATCTGTATATCTCTAACGTTCATGATTCATAACCCCAATTTTCGTATGGTATCCAATTCCTTCTGAGAAATGAAACACGAACCTTGAGGGTCAAAACCGGGTTTAATTTCGCTTCTAATTACATCAATGGGAACCTTTTTGGGGTATCTCGTGACTTTACCTATGACAAACGCAAGTACTTTGTTGTTCGTATCAGCATACGTTTTAACCTCTTTAAGAGTCAACACACCTTTTTGCTCATACTTATTATACAGATTTTCAGAGGTGTCAATAACTACTCTTTCTATCTTCCCCTCCCCAATAATTGCTTTAACAGGGTCACTTACATAGAAAACAAACGTACTTCCTCGCCTGACTTCACGATACGCACTTGGATATTTATAGAAAACCTTATCTCTTCTCAATGATTTTTTATGTGGACTAAGTAGTGCCTGTGTTCCGTCATATAGAAGTTGATTTGCATATACTGGCTTAACCGGGGCAATGATTCCTGCGTATTTTTTTCTCCGCATCCTCAAAGGATAGAAGAAGTTTTCAATATCATATCCATCAATTACATCAAGTTTTCCTGTTTCTATATCAACAGGATAATATGAGACCAGTAGAGAATTTGAACATCCATGCTCTTTTCTCTTAGTTTCAATCTCTTCAATCAGTTCTTTTGGCGGATCTGGTTCTGTCAATATCCTAACAAATGTATTAATTTGGCTCTTAAGCCCATTTACTCTTTCGACAATAACATCGGCACCATCTCTTTGCTTTATCCTGTATCCTCTTAACCTCAGAAGGTAATCGCATATAAAATCCACAAATTTCTCTTCGGTTATCTTATTGTAGATAAGAACCTTACTCATAATATATTCAGAAACAATGTCTCTATACACCAGAGGCGATATGCCATCGAAGAGGAAACCATATTTATCGAAAAACGATTTTAACTCTTCCATTTCTTCCTCAGCAAATGTGACGTAAATCTTCTTCGCCTTATCCTTAACCCACTCGTCTATAACCCTTTCCAGTAGGTAAGGTCCCATCCCATACTCTCTGAAATTTTCACTGAGATAGAATGTCTTTAGTTTAACTATATCGTTCTTCTTGGGAAATTTCGTCATAGCAGAAATGGCAACTCCACCAATTTCGTTATCCAACTCAACAACAAGGCATTTTGATTCGTTGTTTTCTATTCTTTGTATCTCTCTATCTATCCAACCCTCAATACTCGGATAATATTTGTTCAACTCCAGTACTAACCTCTTAACTTTTTCCCTGTCCTTAGGTTGATATTCACGTATTTGGAGCATTTTTATTCACTTTCAATAACATTCACCCACTCATGACTTTTTATCTTCTCTATCTTCCTCTTGACTTTCTTGTCACCCCTAATCCTCTCAACAACTTCTTTTACCACTTTCAACCTCTCATCATCCGTTTTCAAATTCTCAACATCCTTCAAATAAGGCTCAACAAGCCCCATAAGATTCGTTTTCAATTCATCCTCTTCAAATTTTTCTCTGAAGTAGAGTTCATAAACCAAAGAATCAATTATTTGGTGGTCAATGAATTCAATAAGTTCCTTTTCCGCTTCTCTCCTTTCTTCTGTTTCATTGAGGAAGAGTATGTAATCGCAAAGAGTTGTGAAAGGTCGCTGGCTCGAGAGAGACATCTTTTTAATTGGCAGTCTTTTAAAATCGTCAGGATAAAAGTAATACTCTATTCTGTGCCTCCGTATCGTATTAAGATAAAATTTGGCGAATTTCGAGTTCAGTATGGTTAAGATGTATTTAAAGTCAAAATTCCGGGATATTCCCTCTAACTCCTCCCTCGTCTTGTCCGTCCACTTTTTTATGCTATTCTCTACGCTCCTATTTGAAACCGACTTCAGGCTATCGTATCTTACCATAACATTGATGCTATGATTGCACACTAACCCACTTTCGTCATAAGTTCCATCTACCGTAGCACCTCTAATTATTTTAGGCGGTGTGTACAACTCAGGAAATGTCGGTCTAGCCAATTTTTTAGGACTTCTTTCTGTATCCCATTCTAAATACTTAATTTTGTTAGTTTTGTATCTACCGATATATTTAGCCTCTACATAAAGTTTCTTGTTAATCTTTGTTGGCACATCAGAAATCAAATCGTCTTTTTTGAATTCGCCCTTCCAATATCTCTCATCACTATTTGGTCTTAAACCGTAACTTATGAAACAAATATTACCCAACAGTTCGGCATCTTCAAACGCCTTTCCGAAGTCTATTTCAGGACTTATCCTGAATATTTTATTTACATCACTGGGAGGTTCAAGTTCTTCAGCATTTTCAAACGAGTTTGTATGCAAAATCCTTCTGGTTTTCTCTTTCTCTTCTGTTTTCCTCACCGCCAGTATGACATTTTCGATACCAACGCCTTTGAATACCTTGATATCTTTGAAGAAGTCTATTTGTTTCAGGTGGTAATTCTCCAGAATGAATCTCTTGCTCTTATCTGCGAATTTTGAAGTATTGTATGAATTCGATACGATATACGAGAACATGCCGCCTTTACCGAGCAATTTCAAACTCCTCTCGATAAACGCCGTGAACAAATCCCATTTCTCGTAAAGCGTTTGATATTCTCCTATTCTCTCCATCAATTCTCTTTCTCTTTGGTATTCCGCATCTTGGGCATCCGCTCTCACATAAGGCGGATTCCCGATAATAATATCAAACCCCCATTCTTCTTTCGGCTTCTCTGCATCGAAGACTTCATAGAATTCAAATCCCCAGTGGAATGGCTTGAATTGTAAAAACTCCTCTTTGCTTATCTTTATCTTCTTTGCCCTGAGCTTCAGATAAAGAGTTGGGTTCAGCAGTTTCTTTATCTTCTCATCCAGCCCGTTTATTTTCTCCTTTAATTCCTTTGCTTCTTCTCCTTCCGCTCTTTTATACGCACGTAAAAAATTGTTCCGTTCGTTAAGAAGCTCGTCCAGCATGGGTTTTTCTTCGTCCCAGAAGTTGTTCAAAAAATTGAATTTTGCTTTCTGGAGTTCACTTATGTCCATATATCCAATCAAACTGTTCCCAGCTCGGAGGTTGTAGTCAATATTTGGCAACGGTTCTACACGCTCCGGCTCGTAAGAATCAACAAGCCACAGCCAGAGCCTCAATTTCGCTATTTCTATACCATTCGGATTTATGTCAACCCCGTAAAGATTGTTGATTAAGATTAATTTCTTCAAAGCGACGTCTGAATTCCTCAACTCCAATTTGTCATTTATCTTCCTGCTCAGCTCAAACAATATGTTCGCCGCCGCAAGTAAGAACGCACCAGAGCCACACGTATTGTCAAGAACCCTTACTTTCAGAATTATCTTGTTCCATATCTCGTTCAAGGTCGTAGCTGGAAGGATAAACAACTCTTCGATGTCTTTAACAAGTTCAGTCTCCTTGTAGCCCTTCTCAGTCTTAAGAATTGCGTTTGTTTTGTCTATTATGTACGGATATATGGTATTCTCCGAGATATATTTCGTTATTGCTTTTGGCGTGTAATACGCACCCGTTCCCTTTCTGTCAGTGGCGGTCATCGCACGTTCAAAGATATAGCCCAGTATTTCCGGATCAATGGAATCTCCGTTCCCCAACTGCTCTTTATGCACGAACTTGAAACTGTCCAAAAACTCTATTACCTTCTTCAAAATCTCTGCTTTTACCTTATAGTCAATATTCTCTCTTTCTACTTCGGTATGGACAAATAAACTCCCGTTCAAGTACGGAACTGCCTTAAATCGTTCATCAATATCAAATCGGTCGTCTTCAGGTGTATTCATAGCGCCAAAGAACAACTGCCTTAATTTTGGCGTGAGTTCATCCTCTTTAACCTCAGAGAGATATTTGAGTATATCTTCCCCGATAATACCTTTTGATTGTAAGAACTTGATGAAAATCAGCCGGTTCATCACTACCTGCGCTATTTGCTCCCGTTCTTCCAAATCCTTTACCCCAATGACATTGTTGACCAGACAACGCTCTTCGGAAACAGAATCTGGTTTGTCTTCGTGGTTTTTATACCGCCCACCGTGCAAGAGCGCATTATACCAGTCATAAAACTTCTTGCTTATCTCTTCTTCCGTCTTTGGCGAAACAACTTTCTCTTCGCCAACCAGGAACACTTTTATCTGCTCAAAGTTGTCCTCTAACTTCCAATCACTCACTATTTCTTCTTTCTTGTCAATGAAGATCCATCGCAAGCCATTTGTCGCTACTCCAAAATCATAGTTCTTTTGCACTTCTGCGAGTCTGAACAAGCCCTTTATTTGGCTGACTCCGCTGTCCTTACCCTTCTCTAAATCAGCATTCAACGGCTTCGCTTCTACCAAGAACATGCCTCTTTTGCTCTTTATCCGGTAATCTACGCTTCTATGACCGCGTGCATCCTCGAAATATTTCTCAGGCAGTTTCTCCAACCCTAACACATCGATAATTTTATCGATCAGAAACTCGCGAGTGAAGGCTTCTGGCTCAGCCCTCTCCTTCATAAAGTCAGACCGAAGCTCTTTACCTTCGTTAAAAACCATGTTCTCGCCATCTAATGTCAGCCGTTCCTTAATATCCTTTATCAGAATATCAACAATATTTGCCGGGTTCATTTTTACGCAGGTCTTCTGCTATCTATTTCCTATTATCCGTACCCATTAATATAAACATCCTTTGCATCTTTTCACCCACCACTTCGCTCATTTCAATCACCCATACCAACCGCCATTAAATACCCTCGAGCACGTTCTGTTTTCGGATATCTATTTACGAGTTTCCAGAATTCAGGTCCATGTTTTGGTACTTTCAAGTGTGCAAGCTCGTGGACTACAACATAATCATGAACGAATTTCGGCATTTCCCGCAGACGGTCTGAAACCCTGATTGTTCTGTTTGTCGTGTTACAAATCCCAAACGTGTGTGCATTCTGCTCTGTCGTATAGCATATCTGTATCCATGCGAGTCCACCGCCAAAATACCGTTTGTTGAGTTCACGGGCATGTTTTTCCAACTCGACATCAGCATTTTTATCTTTGAGTTCCTTCTTGCGCTTAAACGACTCGAACCGCTTCTTCGCCCATTGAACATACTTGAATTCCTCCTCTCGTGAGAGACCTTGGAAGATATAACTGGATTACACCATCCACTTCTCGTGCACTTATCGTCTTCTTTCGTTTTCGGCTGCGAATTATTTTAACGTCCATCCTTCATAAACCATCATGTTTTAGGACCACGAAGCGCCCACTGCGGAACCACAGCATCAGGAACCGCATCTGCTCCGGGAATGTAAGGTTTGATGTCAATTACAGGAGAGCCTTCAAGAGCATCAAGCCCCTTTACAAATAACCTATTCTTCTCTATTTTCACCAGTTCCACTATACATAATCCAATAGGATTAGGTCTGCTTGGGCTCCTGGAGGCGAACACACCCACTTCTGGCGCTCCCGGATGCCTCTTCGGAACTACTTTTAGCACACTTCTTTCCTCATCGCTTTCTCGTAAATGAAACCAGTAGAGAATGAAAAGATGCGAAAAAGTGTTCAGCCCTTTCAGTCCATCACGAAACTCATCGAAAATTCGCACTCTCGATATTCCTTCCTCTTCCGCACTCTCCACAACACCAATAAACATTAACATTTACCGGAAGGACGAAGAGAGCAACGCTCCGCCCACTGCACCTATATACTGTGGATGCTTCGGCACGATTACATCAAATCCCAGCACGTCGTTCATCGCTACCGGCACGCCCTCCACCAATGCAGTACCGCCAACCTCTATTGCAGGCTGCCTGAGGTCTATCTCCTGTAACAACTGCTCTTTTACCTGTTCTACTACCGAATGACAGGCAGCCGCCGCAATGTCTTCCCTCTTCTCTCCACTTGACAATGCCGATACAAGGTCCTGGATACCAAAAACGATGCAATAGCTGTCCGTCTTTATTTTATGTGCGTCGCCTTCCAGAGCCAACTTTCCCAGCTCGACCACATCTACACCCAATCTACGTGCTGTCATCTCCAGAAACCGCCCTGAAGCACCGGCGCATATCCCTCCCATCGTGAAATTATCGGGTATGCCGTCTTTTGCCGTTATTATCTTATTGTCCATACCGCCGATGTCAATTATCATTGCTTCACCCTTTTCTATTCCCGCAAGATACATCGCTGCCTTCGAGTTTACTGTCAGTTCTTCCTGCACCAAGTCCGCCTTGAAATACTCGCCTATTGCATGTCTGCCATAACCTGTCGTCCCTAACGATTCTATATCCTCCCTTTTCACTCCTGCGATTTCCAATGCCTTTACAAAAACTTTCTCCGCTGTTTTTACCACATCTCCCGTTGGTATCCACGTTGCTCCTAACACTTCGTTATCCTGCATTATCGCCGCCTTTGTGGTTGTAGACCCAGAATCAATGCCCGCAGTAAGCCCCTCCTGCACCTTCCTCTCCAATATCCATCGCCTTCTCACTATCGTAACCAACGCTTCCATTCTCGTCAACAACTCACCTGCCTTTGTCCTCTCGGAAAAAGGATACATAACAAGCGGCAATTTTGTCCTCTCCTGTATTATTTTCCTGATTTCACTCCTTATAACCGCTCCTCGTGGACATCTGTGACAACCCGCAACGAATACCGCATCAGCATCGCATAACCCCTCAGCGACTGCATATCCTCTCGCCAACGCTACACTTAATCCAAGGCTGGTCTTCATGTCATATCCAAATTCCTCCGTCTTCTCTGCTACATAGTCTAGGTCAACTTCAGGTACAAATATCTCCGCACCTACCTCTTCCGCCGCATATTCTATCTCCTGCTGCACATTACCATAGATGGTGCCGCAAGAGACCTGCGCTATTCTTATCTTTTCCTCTCCTTCTTCCACCTTCCTCGCATTCTCCATCTTTAATTATATATGAGATTTTAGTTAAGCATTATGGAATCACATTTCCAACCGCTATCTCCACAAGCTCATAGATATACATTGAGATTATGTTCAGCCCTAGAATAAAATCCAGAAGGAAGATAACCGAGAAAATTGCTGTTATAGTTAAGGGAATGAGCATGAACAACGGTGCTTCTTTTATCTTTTCTTTTTCCATACCCTCTTCGTTTCCTTCTCCTTCTGGTCTCTTGAAGAATGCGGTATGTATTATAGGGAAGAAATAAACGACATCCAGCAAAGAAGCTATTAAAAGGACAAACAGGAATGTTATCATCACAGGTGAAATTATCTCGTATGCTCGCACTGACCCCAGGCATAAATACCATTTGCTCATGAAACCCACCACAGGCGGAATGCCACTCATTCCTAATGCGCCTATGGAAAATGCCAGCATCGTTACCGGCATTGTCCTTCCTATGCCCGCCATCTCACTTATGTTCTTCTTACCTGTAACGACCATTATCGCACCTGCGCAGAGGAACAATGTTATCTTCATGTATCCATGAAAGGGGATGTGCATCATTGCACCTCTTATTCCATCTTGTGTTAATAACGCCGCACCCAGAATTATATACGACAACTGGTTTATGGTGGAGTATGCAAGTCTTCTTTTCAGGTTATCCTGTGCAATGGCAAACAAATTAGCAACTATCATGGTGAATGCCGCTATACAAGCAAGTGCCAATCCCAGTCCAAGCGAGGTCATCAAATCCACGCCATATATAAAGCATACAATCCTGACGATTCCAAACACGCCCGCCTTCACCACTGCGACTGCATGCAAAAGCGCACTTACCGGTGTCGGTGCTATCATTGCAGTAGGTAACCATGAATGAAAAGGCATCCACGCCGCTTTCAGAAATCCCAACAAGAAACAGAAAAACAATATCACCAATATCAATCGAGATGCGGAACCAAGCGCCGGTATCCCGCCATTCGTAAAATCGGTAGTACCCGTAAGATAGTAAGTCATTATCACAGCGAAGAGGAAGAAACAGCCTGAGGTGAGCAGATAAGCGAAATATTTACGCCCCGCACTCAAAGCTTCTGGTGTCTGATCGTGAATAACCAGTGGATATGTTGATACCGTTAATATCTCGTAAAATACGAACATTGTGAGCAGATTTGCAGACATTGCTATGCCTATGCCACCAAATATAGCGATAGCGAAGCTAAAGAAGTATCTTGTCTGTGCGTGCTCGTGTAATGACCGCATATATCCTATGGAATAGAAAGACACCAATATCCACAAAGAAGAAGCAGTGAGCGCGAAAATAATACCAAAAGCATCTACTTTAAAGCCAAATGCCACACCTTCGAATAATGTCTGAAAAAAAGTGCATTTGATCACTTCGCCATCTAAAATCGTGGGCAGCATGGATAGGACGAGCGAGAACATCGCTATGCCCGCTGCTATCGTCCATCCTTCTCTTATATTCGGTCGTTTACCAAAGAGCAATATCATAGGAGCCGCGATTGCAGGGCATAAAATAACAAACAGCGGCGTCATCAGTTCCACCATTACGGCATCACCCCCATTCCAAATCTCGAGAAAGTCTCGTTAATTAAAGGCAAAGGCGCCTGCGTAAGCCATAAAATGCCAACAACAATACAAAGAATTGCGAGGATTAGCATCGGAACAAGCATGCTAATAGGAATATCCGCCTTCTTCGCTTCTTTCTCACCTCCATTCGTCTCTTCCTCCGTCTTTACAAAATACATGCGCTCTATTACTCGCCAGAAATAAACGAGGTTAAGAAGACTGCTGAGCAGCAGTACAACCACGAATACGTAAGCGGAACTCGATAAAACTTCCGATGCTTTTAAAGAAGCGAAGATTAAAAACAGTTTCGTTGCAAACCCCGTGCTCGGCGGTATGCCTATCATTGAAATCGCCGCTATCGTAAATGCCGCACTTGCGTAAGGCATCTTCTTCCCCAAACCCGCAAAATCCCTTATGTCCCACAAGCCCAGCTTATAAATGAACGCACCAGCAGCCAAAAACAAGCATCCTTTCATTATCGCATGATTGGAGATGTGCGCAATAGCGCCGAGGAGTCCCCATGCGGAGATTGGAGAAAGCCCTATTCCTAATACTATATACCCTATCTGCGCAACACTGGAATAAGCAAGCATCCGCTTTAAATTATTCTGCACTATCGCAAGCACTGACCCGGCTATTATTCCTATCGCCGCTATCCAGCAAATTGCTATATCCACACCATCGTAAATCCTGATGAAATCGAGCGTGAACACTGAGTAAATAACCCTTATTAACGCATACACGGAAACTTTGGACATCGTAGCCGCAATTATCGCACTCACCGCAGAAGGAGCATACGTATATGCATCAGGCTGCCATATATGTAGCGGAAAAAGTGCTACTTTTATACTCAATCCAACTGCGAAGAACACAAACGCCGCCTGCACTACTTTATTCCCATACAGCGGTGGCAATAACCTTGAAAGGTCCGCCATATTAAGCGAGCCCGTCACGGCATACAGGAAACCAATGCCAAGCAGGAAGAAACAGGCACCTATGGAACCCATTATCACGTAGTTATAACTCGCTTTCAACGCTCTTCCACCCGCAACAGCGATTAATGCATACGCCGCTAAGGACGCTATCTCCAGGAATACATACATATTGAATATATCCCCGGTCACAGTTATACCGCATAAACCTGTGATAAGGAGCTGAAAGACCACATAGAAAGGAACAATCTTATGAGGCTGCTCTTTCTCTACACTCCTCTTTGAATATATCGCGCATATCAAACTCAGAAACAGGATTACAACCAATACGTATGCATTTAACGCATCTATGACATATTCGATTCCCCATGGCGGCGCCCATCCTCCCAGCCGGTAATGTATAGTCCCTTTGGTCAGGACATGATTCACGATAAAGAAAGCCATCAACAGTTGTACGGAGATGGTTGCTATGGAGATAGGACAAGAAGTCTTCTTATTCACCCATCCCGCAATCAAAATAGTAAATGCAGAAAGCAACGACACTGCAACAACAAGCACTGGAAAATGTTCAGCTAAAATCAATCTTACCACCCTTTCTCCTTCTTTTTCGCTCCCTCTTTTCCTTTCTCTCTAACCATTCCTCTTATGTGTCAGCAGTGTTCTGTTCCCAACATACTCTGTGCAACAGTTTATATATATTTTTCGCTTTTTGGCTTTTGTATAACCACAAGATTACACATAAGCCCTTTCAGGGCTTGCGGGGATATGGGGCAGAGCCCCATAATTTTCACGAGAAAACAATAATAGGGATCAGAGTTCATTACTCCATTGGCTATTCTATTTTGAGTAGCAAATCTATATCTATATCTGCCAACTTGAAGGAGAGAATGTTCAGCAGCTTTCCCACAGGGCTGTTCTTATTGAACCTATATAGCTGGATGCGCCCCACTTTTTTTGTTGGTTTCATAATCCCATAATGTAAAAGCTTGTCTTTCAGTGCGAACACCGTAGCCTTGGATACTTCTGCATTTTCTGCCAATTCGGTGAGATTGTAGTCGAAATCAGGATGTAGGACTAAAGTTTCTATGATTTTTACCTGCGGGTGTTTTCCAAATATAGCTTGCATGGGGCTTTCTTCTGATACTTCCATTTTAAAATTTCCTATTAACTAAATAGTCAAGTGAGTATATATATTTTGCTATTAAGTATGATTATTATACTATCAGGAGAGAGATAACAACATCCTACCTTAAACGTCATCACACTAAACTGTTACTTAATGGATATCTACAAAAAAGCGATATTGGAAAAGCTTTACAAAAGGAGGTATGTGGGAGGGCGACATACCTCAGAGGATAATGTAACAAAGGGCTTTCCAAAACATGCACGTGGAGAGATAAAGAAGGCTTTGAAATTACTAATCAATGAGGGGTACATTGTTCCAAAGCCAACGTCCTATGGCTTAGAAGTATCCCTAAACCCAAGGAAAATAGAGGATATCCGACGAATCCTTGAAGTTGAACAAACTCTTCAAAAATTTTTATCCGATTTTTAGTTGCATTAGTTTTCTTAACCCCAAATACTTATCGAGAAATTTTACTCAGTAGAAGCCTCATGATACAAATCTTGGATGTTATTGTAAATGTGTTAATATTTACTCTTATCCCTTATCCGATTTCTTGTGTTATTGTCTTCGTTTATCATAGAATAAAAAAATAATGCGAGTAAAAGCGGAAAAATCAACGACCCGCAAGCTCGTCTATTTCCGACAGGAATTCATCAGCCCGCTCACTCAATCGCATCGCCTGTTCGCTCATCTTTCCGAGCGTGTTGATGGAGCCGGCAACCAGGAACCGCAATATCCGATAGTTCTCCTCCCATGCTAATAATCTCTTCAATTCTTCCTTCCCTATTTCGTGATACCATTCATCGTGTCGCCAGACGAGAATCGCACCTAAAATGCTCACTGCTTCCTCTACCTCCAGGTCTTCTAATTGTGAGAGTTTGAACGGAAGTTCACCTACGATGAACCCAAAAGGATTCTTGACGGCTGGTAATTCCTCTAAGGATAACCGAACGTGCTTCATAATGCCGGGCAAAGCCATAAAGAGTTCCGAAGTGCGCACACGACCGGCAAAGTAAGCGAGGAGAGTCCCCTTTGGTGTCGCAGCATAGATCTTAGCACTCCTCTTACCTTCGCCAACCTTCTGGATTATATGTGCGGCTTCCATCCCGGGAATCCTCCTCAGAATTGTCGGATAAGGAACGGCAGCACCTTTCGATATGGCATACTTGCTGGACGGTCCTTTTTTGATAAGGAATTCGAGAATACCCTCATATTCAGGCATGGACGGTTTCATGATATGTTATATTCACTATTGAATATGAACATAAAAGAATATATTTATATGAATGAATAAGAGAAGCCAAAAGCATAGTACCAAAAATAGACAAAAATGGCGGAATGGACACCGAAAAAGATTGAAGGACTTTTTGAACTGGACATCCATGAGCTCGGTGAGTTTGCAGATTCCATCAATCGAAGTAATGGAAACGTCGTAACGTTCGTCGTTAACAGGCAGATAAACTACACGAATATATGCGTTTCGAGATGCCCCCTTTGCGCGTTCTACCGTGACGCTGAAGATAGCGATGCGTATTTTATGAGCATTGAGGAGGTGCTTGAGAAAGCTGCGGATGCGATAAAAATGGGTGCTACGGAGCTTCATATCGTCGGCTCACTCAATCCGGAAATGAGCATAGAATACTTCGAGGAGATTTTCGGGCAGATAAAGAGGCGATTTCCACGGGTTATTATCAAAGCATTGACAGCGCCTGAAATTCACTTCATTTCGCAGGTCGAGAGAATGAGCATTGAGGAAGTGCTCTCAAGGTTGAAGGATGCCGGACTGCAAGCAATGCCCGGCGGTGGCGCGGAGATTCTCGATGATGCGATACGAGAAGTTATCTGCCCGAAGAAGGTCAAAGCGGATGAATGGCTTCGGATAATGGAGATAGCGCATAGCGTTGGAATAAAAAGCAATGCCACTATGCTCTTCGGGCATATTGAAAAACCAGAACACCGTGCTCTTCATCTATACAGGCTCCGGAAGCTGCAGGAAAAGACAGGTGGCTTTGTTTCCTTCATTCCTCTTCTTTTCTATCCGGAGAACACCGCGCTCGATGCGTTGGGGCTTGTAGAAGAAAAAATGAATCCTGTGGATATTCTCAAAACGATTGCGGTTTCAAGAATAGTTCTGCGTAATTTTAAGAGCATAAGGGCTTACTGGGTTGCATTAGGCGATAAGCTTGCTCAAGTCGCTTTGAATTATGGTGCGAACGATCTGGACGGAACGCTTATGGAGGAGCGGATTACACATGCGGCAGGTGCTAAAACGCCACTTATGCTTCCGATAGATAAAATTTCAAGTATTGCGAGGGGTGCAAACAAAATACCTGCGGAACGCGATACATTTTACAATATTTTGAAGGTGTATTCATGAGATGAGCATAAAAATAGGCAAATTCGGGTTCGTGAACAACTTTTTGCCCTATTACTGGCTTGAGCACAATGGCGTGAGGGTGATAGAAGCATCGCCAAAAGAGCTTGCCGGGATGTTTGAAAGAAGAGAAATAGATTTCGCACCGGTCCCTTCGTCCTATTATATAAAAAACATAGATAAGTTAAGAAGCTATGAGTTCTGTATTGCCGCGAGGAATAGCGTTTTGAGTGTCGTTGTCGTATCGAATGGGAAAACGCTTGACGACGATAACGGACGTATTGCAGTAACGAATCAAACGGTGACATCGCTCAATCTACTTAAAATCATTTTGCACGAGTGTGGGATGAGAAATGGAGTTACACCTGTGAATGCGAGTAAAGCAAGCGAATTGCTTAAGCACGGCACTTATGCACTCGTTATTGGTGATGAAGCAATCAAGGCGAGGGCGGCATATAGTGTTGTCATGGATTTGGGAGAGAAGTGGCGTGAATTAACTGGTTATCCAATGGTTTTTGGAATTTCCGCATCGCAGAAAGAGAAGGATATGAGTGAAGTAAATAAGGCAGTTATGGAATCGGTCGAGTGGGGGAAGAAGAACGTTGACGTGGTTGTTGCGGAAGCCGGGAAGAAGTTCGGAATGCCGGTAGAATTCCTCCACGAGTATTTCAAATTGCTTACATACCGGCTGGGCGCGAAAGAAAAGAGAGGGCTTGAACTGTTCGGGGAGAAGTGTCATGAATACGGATTACTCTGAATGTAAGGATTATGTGGAAAAGAATTTGGAAGGAGTGGATTTGAGTTTTGAAGAAGCCCTGCACCTATTCGACTTGCCTTTGCCGTGTATTGGCGGAATTGCAGATGAGATAAGGCGAATGCGGTGTGGAGAGCTCGTAACGTTCGTTGTTGATAGGAACATAAGCTACACAAACCATTGCGTGTCGAGATGTAAATTCTGCGCTTTTTACGCAAAGAGTGAAGAAGAGTGCTACGTTTTGGGTAAAGAAGAGATTATAAGAAAAATTAAAGATGCGGTTGACGTTGGTGCGACACAAATTCTCATTCAGGGTGGGCTTAACCCGGAAATCGGTATTGAATGGTTTGAGGATTTATTTTCGGCGATAAAGCAGGAATTTTCTGGCGTTCAGCTTCACTGTTTATCACCGCCAGAGATATATTTCCTTGCGAGGAACGAAGGGATGAGCACACGCGAAACGCTTGAAAGGCTGAACGAAGCGGGGCTTGATTCTCTACCCGGCGGTGGTGCGGAGATTCTGTGCGATGGGATTCGAAAGGTCGTCAGTCCGGATAAGGTCAGTGCAGATGGCTGGATTGACGTAATGGAGGCTGCACACGGGCTGCGAATGAAAACAACGGCAACAATGATGTTCGGGCATATTGAACGAAACGAAGACATCGTAGAACATCTTTTCAGGATACGTGATTTGCAGAACAAGACGAAAGGCTTCACTGCTTTCATACCATGGACGTTTCAGCCGAAGAACACGGAACTCTACGACGTTATAAAAGAACCGGTATCGGTAACGAGATATTTGCAGGTGTTAGCGATTTCGAGGATTGTTTTGCATTCCGTGAGGAATATACAGGCGTCATGGCTCACGCAGGACTTCAACGTGGCGAAATTGGCGCTGGTTTTTGGTGCGAACGATTTCGGCGGCACGATACTTGAGGAGAACGTTGTAACTGCGGCAGGAAAGGAGTTCAAACCGGCGAAGGTTGAGGAGATCATCAAAGCGGTGGAATCGGTTGGCAGACCCGTAGCAGAGAGGAATACGGGGTATGAGATTTTAACGCCTCACGAGCTAAGCGAATAGCCTCTGCAATTGCTTCTTTGGTCAATGCTCCACGCCATTCTTCGATAATCGCCTCCCAAGCCATGCCGCTGGCTACCTGTTCCAAGTACTTCCGCAACCAGGATGCGTGTGCCACGAAAAGTCGGTTCGCCATGACAGATGGCAGGATCGGCTACGATGTTTCGTCCTAATATTTTAGTTCCCATAAAGTTACCTCCTAATCAGCCCAAGTTTCACCTGACGTCGTCACGAGCGTATCTGAAGTTTCCCGAAGGGGAATTTGGGCGAAGCGTAGCGGAGCCTGATACGCTCTGTTAGGCGAAGTGTCGATCATCTTCTCATTTTCCTTTGTACCTTGAGTATAACTCTAAAAATTCTTCTAAACTTATTTCCAAGTCTTCTCTGATTATTTTACGCAAAAGCCCTTTGGGTATGTCCTTGTTTCCATGCACAGGAACGGTGGTTACCCTTCCATCTTCTGATCTCAACCTTACATGAGAACCTTTTGTCCTGGTAACCCTAAAGCCCATGAATTCCAAAAACTTTACAAGTTCTCTGCCTTTGATTACGGGAAGTTTAGACATTCTGAGCTACTTCCAGTTCCCTAAATCCTACGAACTTATTAAGCTCCTCGACTTTTGTCTCCTCGAGGCACATCTCTATGACTTCCCTTATATTTTCCAGTGCCTCATCTATAGTTTCGCCGTAAGAATGACAACCCCTGAACAGCGGGCAACTTACTATGTAATACTCATCTTCGTCCATCTCAATGATTATGGGCAGATGTAATTTTTCCATTTTTAATACCTCCTATTGGATATATATGTCTCATATATTAAAGACATTTCGCCTAACGGGACGCGGGTTTAAGAAGTTGCCGAGGCCGACAGCCGAGGCAATTTGGTCGAGCCCGAAGGGCGAGACCCAAGGAGCACCGCAAGGTGCGACGCCGCTTAAACCCGCTGTTATGTGCTGTTGAAAAAGTGCCCCTATCATTTTTTTACTTCTTCAATAAACTTTTCAAATTTCTTTTCTGACATAAGTTCATGAGTTTTAAATTCACCATTATAATAAATCCCGAGTGTTCCAAATGGGCTTCCTATTTGTTGTGCTTCTTTATGGTTTTTCAACTTTTTGATTTCAAAAGGTATTTTTTTACTCTTTGAAATTTCAGACAACAGTCCAACATATTCTTCCATAAACGGACATTGATTGGAATAAATAAAAGTGAACCCTTTTTTGTTTGAATATGTAGCATTTTTTGAATTATCTGTAAATTGTGGTATCCTAGCATTTTTATTAAATTTCAACACTATTAATTCAAAATATGGAGAAGCCGAATCAACAATTTCAAAGCCATGTTTTAAATAGAATTTTTTGTCAGTTAAAAATGGCTTCACTTTAACACTACTAACAACGGCAATCCCATCCATTTTTTTCGTCTTTGCATCTTTTTTACATTCATTAAGTAATTGCGTTGATAATCCTTTGCCTTTAAACTTGCCAGAAACCCATAAACAATTAATGACCATGTAATTTTTCCCAATTATTGGTTTCCAAGCTTTTTCAATGGGCATATATTCGATAAATACCTTGCCCCTCTCATCAAATCTTTTGAATATTAACCCATCATTAAATCTTTCTTTCATCCAATCTTTTTTTGATTGGGCTCTGTTTTGATTTTGCTTGTCATTTCCAATAGCACAACAAATATGCTCTTGGTCAATGTTGTTTTTGTCGATGGTGATGATTTTCATATTATTTCCTCTTCAAGAAGTAAAAAATGATAATTTATTAAGTTTACCATACTTGCGGCACTTTTTCAATTGCACATAACGCCCGGCGGGTATCTGAAGTTTGCGGAGCGAAGCGGAGCAAATCTGGGTCGGAGCACCTACAAGGTGCGGAGCCAGATACCCGCCTGTTAGGCGACGTTCCCCAAGTGGTCTAACTCCACTACCCCCACACTCTCTGCAAATAGGTGTCTTTCCATCTCTATCTCGACTACCTATTCCATTGCACCTTGAGCAAATAACCGCGGGCAACTCCCTAAATAGACCACCAACTCCTCGGCATACAGGACAAACAGGATCTCTTCCATCACGATCTCTGGTTCCATCTCCTTTGCAAAATCCACATTTAATAAATGAGCCGGGCTGAACTCTAACAAGCACCTTCCCAGCTCCATTGCAAACTGAGCATTTCGGGTTGCGACCATCACGGTCTCTTGTGCCAGTTCCACGGCATCTACCACATCTCACTAAAAGATGGGTGGGTTGCATTTCTATTATGGCTTCTTGGTAAACACTTATTTGCATTTTAAATCCTCCTAGGAATGTCGCATAACGTCAGGTTGTGTAAAAACTCATGTTTGCATGAAAAATAAACCCTATACCGCCTTTAAATCAAAAAATAAGGTAAAAAATTCTCAAAATTTGGGGTTTTCACACAGTCTGACGTTCCGAGCGTATCTGAAGTTTGCCCGATAGGGCAAATTTGGGCGAAGGTGCGAAGCACCGTAGCCAGATACACTCTGTTAGGCGAAGTGCACTTTTTATCTGCAATGTATCCTGCTAATAATAGACAAGTTATCATTTTAGCACATCTACCACGTATATGTCACGATCAAGCTTACCTTCGCTCACTTTTCCCGTGACAAAGGCTATCTTTGAGCCATCAGGACTCCAGTCTAGACTCTCCACCCGCTCTCCTTTTACAAGCAGTTTCTTATCGCTTCCATCTGCATTCATCACCCAGACCTCGTTTTTCTCGCCCCATTCTTCCCAAGAAAGATAAGCTATCTTAGACCCATCAGGGCTCCAATATCCATCTTCCCAATTCATCGGAATATCTGTTAGTTGTTTTTCGCTGCTTCCATCGATATCCACCACCCTGATATCCCCGCCCTCATCGTCGTTAAAGATGAAGGGCATATACCAGTATTTCGGCGGCACTCGCACGTACATTATCTTCTTACCATCAGGACTCCATATAGGCCAGGTATTGGACCCAATGAATGAAGTCAATCTCTTGCTCTCCCCGGTTTCCACATTTATCACAAAAATTTGCTCAGTCGCTCCATCCTCTGAAAGTTCAACACCAGGTAAAGCCACATACTTGCCATCTGGGCCCCAGACGACCTCTCCTCTATGGAGAAAGTGTACGATGCCATTGCTCAAATGGCCAATGAATCTCAACTCGTTATCTTGCAAATCCCATATCCAGGCGGTTTCCTCATGTTCTTTAGCGATTAACCTCTGCTCTGCTCCCAAGAACTCCTCCACAGGTACGGAAGGCTCAGTTCCAGCTTTGTATCTTGCCCATTTTCCTTCTTCTTGTCTCCATACCCATGTGTAGCCCGTTTCTTCTAATTTGGTGAAGAAGATTTTTGTTCTATCTGGACTCCACGAATACATTGTATACATTAGTGCATTGGTGTTCCCTATATAACCCTCATCATTAACATACTTTTCCTCAAGAGCGAGTTCGGCGATTTTCTTTTGATTTTTGCCATCTATGTCCATCACATAAGCTTGGTATGTCACTTTGCCTTCATTATATATAGTCTTCTTATAAAACACCCTTTTCATATCCGGGCTAAAGACAAAAGATCCCTTGAACTCTGTCAGATTTTCCCTTTGACTCCCATCTGGGTTACAAACACAGATACAATCATCGGATTTGAAGAATATCTTGTTTCCATCCGGACTCCATATTGGATATTTTTCGTCATCGGAAGTGGTTGCCAGTGGTATTGCTTTGCACATCGGTGTATATCTCTCACTTGGCACATGCAGCAAACAAACTGATGCCACTAACACTGCTATTATCAGGATAATCCCAATCACGAGTGCTTTTCTTGGCAACATATTATTACCCTCTTTGCATTTCGCCTAACATCGGTATATCCGACATCAATGTCGTATATCCACCCATTTTGGAATGATATGCGAAGTTTACTTCGTATATACTTCCCTTTGGCAGAAGGTTACTCATCATTATGCTCAACCTATTTGAATCTATAATTTGCACTATTTAAAGTATAGCTTTGAATTTTTTATGAATGTGGAAGAACCGACAAATATAAAAGTCTTCAGGATTGAAAATCCCCAGGAATGCAGAATAATCGAGCGCCTTAACAGGTTCGTTGTAACGGTAGAGATCAAAGGAAACTATCATCCTGCCTACATAAACAACACCGGAAGGCTCTACGAATTATTGGTCAAAGGTAGGAAAGCGTTCTGTTTTAAAACTCAAAATACGGATAAAACAGATTTCAGGCTGTTTGCGATAGAAGAGAGCGGGTTTGGAGCGCTCATTGATACGCAACTGCAAATGAAAGCCTTTGAAGAATCGTTGGAGGCAAACCACATTCCGTGGCTTGCGGGATGCCGCATTCTAAAGAGAAACGCAAAATTGAGCGCATCACTCATTGATTATCTCATGGAATGTCATGGAAGGGCTGTTTATCTCGAGGTAAAAAGCGCGGTTTTACGAGAAGGCGAGTATGCCATGTATCCCGATTGTCCTTCGGATAGAGGGAGAAGACACGTAAAAGAGCTTTCTGGTTATGTGAAAGAAAGCGGCGGAGAAGGAATACTGCTGTTTATTGCTGCATTGCCACACGTCAAAGCGTTTAAACCGAATAAACACGCAGATCCGAAGCTCTACGAAGCTCTTAAGGAGGCGTATTCATCTGGTGTTGAGATACGAGCCATTGGCTTGTATTACAATCCCAAAGACGCATTTGTGTATCTCTTTAATCCTGATCTTGAGATAAAACTCTCTTAAATTAGCTCCCTTCTCACCGCTTATTCTATATCTGCTTGGTTTTTCTGCTGCTTCGTTTTTATGATACCATAAACGAAACGGTTAAACGATCTCTACGAGCTGAATCTCAAAAGTCAGGTCTTTCCCAGCCAAAGGATGGTTAGCATCTAACGTCACGCTCGATTCGGAGACATCGGTTACCGTGACTACAATTGTTTGACCATCCGGTTGACGGCTTTGTAACTGCTGACCGACCTCTGGGTTCAAGTCCGCTGGCAATTGGTTTCGATCTACCACCAATACCATTTCCTCATGGTGTAGACCATACGCATCATCCGCCGTGACCTTGATGGTTTTCGATTCGCCCGGATTCATCCCGACCACCGCTTGTTCAAAGCCCGGGATTATCTGACCCTCGCCTATTGTAAATTGTAGCGGGTCGTGGTCAACGGAAGTATCAAATACCGTGCCATCCTCCAATTTGCCCGTGTAGTGAACCTTAACGGTATCACCATGTTTTGCCTCTGCCATTCTTTCCTCCTTTCGTTTTCTCAATCATTTTTACTTCTTGACTTTTAGAAGAATAGGTGAGGGTATATAAATAACTTGCGTATCTTTGCCATGCCATATAGCGTCTCGCAAATAAATCCCGACAGACGAATTTGAAAAAATCATTGATTTCCCTTTTATCCGCTGTTTTTTATTTGATGACAAATGAATTTATTAGAAATTAGGATTTAGGATTTTCCACATTTTATTGAGCCAATACGGGGAATCGAATCCCGGAACTTGCATTTCCCAATCAGCAGGATAGTCACGCTCTCCATTCCGGAGAGGTTATCTACGGCTCCCTTGCTCTCATCATAATAAGCAGTTTCGGTTTTATTACGGATAATAAGCCAAATTAAGATATAATTTTTAATTTCAGGCGAGAACACCCAATAACTTTACAACCCCAAAAACCTAAATCTTTTTAAAGGGATTGGGATAATTCACTATATTATAATGGAACTATATAGGAGTAAGAACTATGCAAAAATCGGGAAAAGGTTATCGTTTTGACCAAAACGGCTGGATATATCTTCACATCGAGGGCGATGCCTTTGAAAGGGGGTTCCAGCATGGGTATCTACTTGCTAAAGAACTGGAGACCATCCGGCAAAGTCTGCGATATTTGACCTTCTTCAACACAGGTAAGACCTGGGAGTTTTTCGTGGAAGCCGCAGCGCAACTGTTCACCAAAGAATTTCCATCTGCGAAATATCCTGCTAAGGAACTATTGAATGAGATACGAGGGATAGCGAACGGCGCCCAGACTGCTGGCGTTGACATCACCTGGCAGGAAATTCTTGCCTGGAACGGGTATGAGGAACTCACTGACTATTGGTGGCCAAACGAAAAAGCTCGGCTCAAATACGCACCGTCCATGCCCGCACAGCACGATCATTGCAGCGCTTTCATGGCTCATGGCGAAGCCACCATAGACCATAAAATTGTCATGGCACACAACTCATGGTCCAATTTTGAGACAGGCCAGTTCTCCAATCTGATCCTCGACATTGCCCCGTCTGAGGGACACCGGATCTTCATGCAGTCCGCACCGGGATTTGTTGATAGCTTTGCCGACTTTTTCGTAACCGACGCAGGCATCATGGGGACGGAAACCACCATGGGTGGGTTCAGCCTGTACAAGTCCGATGAAATGGCGGAATTCTTTCGCGTCCGTCTTGCCATGCAGTATGCAGAGAGCCTGGAAGAGTTTGTGAACCTCATGAAAAAACATAACAACGGCGGCTATGCCAATAGCTGGCTTTTGGGCAATACCAAAACCGGCGACATCATGCGGTTCGAGCTGGGTTTGGAATTCTGGAACGTTGAGATGAATCCGGAACAGGGCTTCTTCATAGGTTTCAACGCCCCCACCGATCCACGCATCCGAAACCTTGAGTGCTCCAATACCGGTTTCGCCGACATCCGGCGGCACCAGGGCGCGCGGCAGGTCCGGCTCGGCGACCTGATGAAGAAACATTACGGAAAAATCACCGCTGATGTGGGGAAGGAAATTATCGCTGACCATTATGACGTTTATTTGCAAAAGGACGATAATCCTTGTTCACGTACTGTGGACGGTCACTATGAACTGGATGACCGGGCATATATGAGCCAGCCCGGACGTCCGCTACCCTACCAGCCTCGGGGCGCCGTGGATGGAAAGGTATGTGACAGCATCATGGCAGAAAGTCTTTCTTTTTTGGCGCGGTGGGGTAATAGCAGCGGTCTGGAGTTTAAAGCCGAACTATTCCTCAACGAGCATCCCCAATGGTCCTACCTTGATGGCTACCTGTATGATCGTCCTTCCAAGCCGTGGACTAAGTTCGAAGCTGGACAGAAAGGAGACTGAAGATGAGTTACAGCCTTGAAATTCACGAACTGCGGGTAATCCTGGATAAATTTCCGAAAACAACCGTATTATGGGCGCACTGTGGGGTTTCTCGTCGTGTCACCCCTAAATTCTACACCGAAATGCTACAACCCATGCTGAAGACCTTTTCGTGGGTGGGCTATGACGATGTTGTCCTTGATGGCCGCAAACAACCCAAAGCACACTGGCTGGAACTCATCAAAAAATATCCCGACCGCTTTATGATTGGAAGCGACCTGTGTGGTCATTTCGACACCTACGGAAAAACCATCGGAAGGTACAACCAGCTATTTGAGCCCCTTCCAGAGCAGGTGGCTACTATGGTCACTCGTGAAAACGCCACTCGATTGTGGTTTTGAAAAAGGAAAAAAAATGTCATTGAAGAAGCAAGTAGCGTATGGATCATGGAAGTCGCCTATTACACCGGATTTTATAGTAAGAGGAAAAAAAGACTTTCTGCAAATAGCTATTGACCAGGGTGACATTTACTGGGTAGAAAGCCGCCCTGAGGAGAATGGGAGATATGTAATAGTAAAATATAGCTCAAAAGGGAAAAAAGAAGATGTAATACCTCGAGGTTTTAGTGCTCGTACTCTTGTTTATGAGTACGGGGGCGGGTCTTTTGCTGTTTCTGATGGAAAAGTATATTTTTCAAATTTTTCCGGGGCTGATAAACCGAATACCAATGATCAACGGGTATTCAGGAAAGAATCTGAAAACCAGCCGATTCCAATAACCCCTGAGGTAAACATGAGATATGGTGACGGGGTAATTGATAAAAGACGAAACAGAATGATTTGTATAAGAGAAGATCATACAGTATTAAAAAGAGGTTATGCAGTTACAGAAATAGTGGCACTCGATCTGGATGGTCAGAAAGAGCCGGTGGTTCTTTTATCCTATCCCGACGATTCTGAGAGTGATTATTTAAGAGATTTTTATTCTTCACCTTGTTTGAGTCCTGATGGAGAAAAACTCGCATGGTTAGCATGGAACTTTGGACGTATGCCGTGGGATAGTAATGAACTTTGGGTTGCGGAATTTGATGGAAATGGTCTTTTGGACAGGGAAAAAATAAAAAAAATCGCAGGTAATACGAATGAGTTGGAAAAGGGGGAATCACTATTTCAACCTCAATGGTGGCAGAATAAACTGTATTATGTTTCGGACCGCGATAATTGGTGGCATATATATCGGCACAATGACGATGGTGATGAAAAAATTTCTAAAAATGCTCCAAAGGATGTAGAATTTGGCGCACCACAATGGAATCTAAGGATGTCTACCTATTCTTTTTTGACGGGGGACACTATAATAGCTGCATACAATAAGAGTGGAATTTGGAAACTTGGAGAGATCAATACTGAAACGTTTGTATTTAAAGAACTTCCAATAACTTTCCCTATTGAAGCAGAAGACCCAAAATTCAAAGAAGTGACTGAAATCAAGCAAGTACGGGTTTGTTCTGGAAACGTTGTTTTTATTGCAGGAGGTCCATATTTTCCTTCTTCAATTGTCAGGTTGAGTGAAGAAAGGGCCCAAATGGCGGTAATTCAACGCGGTACACGTATTGATTTATTTAACAAATCCCCGGAGTCCAAAGAGCCCTTATACAATTATATATCAAAATATGAACCTGTTTCCTACGAGACCTCCGATCCGGTAGGGAGCGGTAAAAAGAAAACAGCTTTCGCTCTTTATTATCCGCCCTGCAATCCCAGGTTCACCGGTCCGAATGACCAATATCCTCCTTTAGTAATTAAAGCACATGGTGGACCAACAGGTGCTGCCTCTACGGAACTCGATATGACTATCCAATATTTTACAAGCAGGGGAATTGGGGTGGTTGATGTAAATTATCGCGGTAGTACCGGGTACGGACGCTCATACAGGCTTTCATTGTATAATAATTTTGGAATATATGATCGAGACGACTGTGTGAATTGTGTAAAGTATCTTTCTGATACTAATAAGATTGATAAAAACCGTGTAGTAGCACGAGGCGGAAGTGCCGGGGGTTATCTAACCCTTGTTCTTGCTACTTTTACCCATTGTTGCAAAGGTGTAGCAAGTTATTATGGCATTTCCAATTTAGAGACACTGGCAATTCATACTCACAAATTTGAGTCTTATTATGCTTATGAACTTGTTGGACCGATAGACTCGGTGATAAAGACATTTAAAATGCGGTCCCCTTATTATAATATACAGTTACTCGATTGTCCAATGATTTTCTTTCAAGGTAAGGAGGATAGGGTTGTTCCACCTGAGCAGGCAGAACAAATGGTAGAGGCACTTAAGGAAAAAGGTAAACCTGTGGTGTTTCTTTTATTTGACCATGAACAACATGGCTTCCGAATCGCCGAAAATATAAAAAAGGCTCTTGAGGCAGAATTGTATTTTTATTCCCGGATTCTGGGGTTCGAACCGGCTGATACCCTTGAACCTATACCTATTTCCAATTGGTTAAAAAACTATGAGCATGTTGAGCCTGACTTCAAACCCAATGAGGATTCCAAATTACTTAACGTAGCAAAAGAATATTATGATAGATAGAGAAGACCTGTATAAAAATAAGTATAAGGAGGAGTAAAATGGTCAGAAGATTGGCAAAAGTCGGGTTACCGAAAGATTTCCAGGCAGACAGCTTAGGGACTTATTCATTTGAGGCGTTTAAGAATCTTCCCGGAATTGAAGGGCATGTTCAAACCCGAAAAGATGTTGGAAAAGAGGAAATAACTGGATGGTTCCTGGGTACAAAGGCAGAAAATATGCACATCTTTTGTGAATTAATTACCGAGGCGATGAACAATATTGCCTATGGAAGAAGGAGTTTCCATCCTGAGGATCCCGGTTATGTGACCGAAGAAATTAAGATAACTCCCGGGTACCTTGCTGCAATTCAATCGTTAAAGGATAATTTTTATCGGTTGATAACTTTTTTAAACGATTATTCTGTTCCCTGGTTTAGCATGCGCTATCAGGGACATATGAATTGGGATGTTACCCTTCCTTCATTAGTTGGTTATTTTACTGCAATGCTACAAAACCAAAACAATGTCTCAATCCAGGGGTCTCCTGCAACGACATTCCTTGAAATTTTTGCCGCGAATGATATTTGCACTATGATCGGGTTTGACCATACTTCATGGGGTCACATTACCTGTGACGGAACGGTAGCTAATATTGAAGCTATGTGGTCAGCACGAGAATTACGGTACTTACCCATTGGCATAAAAGACGCACTAAATAACGAATATAAAGATGCAAAAGATCATGTTAAGGTTATGTTTGGCGGAGAAGAGGTCAAACTCGTAGACCTTGATGAATGGCAATTATTAAATCTTAGCAACAACGAGATTTTAGAAATTCCTCTGACAATTGCCGCATATCTTATCGAAAACGCGAATAACGATGAGGAGAAGATTAAAGAAAAAGAGAGTGAGATTTGGGATTGTTTGACAAAAAGATATTCGGTGAATGCCTTAGGAATGGTTGGATTTTACGAAAAATATCATTTGAAGGAGAGGGGTATTAAACAACCTGCTGTGATAGTTCCTTCTTCCAAACATTATTCCTGGCCCAAGGCTGCTTCATTACTTGGTTTAGGTCATGGCAGAGAAGAAGAGGATAGCAGAGAAGAAAAGGATATTCTTGAAGATGGATTAATTAACGTTTTCGTGGATGAAAAAGCAAGAATGGATATAGGTGAACTTCGTGATAAGCTTAATAAATGCCGTGAAAATCGAAAGCCCGTTATTTTGACTGTTGCTGTAATTGGCAGCACAGAGGAAAGTGCTGTTGATCCTTTAAAAGATATGATTACTATGCGGAATGACTTCCGTGAACCTGAGGATAAAACGCCTTTTGATTTCAATATTCATGCAGATGCTGCGTGGGGTGGTTACCTGGTCTCCATCATCCGGAAAGACTTTGATATACAAAAACCGGGAATGTGGGAAAAAGACTCGACTGAAGACGACATTTTTATTCCTGATACCTCAAAAGTTCCATTAAGCACGTATGTAATTGATCAAATGAAGGAGCTCAGAAATTGTGATTCTGTAACGGTTGATCCTCATAAGTGGGGATACGTACCATATCCCGCAGGAAGCCTTTGCTATCGAAATGGTAAAACGATAAATCTTGTTACGTTTGGAGCTCCTTATATCGGTTCCGAAAGCGGCAGAATGATGAGTATCGGAGAATCCGGTGTTGAGGGTTCTAAACCGGGTGCATCCGCGGCTGCTGTTTTTTTAAGCCACTCTGTAATAAGACCTTCAGTAAAAGGATATGGTAAACTTATGGGACAATCCCTTTTAAATGCACGGCTATTTTACATCTACGTGCTAACGATGGTAAGGGAGGGAGACCCTTTTTTTGTCGTTCCTTTTAATGAACTGCCTGATGCGATAGATGTAGAATATTTAAGAAATCTGTTTTATGAAATACCAATTGATGAAATTTTTGAAAATGAAGAGGCTATGCATTGTCTTAAAGAGATTGGTTCTGATCAGAACTTTGTTGATTATATTTTTAATTTCTATGATCTCGATGGTAAACCCAATAAAGATATAGGTAAAGTTATTATGCTTCATGATCTACTTTTCGAAAAAGTCTATCCGCAACCTAAAACAAAAATTTATGATTATGGGGTAATGATTTCAAAGACGACCTTCCATAGGGCTGATTATGGTCCAAAATTTATGAACGCACTTGCTGAAAGACTCGGGGTTTCCGACTCAGAAAAAGTAGAAGCTATCCCTTGTATGAGGTCTGTCGTACTGGATCCCTGGACGTGTGAAACCAAAGTGGGTGAAGAGAGGTATAATTTTTTTCAGGAAGTATTCATTCCAGAATTACGGAAAGCCGTTATAGCGTGTGTGGAGGAAGTTCGTAATACGAAGGAGAAGGAAGAAAAGCCAAAGGATAAATAATGTTGGTTTTATTCTCATCAGTTCCTGCACGTTTCATCCCGTCATCAAATTTTTTACACCACTTCTTCTGACGATCTCTGAAAGATGCGCCGAGTCCTGAAATATAAACGCTTTTGAATAGGCTTCTTCTTGTTTGCCAAAATATTTAATAGTATTTTCTTTGATCCCCATTGTTAAGAGTGAACATACATGTATGAGAATATATGTGTTACTCAATTAATTTATAGGGGCTGTCAACTTGTTGGGTGTTGAATACACCTGCACAATTTCGCCGTCCAGTATTCCATCACCCGAGTCACTGCCTGTTACCAGCCAGACTGGATGCACGGTTCAGTTCCGATGGTTGGATTTTCAACAACTGGATAATACGAATTTTGCTCGGCACGCTGATACTTGCTTCGTTTTTCCGCTTTGTCGGTTTTTTCCGGGTAGGAAATACAGGGAACTTGTATTATCAGCATTACTTAATTAAAAACTCTATTTCTTCAAGAGGTTCATCATTGATAATTAATTCGATTTTATCTAAATTTATAATAAGAGATTTTAAAAAATCCGATCTGGCGCTCAGTGCTTTCTTTTTCCCTTCAGTAATATTTTTCTTCTCATTAGAATGATGTTCTTTAATGACCATTATAAATTTTGGATCGTTATATTGCGTATGATGCCTTTTCATAATTTGAATACAATAATCTGAAAAAACAACCTTATATCTTAATTCATCGGTTGGATCGTTCCCGTCTTCGATTTCAATAATATATCTAATTTCG